>CAYGQZ010000053.1:0-19835 GCA_964352055.1 uncultured Rhodobacterales bacterium
ATATTTACGTTGCAGCGTAATTTGTTTTGATTTACGCTGTGCCGTAAAAGGAGCCACGTCATGGACCTCACAGCACGAACGGCCGAGCAGATCGGCGAGGCACTCCGCCGGACGCGCAAAGCGCGCGGCTGGACCCAAAGCGATATCAGCGCGCGCACGAATTTGCGCGTCGCGACGATTTCGTCGCTGGAGAATGGTGACGCGGGAACCAAGCTCGCCACGGTGCTCGCTGTCATGGCGGCACTTGGGCTTGAGTTCCGATTGGTGGAGCGCGGTGGCTCGCTTGAAATCGAGGATATCTTCTGATGGCGAAACGCGGGCGTGGCGGCTCGATGCAGGTGCTTCTGAATGGAAGGCTGGTGGGGGCTTTGCGTCTCGCTGGTTCAGGCGCGATCAGCTTTATCTATGATCCGGAATGGTTGGCATGGGAACATGCCATGCCCATCTCGCTTTCGCTGCCTTTGCGTGAAGAGGCACACCAGGGCGGCCCTGTTATCGCCTACTTGGAAAACCTGCTGCCGGACAATCAGGCGATACGAGAACGCGTTGCTGCACGGGTGCGTGCGGGCGGCACGGACGCGTGGCACATGCTGGAGAAGATCGGCCGCGATTGCGTGGGGGCCTTGCAGTTCGTTTCGGGTGAGACCCCCGAGGTTGGCGCACTCGAGGGAGAGCCCGTTTCCGAGGCACAGATTGCGGATATGCTGCGCAACCTCGCGAGCGCTCCGCTTGGCTTGGACGAGGAAGACGACTTCCGCATTTCAATCGCCGGGGCGCAGGAGAAAACAGCGCTGCTGCGCCACGACGGCGCGTGGATCCGTCCATCGGGGCTCACTCCTACGACCCATATCTTCAAGACTCAGCTAGGTGTTTTACCAGCGGGCATTGATTTGTCTGACAGTGTTGAGAACGAGTTTTTCTGCATGAACTTCTGCCGCGCCATGGGTTTGGATGTAGCAGAGGTCGAGATTACTGACTTCGAAGACGTACGAAGCCTTGTCGTGACGCGGTTTGATCGGCGCTGGACCAAAGATGGCCGCTTAATCCGCCTCCCGCAGGAGGATTTTTGTCAGGCGCTCTCAGTCCCACCCAGCCAAAAATATCAAATGGATGGCGGGCCGGGGATCACCGAAGGGATCGGGTTGCTGACGGGCAGTGATGACCCCGAGGCGGATCAGCGTGTGTTCTTCCGCGCACAAGTGCTGTTTTGGCTCTTGGGAGCGACAGACGGGCACGCTAAGAATTTCAGCATCGCATTACGCCCTGGCGGGTTCCGTATGACCCCGCTCTATGACGTTCTGAGCGCCCAGAAAGCCGTGGATGACGGTCAAATCCGCCAGAACCGGATGCGCCTCGCGATGGCCGTCGATGGACACTACCGGATCAACGAGGTCGTGCCGCGCCATTTCCTACAGGCTGCGAAGGCGGCAGGCTTTGGTGTGGCGCTGGCGGAAGAGGTCTTGTCGAACGTCGCGACAGAGCTTGAACCCGCCCTGGACAAGATACTAGCCGACCTGCCGGATGGGTATCCGCAGCTATTGGCGGAAGCCATTGTTGCTGGAATGCGACGTCGGGCGGCTGCCTTTCATGCCGTATGATCCGCAGATCATATTTCCGTTTTATGGTCGGTAGATCATATTGACTGCGAGCAATCTGCAGGCCCAGTACAGTAGTTGCAGCGTTCCAGGCCAGCTTTGACGAGCCAACCCAGAGATTGACGGCCAAACTCAGATCCACAACGCCGTGTTTCTAATTGCTGAACATAAGCGGGCAGCCGTGCCAGACGCGGTGCAAGCACCGCTTCAACAAGAAAATTCCCCTGCGCCAGCGCATTCCTCGCGAGGCAAGTTTCTCGCTGACAGCCCCTTGGTGCCAGCTTTGGTCATGTTCATCGAAACACTCAAAGTGAGGATCAAAAAATGGCTACTCAAACTCTGAAACTGAACGTCAAATCCGGCGAAAAAGACTGCAAGAACTTCTGGGATCGCTGCGGAGTGCTCTTCGTCAACACCGACGACAGCGGCAACATCACCTCAATCAACGTCAAACACAGCATGTTCCCCGATGTTGAGATGGTCGCTTTCCCGCGTCGCGATGACGATCCTGTCACCGAGTGACGGTCTCGCCGGGGCGGGTTTCCCGCCCTGGCTTTCTGCAAGGGCGATAAAGTTTAGCTAAGTTCGGCTTTCCCGTTCTATTTCATAGATATACCGCCCAAATCTAAGGTGCTCGAGTGTGAAAATATCGACACCAATTCAGGCGTGTGTTGTGATCTGGATTTATGTGTCGGACTTTCGCTCAATGGCAAAAAGCGCTCTACCGATCTTGTGATAGGGGCCAATTCACTACAGTGCTTTTGGCGAGGTAAGACCCACACAAAAGACTAGGGGACGGTAGAGATGACGCGCCGTGGCAGTCGGCGCAAACTCATGTGTTAATTTCTGAAACTCTTGCTTGATAGAAGTCTTGAAGTGCACAAATCCGACCACGGTCTAACACCTCACCACTCATAATCTCGTCGAGTTGTTCATCTACCGTTGCCTTGGTCGTCCATGGCGTGGATGGCTCGTTGGTCAGCCAGCGGTCCCGGATCGCAGCGCTTGCTGCTGATCGGTAGTTCATGGATACAAACTCTGGGGCATTGGAGAAGATAAGTCGCATACCCAGTTGCTTGAGGCGGATGTCATCCAATTGAGCGACAATTCGAGCGCGGTTCCGCCAATCGCCTGCGGTGAAATCTTCAAGGACACGCTTGTCCTCGGCGCTGTAGAAGCCGTCATAGATCAACTGTTCGACGTGTTGGGCGGGCTCTTTATCCGCATAGCGATCGGCCAAAGCCTGCCCCACTCGTTTATGAAATTCAGAGTGGGCAGAAACTAGCTGGGCGAGCGAACTATGCGCAGAGCTGGGGTTGGCAACTGGGAAAACGTTCGGGACTTTGTTTATCGCAATCGTTCGTATCAGTTTGGGTGATGCAGCGACAGCTTTGGCAAGATCTCGATCGTTGGCATCGATGATAGACGCGTCGCAGAGGTCCAGGTCGAGGAATGCCACTGAGTTCTTGTTCTGCGGGTTTGTGCCTGCATAAGCACCGAAATAGGATCGTGGTGGTGCCGCGCCAAATCTCTCAATTAGGCACACGGGATGCCCGCTTTGCAGCAACCGGCCAACCTGGTGTTTGTCGCGGTTCAACAAGCATTGTTCCCAGACCGCAGGGGCACGCTTACGAACGAGTGATGCCACATGGATCGTTGCCTCTACGTCCCCGAGGGCATCGTGGGCGTCATGATTGGCAAAGCCATTTGCAGGGGCAAGGCGATCCAGTTTGAAACTTTCTCGCCCCGAATCATCAAGTGGCCATTCGAGGGCGTTTGGCTCTAGATCCCGGACTGCGTAGATCACCTTCATGAGGTCTAGGCGGTCATTGTTGTCAAACTGGGTTTGATACAAGTTGGGATGAAGATTTTGATAGAATGACTGCCTGAGAAACTCTTCGTCAAAAGCAAGTGTGTTGTATCCGGCCCATGTCGCTGGAGCCCAGCGTTTGATCAGGTCGCTAATCTGATGTGAAAAATCAAACCAGGATGGAAGGGCAGGGTCCATCAGCTGATATGGCGAAACGCCTGTCACAGCTAGAGCCCAAGGGGCTGGCAGAATGTGCGGCGCGAGCCTGCAGCGAATATCCACGCGCTCGACCTCGTTCAGGTCGTTATCTGTCAAGATCGCGGCAAACTGCAGGGGCTGGTCGAAAGCGGGTGATGTCCCCGTGGTTTCAAGGTCGTAAAATGCGAACATGCGTGTGTAATAACTGTCCCTGTCTGGCCAAGTCTACATTTTACCGACCATCGCGACGAAATCCTAATTGCGTTTCATCTAGCTGGGCTTTTTCCCGCCAGCCTTTAGAAGGGCGGGAGAAAACTCCCGAAAACTCGGCCCTTCATTGGTGAAATTGACAGTATTAGGGTCTAAAAACTCCTGATCAAACGCTTTTTGTGCCGCTCTTCGAGGATCGTTTTCTGTCATGAAGCGGGGTTTTGGGTGCAAAAGTTGGACATTATTTTCTGCTGAGTAATCGATGATGGAAACATCGAAGGTGTCAATCCAACCACATTCGAGCGTTCCGGGGACCCAGACTAGGCTTGGAGTGCAAATCAATTGATCTGGTGGTAAGATCAGGCGACCTTACAATCAATCGGCAAGCCATTTGGGGAATGTCGGTGGGAAGTCCATGCGTGGCGGTTTTGGAGCATGAAGTCATGACGACAAACGCAAGAAGTAATAGGCGCGGCCAGAAGAAGCCTCCTATGGTTGGGCTATCGATACCCATACTAGCGATGCTTGCCACATTTTTTCTAAGCTCTTGGGGTACGGCTCAGACTATTGATCCGCCTCAAGAGGATGCGACAAGAGAAGAAACCACGGAACAACGTAGCTCATTGGAGTTGTCGATCGTCGCCCCAGCCATAATCGCCTTGCTAGGCGTGATTTTCGTGCAAATTGTTACTTTTCAGAGATCCACCCGGAACCTGCGATCGACAATAAGTAAGGAACGAAATCTTGAGGAAATTAAGCAAATAGATCTTTTACTGAATGATTTCTTTGGAAAACTCACGCTCGTACTTGGGAGAGACCATATCTTCGCTCAGCACTTACGTGTGACGCGCCCCGATGATTATCGCCTTCTAATTAGTCTTTTTAAGGAAGGATGGCTGGAGGGCCTTTCCGCTTCAGAACGTGCATTGGTTCACCAAGTATGCACTGCAGCTCAAGAGCTAGATCAACTCATCACAGATCATTTGGGCGAACTGGAGCCTTCGATTATTGAATACTTTGTTCAGGCTAGTGCACATTTTCGTGTTCTTCATCTCGCTTACAAAGGCGATCTAGGGGATGATCAGGAGCTCTGGGCGAAATTTGTTTATCCAAAAGGGTTTGACGCCGTAGTGCACGAAAAGATGCGACAACTCAGACAAAGAAGAACGAAGCTAGTTAGAGAAATTGACGGAGAACACCCCCCAATGGAAGAACTTTCTCTAGGTACTGGGGAATACTACAAATTGGATGAAGTACCAGATTCCGATGGTAGGTACACGCGGCTCCTATTCGGAGTTGCTACGTGGGAAGCCAAAGAAGAGACATTCAATCTTCAAAGCTCTGATTCGTAGCGCTTGCTTGTCTTGGAGCTCACAAGTTTGAATTAATGAGTTGTGTTCGAGAGCTTTCCAAATGACTTCCGGTCGGCCATAGAGATATGGACCTTTTACGCTTTAGTGCCGCTCCGCGTGCTAGTTTAGCCAAGCTTTCGCCCTAGCATCACAGTGGGTTCACCAAACGTTTACTCTGGAATTAGGCTGGTATCTTTACGCCAGCCTTGAGGAGGGTCTGAGCAAACTCCCGGAAACTCGGTCCTTCATTGTTGAAATTAAGAGTGTTCAGATCCAAGACTTCCTGATCAAACGCTTTCTGTGCCGCTCGTCGAGGATCAGCATCTGTCATGTACCGAGATTTTAGATAAAGAAGCCGAACGTCATTATCTGCAGAGTGGTCGATAATTGAAACATCAAAGTTGTCGAACTCAACCTTCACCCGAGTCATCAAACGTGGGAGAAATGATGTCTCAAAATCGGCATATGTCAGGGCAGTTAGCTTACGGCTGTTTATGTGTATTCTTAGCAGGGTTGTTTCGGACAAATCACCGGCCAGTCTTTCAGCGAGTTCGACAAATCCTCGAAGCCTGACGGACAGTTCCTGGAGTCTGTCAGCGGAAAATTGGAATTTGCCGTGTTCTAAATGTCCGATCCTGGCAGCGGCTGCAGCTGCGGCATCTTCCAAGAGCAGGTCTTGATTGCCGATAGAATAGAGAAGCTCTTGTCCAGATTCCTGCGCTCGCTTGTGGCTGCCGAAGAAAGCCCGAATGTCGCGCCTCAGTTCAGGAGGAAATGAGCCATACGATTTTCTTTGTGAGAATGCGTGCATTGCGAAGTGAAGGCTTAGATCTTCAGTTCTCGTGGCAACGATTTCTTCAAGTTCTTCATGACCTATGTCTGCAATTGCTTGACTTGCCGCATACTGAAGGCCTTGTTTTGAATGCGAGAGCTTTGTCGCAAGGCTTTTGGGAAGTTCTGAAATGTCGGGCTGACGGCCAAAGACCCTGATCTCAGCAGCAAGGTCTTGGATTGTTGTTTTGTTGAGCTTTTCGTTGGGTTTGTTTGGGGTGCCTTTTTGCGGTGCACTTGGTTTTGGAACGGAGTGGTATTCCCGCCCCCTGAAGCCAATTTGACGCCTTAGCAGATATCTTTGCTCTTCTAACTCGTCCCGAAAGATCAAAAATATACCTTGGCCTACGGCTACGGGCTCGACATTCAAAACGCTGCTGATGAAGTCTCTGAGTTCGGTCTGGGTATAGTACTTTTGGAATGTCTTTCGGGACGTCAAGTATCCGTCGCGGTAGGGCCGTGCGCCACTCAGGTCAGCCTTACCGTAAAGCATGACGGATACGGCTAGGCAAACCTCCGTTAGGCTGAAGGCGCGTTTAAGTGCTTCCGCCCGTTCTTCAGGATCTTCGATAACGTTCAGAACAAATCCAAGATTGGTGACTTGGCTCTTTTTCAGAGTGCTGGGATCTGGTTGATAATGTGGATCCCACCCTTCGACGGAATAGCCATCAGACCGTAGGGCTCGGATGTCATCACCTTGTCCGCATCCATAGTCCAAAACGGTCCTATCGTGACGGATCAGACCACTTGTAAACAGCAGGTACATTGGCGCTGAGAGCGCAGCTCGCGTGATCGCCGTTCTGTGTCGCTCAACCTTATTTTGCTCTAAGCCATTCACATCATCGGTTGAAGCCTTGGGGGACTCTTCTGAGTTTAAACCGCTCTTCACGATGTTTGGACCTTCGACTGTCAGCCCGGCTTCAGTCAGTGTCTCCATCCAAATCCGCCGCGTTCCCTTGTTTGCCATGTCCTTAAAAAGCCCCTTGCTTTCTAAGGACTGCGTCAGCTTGGCAAAGTCATCTCTTAGCGGATGATCCGGGGCTAGGAGTAGCTCCTTTCTGTGGAGAATGGGTGGGTTTGCGTCAGAGTATTTTCTCAGTTTTGCGCCTGCTTCTGAGAGGTTGACGAGTAGGCTTGCCCGAAGCTCAGGAAAAGCCACTGCGCTGAACTCTTGGTAGTCCAAAAATGAGAATGTCTGATCGTCTTGCCCCGAGATCTTCAACACCGACCATTGGAAGTCTTCCGGAACCCTTTGCAGTGCAAGGCTCAGCTTATCCTTTGCGCTCGTCTGAAGTTGATCAACCGCGCTCCGGTGCACATAGATCGCTTGGCCTACCTTTTTTCCAACTGCATTTTTGAAAGTTTTTTTGTTTCGCAAGTTTCACCCCTCGGGCTTGGACTTTCTACGGGCTCTTCTAAAGCATCCTACCTGACCGAAGGGCGATCGATCTAGAGTACCGCTATAATGGCCTCGGCGGCTTCTAGAACTTCATCCGACGTATTGGTGTGCCCAAAGCTAAAGCGTATGGAGGCTTTCGCTTCATCCGATGTAAGCCCGATTGCACTTAGGACGTAGCTTGGTTCCGTAATTCCCGAAGAGCAGGCAGAACCTGTCGAAGCCGACACGATGGGCTGTAATCGTTGGAGCATTTCATCGGCATCGTGTCCTTCAAACCTTAGATTCGCATTGCCAGAATGACGGGAGCAAAGCTTATCTCCATTCAATCCTATACGGTCGTGGTTCGATTGCAGTTTGTGTACGAAGAGATCTCTTAGACCTGCGACCCGCGCTCTCAAAGCAGTTCCGGCCTCAGAGGCATGGAACTCCGCCGCTGAGCCAATGCCAACACATAAAGGGAGGGGCAATGTGCCGGGTCGAATCCCACCCTCCTGCCCACCTCCGTGAAACAGAGGTTCAATCCGGTCTTTCAACTCACGACTCACATAGAGCGCGCCAACACCCATTGGCCCACCAAATTTATGCCCCGACAGACTAACCATGTCAGCCAAATCCGCATAGTCTAGAAGGCTGACTGCGCTTGGTGCCTGCGCGAAGTCGGAGTGGAGGATTGCTCCCGCATCGCGGCAAAGTGCTGATATTGAGGCAAGATCTTGGACGGTTCCGATCTCATTGTTGACCAATGCTACGCTTACTAACAAGACATCCTCGCTTAGCATGTCTCGAAGTTTGTCGAGGTCGACGTGGCCTTTCCCGTTGACCGGAATCTCTCGAACCGCACATTCTTTTGTCTGTGCAACATAGGCGGCACTTTCCAATACGCACTTATGTTCCGTCGCCGAAACAAGGATTGTCTTGCGCTGACATTGCCGTTGCTTCGGAGTGCTCAGACCCTTAATGGCAAGATTATTCGCCTCTGTAGCACCGGATGTGAAAATGATCTCATCCGGATCGGCTCCAATATAGTTGGCTACTTTGGTCCTCGATGATTCAGTAGCCTTGTTTGCGGACCACCCTATGGAATGTTCGGAGGAGTGTGGGTTGCCATGGAACTCCGTCCAAAACGGCTGCATTGCGGCCCAAACTGTTGGCAGGATCGGAGTGCTTGCTTGATGATCAAGGTATATGGTCAAAGGGCTTTTCCTACCAAATATGAGGTCATCTGTAGACTAAGCTTGATCCTGGGGTCAAGCACCAGGACGTCGTTGACCATCCGCTTGGAAGATCGCTATAACGGCCCCTAAGTGGGGTAGCAGCAATATGAAAAAGCAAACAACATTTACACAGGATTACAAGCCGCAGTTCTCCGGCCACGAGACCTTTCCGTTGCGTTATGGGTGGTTGGAAAAGGCGTTTGAAGCTGTTGATGATAGTGGATTGAATAACAATAAAATTTTCTCAGAGAGTGCGGCAATTGCGCATTTTGGCGTTGGCAAAAACATGGTGGCTGCAATCCGGTTTTGGGCACAGGTCGCAGGTATACTCGCAACCGATGGGAAGGATGTGAGGACGACCGAGTTTGGTCAGCAGTTACTTGGGCCCAATGGTATCGATCCATACCTTGAAAACGCCTCATCGCTCTGGAAAATCCACTGGGACGTTGCGTCTAATCCCAAGCACACAGCCACATACTGGTTGTTCAATATTTTCAATGAGCAAAACTTTGACCGCGATACAGTTCTGCGAAGGTTGCTAGAATTTATTGGTCAGCGTGGTTGGAAAGTGCCAACGGAGAAGACGTTAACAAACGATATAAGCGTTTTGTTGGCTAACTACGTCCCTAGCGTCCCAAAGCGTGGTCCAAGCGAAGAGGCATTCAATTCCCCACTGACTGACCTAGGTTTGATCCGGCGGCGCTCCAATGGAAAGTTCGGTATGAACTTGGGGCGGAAATCGAGCCTGTCTAACGGCGTTTTCCTCTATGCGGTATGCGATTTTTGGGAGCGAACATCTTCCGTGAACACGCTTAGCGTTCAGTCAATGTTATTAGAGCCCGGGTCTCCTGGAAGGGTTTTCGTTCTTGAGGAGGGTGAGCTGATTGATCGGTTGGCCGATGTCGCTGACATGACGGACGGTTTGATTTCTTGGTCTGAGACAGCTGGATTGAAACAGCTTCTTAGACAAGAGGAGTTTCCCCAAGATTTTGCAGAGAGCCTGTGGTCCTCCGACATTTCTGCGTTGAGAGGTTCATATGCCGCTTAACGAAATTGTCTCGGTGAATGGACGCTTTCTGCGATCTGTTCGAATTGATCAAGATGACCGCAATGAAGCCCTAGAGGGGTTTGTCTTTTCATCATCAGTAAGGGAGATCCTTAGTAATTTCTCTCACCAACAATTTGAGAGCGGGCAAGGTGCCTTCACTTGGACTGGTCCGTATGGAAGCGGGAAGTCGAGCCTCGCACTCGCTCTCTCCGCGTTGTTGAGTGGTAGTAAGCAAGAACGGGCGACGGCTGCGAACAAGACTGATCCGGAGTTTGCAAAGGAACTATGGAAGTTACTCCCTTCGAAGCGAGATGGCTGGAAATGTGTGTCGGTCGTAGGGCGCAGCATGGAACCCTTCCAGCTGATCGGTGATGGTATCAAGGATGCAGGACTTGCGGCACGCCAAAGGAAGTTTGATACGCCTGAAAAAGTCATTGAGTACTTGCAGTATTTGGCCGCCGACGACCGTGAACATTCTGGAGGTTTAGTCCTCTTTTTGGATGAAATGGGGAAGCTACTTGAGCACGCGGCATCCTCAACAGGAGATGCATATTTCTTCCAACTGCTTGGTGAAGCGGCGTCGAGAAGCGGTGGCCGCCTTATCGTTGTGGGTATCCTTCATCAATCCTTCCAAGAATATGCGAGCCGCTTAGCGCGTGATATCAAAGATGAGTGGGGAAAGATCCAGGGTCGCTTCATCGACATTCCCGTCAATGTATCTGGCGATGAGCAGATTGAATTGGTGAGCAAGGCGATTATTGCTTCAGAGCAGCCGGATAGCGCTAGACGGAACGCAGAGGCTGCTGTGGAACTCCTTGCCGACGCTCGACGCGGCGCGTCCGCCGTTTCGAAAGAGTTGCTTACCAGCGCTTGGCCCCTCAATCCTCTTGTTACATTGGTGCTCGGGCCTGCATCTCGACGTAGTTATGGGCAAAACCAGCGTAGCATCTTCAGTTTCTTAGGGTCCTCCGAGCTGTTTGGCTTTCAGGACTACCTTGAGAAGGCGAGCAAAGAAGATCCGAAAGACTACGGATTGGCTGATTTTTGGGATTATCTCGATTTCAATCTGCAAGCTGCAATCGCCGTGTCTTTGGACAGCCACCACTTTGCAAATGCGAGGGATGCAATTGCGCGGTGGGAAGCGAAAGATGGCGGCGAACTCGGTGTGCAACTGCTAAAGTCGCTAGCCATTTTGGAGCTGACGCAAAAGCAAACGGGAGTAGGTGCGACGTTGGGCGCACTTTGCCTGTCGATAAACCAAACAAGTGCTGCAGTAGAGGAGCTTTTGTCAGAACTTGAGGCGGCGTCGATTGTTGTTTTTCGAAAGTTCAGAGGCACTTACTCTCTCTTTGACGGGAGCGACTTCGACATAGAAGTGGCGCTCGATGAGGCATTGAGGGAAAGATCAGGCTTCGATCTCAGCTCAATCTCAAACGCGTTGTCTTCACCAAATATCGTGGCGAAACGGCACTACCGCGAAACTGGTGCTCTGCGCTGGTGCGAACTCAAGGTAATGCTTGAAAGCCAGGTAGAAAACTATGCTACCAGCTTCGCACCTACAAATGGATGCTTTGGCGCATTTATCATTTCACTGGACGATGCGACGCCAAGCATTGTTGAGGATTTTAGTGAGTATGGGTGGGGGGCTGACTTCGCGGTTGTAAGGTCTGAAAAATCGAAGAACCTTGTGGCACTTGCACGAGAGCACTCCGCTTTGAAGGATATCTTGGCATCGAATGCTGAGATTCACCGAGACAAAATTGCGCGCAGAGAGCTTAACGATCGTATCGAGGCGATTGGAGGTCGGATTGAGCATGAGGTCTGGCAATTGATCGCAAGCGCTGAATGGCAAACTGGAATCGATGATCTTCCAATTGCCGCGCGCCGGAACCTCACAGTTTTAGCCTCAGAGATGGCAGACCGTCGATTTCCAATGTCGCCAAAGCTAAACAACGAACTTCTAAACCGTACCAAGCCATCGGCATCGGCCAATTCAGCGCTCAAGCTGCTACTGCATGCCGCCGTCCTTAAAGAAGGTACTCGGGGGCTTGGATTCGAGAAATTTCCTGCTGAAAGAGCTTTGTTTGTTTCGCTCGTTGAAGCTAACGGACTGTACGTAGAAGAAGGCGAGGAATGGAAGTTTGTGCCACCATCAGGAGATGACACCGCAAATTTGTCACCTATTTGGAAAGCAACAAAAGATTTCTTGAAGAAGCGGGGCAACCGCAATGTACAGCTTACCGATGTTTATGACCTATGGCGAGCACCTCCCTTTGGGTTGAAGGACGGTTTGATGCCGTTCCTTGCTGTGCTGTTCATGTTAGCTGAACGCCGGAACCTGTCACACTACCGGGAGGGTATTTTTCTATCGACTATTTCGGATGTTGATGTGGACTATGTTCTGAGAGCGCCGCAAATGGTCCAGCTACGCTGGATCGAAATGAACCGAACGACCAAGAGGCTCTTAACTGAGTTGGCAAACGCGGTCGGTGAAGTAGTGGACAAGCCAATCTCAACTTTAAGTCCGCTGGAAGTTGGGCGCGCGCTCATCGCAGCCTATGAGACATCAGCCCCTTGGGTTCAACGAACCGCACGTCTTCCTGAGCACGCAAAAAAAGTCAGGGCGCTCTTCAAGCGTTCTAATGACCCACAAAAATTCGCATTTGATGACATTCCTGGCCTCTACGGACAGGACATCGACATTCTCACAGATCAAGGAATCTCTGAGATCTCTCAAAACATCAAAGAAGGGCTCATTGAAATCCGTGCGGCTTACCCTGCGATGCTCAACAGAATGCGCGAACACATTCTGAATGAGTTACAAGTTCACGGGCGCACTGCGAAAGCGTACCGTGAGCTGAATGAGCGCGCGAAGAATATCCGAGATGTTGCGGGTGACTTGCGGCTTCGATCTTTTATCACCCAGCTCACAAGCTTCGGAGATGACCTACAGTCGATGGAGGCACTCGCGGGGTTGGGCATCAACAAGCCTGCTAAAGCTTGGATCGATAGCGACATAGACCGGGCAATTGTTCAACTCACCTTGCTTGCGCAACAGTTCAACCAGCATGAGTCTGTCGCGCGCGTCGCTGGGCGGAAGGACAAGCGCTCTGCAATGGCGTTTATTGTCAGCGTTGATGATCGGCCCACGCCTGTGATGGAGGAATTTGATATCTTGGACTCTGACGATGAGGAAGTGAACAACCTTAGTAAAAAAATTGAAGAGGTATTGCAGCAGGCTGCGGAAGGCACCGGTAGAAACGTAATCCTGGCTGCTTTGGCAAAGGTCGGTGCGGCGAGGATCAAACAATCAGACGCAAGTGAGGAAGTAGATGGCTGACAAAGTTAAACATGTTCTAGGCTTGTCTGGGGGCAAAGATAGTTCAGCCCTCGCGATCTACATGAGCCAGGCCCACCCCGAACTTGATATTGAGTACTTCTTCACTGACACGGGCGAAGAGCTGGATGAGGTTTATGAGTACCTAGCGATGCTCGAGGGCTTTCTTGGCAAGAAGATCCGGTACTTGGACCCGGGGCGAGATTTTAAGTTCTACCTTGCCCAGTATAATCAATTCCTCCCGTCAGCCCAGACGCGTTGGTGTACGAAAGACCTAAAGATCAAGCCCTTTGAGAAGTGGGTGAAATCTGAATTTACCGAGCAGGGATATACAGTCTATAGTTATGTGGCGATCCGGGCTGACGAAGATTTTCGCCAAGGTTTGAACTCGAAAAATGGAAATTTGATTACAAAGCTGCCTTTCAAAGATGATGGGATCGACAAGGCAGGCGTTTTCGAAATTCTTGAGAACTCGGGACTTGGCCTTCCAGCATACTATGATTGGCGTTCCAGAAGTGGCTGCACGTTTTGTTTCTTCCAGCAAAAAATTGAGTGGGTTGGACTAAAGGAGCGTCACCCTGAAGCCTTCGAGAGGGCTAAGCAAATGGAGAAAACTTCTCTAGACCACGGATCGCCGTTTTCATGGAGCGAAGGGGAGACACTGCTGGAACTGGAAAAGCCTGAACGCATTGCTCAAATCCGCGCAGATCATGAAAAACGTGTCGAAAGAGCTAAGGCTAAGCGGAAGGTTGATCCTCTACGGCCAGAACAAGGCGCAGTTGATCTAGATGAGATCTATGGCCAGCAAAAGGTGTGTTTAGCCTGCCATAAATGATCTGATGTAGGAGTTTTTAGGATGCAGCGTTGAAGGCCTTTGGAAGCGGGCTTGCGGATACCCACCGTCAGATGGTTTGTATGAACCCAAATTTGTAATTTGCACCCTCAACAGATCTCCGAGCCCGCAGTTAGAGCCAGTCGACGAAAAAGCATTGCGCTTCATGGGCTTTACCAAGCAGCGGAATCTGTCAAAGTATGCCCAAAGCGCCGACCCCTTGTCCCTGCTGCTGGGAGGGTAGAAAATCGAGAGAGTGGAAGACAGTATGAGTTCCAGCACCGTAGTTGACGCACTCGCAAGCATAGGTATCGCGCGACTAGCGGCTTTTTGGGGTGAGAACCGACTAGAGGGGCTTTCAGAACTTGGAGTTAGTACCCGCCCTCGCGCCATAGCTGAGGCCATGCTGTCTGAGAGCGGGCTGGCTATCTTCAAGAAGAAAGATCTTAGAAACGCTGTGCTAGAAGTGTTTTCTCCACAAGTTATCCGCGACAAACTTGGCTCGAGGCCTGAGGGTTGCCCCGTAACGATTCCACCGAATTTTACTTGGGGAAGAAATGAGGCAACGACTAATTTTCTAAAGCTGATGGACCTAGACATCGACGAAGCTTTCCCAAACGATTTGTTGTCTGGCCCAGAGCCACATCTGCAAACGGACATTGAAAAACCGCTCTTTGATTATCAAAACAGCATAAGGAAACAGCTTGTTAGTTTCTCCTTCTTGGAGGCTAGTGCCCACAGAGATGCTGAAAACAGCAGAATCGTTGCGCACATGCCGACAGGCTCGGGAAAAACAAGAACAGCTATGGAATTCATTTCAGATTTCCTTCGGTTTAGCTGTTCACGCGAAAATCCCGTTGTTGTTTGGCTTGCTCATAGCGAAGAGCTCTGCGATCAGGCTGTTCAAACGTTCCTTAGCATTTGGACAAAACTAGGAACTGAGAATGCAAATGTTTACTCAATGTGGGGGGGCAGGAAGCCAGATCACATCGACCTGAGCAAGCCCTGTTTCATAGTTACGAGCTTTCAGAGTTGCTACTCTAGCATTCACTCAAACAAAAACGCTGATTTTGATCGATTTGCAGAAATTAGGCGCGAATGTAGTCTGCTGATTGTCGATGAGGCGCACATGTCGATGGCGCCAACTTACAAGAAAGCAATAGAGTTTCTCTGTAACTCGAGCACTACTTTGATCGGCTTGACGGCTACGCCTGGTAGGCATCACGTTGGGGGTGATGTGGCTCAAACCAAGGCTCTATCGGATTTTTATGGCAATAGAAAACTCACGATCGACCAGCGATTGACCGGCGAGAGAAACTCAATTGAGTATCTTCAGGATCGTGGGATTTTGTCTTCTGTTGAACGAATGCGTCTCAACACCAGCGCTACTGTTAATCTTGACGCCGAGGCAGTCAGGCTAATTTCCGATCTTTTAGACATCTCACCCAAAGTGCTGGCGGAGTTAGGCAACAATGCCCAAAGGACTCTGGAAGTAGTCGCTGCGGTCGAAAAGCTTGCGCTTGTTGATAAGAAACAGACCATCGTCTTTTGCCCATCGAAGCAGAATGCATCTGATATGGCATTGGTCTTAAGGGAAAGAGGGTGCGCGGCAAGAGCAGTAACCGGCGAAACGCCTCCGAGCGATCGGCGCGAGGCAATTGAAGATTTCAAGAACGGAAGTGTCAGGGTTCTCACAAATTTTGGTGTTTTGACAACGGGATTTGACGCGCCAAAGACAGAGGCCGTTGTGATTGCGCGTCCCACAACGTCGGTTGTGCTTTATTCACAAATGGTAGGACGGGGCCTTAGAGGCAGTTCAGTTGGTGGGACGCCTAGCTGCACAGTTGTGGATGTGGTTGATAATATTGTGAATTTACCTAACGTGCCGCAGGCTTTTACGTATTTTGACGAACATTTTGGGAAAACATGATGAGTAAAAAAGACGAACAAGTGCAAATCGTTGACGCGTATTTGGCACTCAATGCGTTGCGGCAAGTTGGATATCGTAACACGGCAACAGCAGTTGCTGAGCTTGTAGATAACTCGATAGAGGCCGAGGCTAAGAAAATTACCGTGATAACGCTGTCTGACAGGGAACCTGTCGCGAAGCGCACCGTCTACCGCGTTCAAAAAATAGCGGTCCTGGATGATGGTAAGGGGATGTCGCCGGACGATTTGGGGCGTTGCTTATCACTTGGCTGGGGTACGAGACTTGATACCCGAGAAGGACTAGGCCGTTTTGGCTTTGGCCTCAAAGGCTCGTCTCTGTCGCAGGCCGAGCTAGTCGAAGTGTACTCTTGGCAAAAAGATGGTGAAATTTTTAAAACTTACCTTGATCTCCCAGAGATTAAGGAAGGCGGACAGCAATATCTCAAGAGCGTTGAAAAGGCGGAGCTTCCAAAGGAAGTAGTTGAAGCTGCAGGCGGAAAGATTGCAAGTAGTGGCACGCTGGTTGTTTGGTCTAAGCTAGATGGGGTGGACTTCAAACGCCCAGCAACGCTTTTTTCTAGAATGCAAGAAGAGCTCTGCCGCATTTATCGACACTTTCTTGATGACAACGATGACTATGGCAAAAGACGTGACGTCAAATTGGTCGATTTCAATCTAGGCAAGGCGGCGGTTGAGACGACCCATGAATTGAAGCCCAATGATCCTTTGTACCTTTTGGAGCCGTCGATCTGTCCAGACAGCGATGGAAAGGCAACCAATGTAGCGTTTGAAAAACCATATAAGATACCTGTCGAGTACGATACGGGGAAGAGCTCCAATATTGAAATTCGTTTGAGCATCGCCAAACCAGCAACTCAGGAAATGGGAGGAAACTCAAACCTCGGCAAACACTACGGACGGAATGCCGGAATATCGTTTGTTCGTGCCGGCCGCGAGATCGATTTTGGCAGCTTTGGTCACATTGCGCCATCTGAACCTAGGCATAGATGGTGGGGCATCGAGGTCCGCTTTGACCCGGTCTTGGATGAGTTGTTTGGCGTAACAAACAACAAGCAGCAAATTCGAGGCTTCAAGAAACTAGACCCGAAACACGACGAAGAGCAGATGGCGGAGTTAGAGGAAGCTGCGGCAGATCCTGAGAATTCTGGTCACTACAAATCTTCATTGTACCTTGAGCTGAATAAGAACCTTACGCTTAAGATAAAGGCGATGATGGATCTGATAAAAACGCGTAGAGAGGGCAGCTCTAGCGAACCTTCCAATTCTAAACCCGATCCAGTTTCCGAGAAGGTAAACAAGGATGTTGCAGAGGATCATACCGCAACTTCTTCAGACAAGGAGGCGGAAAAGAAATCGGAACAAGAAAAGCTCGCTGAGCGTACAAAGTATGTTTTGGATGTTCGGCCAGAGCTTTCAAAAGAGGACGCTGAGGCTTTTGCCAAGGCAACAGTTAACTACAAGGTGGATCTGAACAAGGGAAGCTGGCCTGGTACTATGTTCCTAGATCTACAATTCATAGCAAATGCGGCGGTTGGAGTGATCAATACACGTTCGCCGTATTACGAGAAATTGTGGCAGCACGTCGAAGACTCTGGCGATGATAGAGCTTTGAGTGCTCTTGAGGTTTACACGATGGCTTATGTGCGTACCGAAGACGAATTCAGGAAGACTGTAGATGGCGAGACTTTTGAGAAATTCCGTGATCGGTGGGGGTACTGGGTCTCAAAACTCTTAGAGAATATTGACGACTAGAATGCTTCTCTTAGAAACGGGTGCTTTTAGACGAGAACTTGAGGATGCTTTGTCTTCAGCGGAGCAAGAGATAATAGTTCTTAGCGCATTTGTTAAGCTCGATGCGCTCAAGTGGCTTATTGAAACAAGTAGAACTAGCAACCTTAAGATCGTATCTCGTTGGCAGCCGTCAGATTTGGCGGCTGGAGCTTCAGACCTGGAGTGTTTCTATCTCTGTGAGGAGGCTAATATTCCCTTCGGGATATCGCGGAACCTCCATGGAAAAGTCTACATCGTGGATTCCAAGATCTTCATTGGAAGCGCAAATCTGACATCAAAGGGAATGTCCCTTTCACATTTGGAGAACGATGAGTTTGGAACTGGATTCGAATACGGTCAGACTGAAAAGATCAAAGTCCGGGACTATCTCGCTTCCGTAAACTGGCTTGATGTCAAAACTGTCGAATTGATGGCTGACTTCTTGAGAACCTTTGGCGGCAACACAGATGTGCAGTCGAATGAGTGGCCGCAAGAAATTTCTGAAAAACTTAGTTCTCAACCCCTTGGTGTCTGGTTTCACGATCTTCCAATGTGCAGCCCAAATCAGTTGCTGGCGCAGACGGCAGCAGCAACGGCAATAGAGCACGATCTAGATTGCTTTCGAAGCAAGAAAGGCGCTGCCGAAGACGAGCTGTTGAAAGGCTTCATGTCGTCGCAAATATGTTTTTGGCTTGAAGTGCAATTGCAGGAACATGGTGAGCTATCGTTTGGGCAGGCCACCTCGCTGTTTCACGACCAAATTCTTGATGACCCTATGCCATATCGTAAGAACATCAAGGAAGGCGTAGCAAACCTGTTCGATTGGGCTAGCAGGTGCAACACAAGGTTTGAAGTGGCCAGGCCGCATTACAGACAGGTAATCCGCGCGGTGTAGTCGTGCGACGTTCTCTATCGACTGGATCGTGGGTACTCAAAGTCGGGCTAACCTGCCATAGGTATGATCCGATTTTACTGTTGAATGCGGAGTTCATACATCTTCCAGCTTATTTGAGCGCGCCCGAGAAGGTCATCAAAATCACCGTGGCTGAAGACTTCGAAACCGGCTTGCTCTGCGGTGTCTTCAAACTCAGCGGCGTTGACTTCGTACATCCCACGATCTTCGTCTTGCGGGCCAATTCTTAGTGAAACAAACGCACGCCCACCGTCTACAAGCAGTTCTCCAATACGAGCGAGCGAAGCTCTACGTTGTTCTGGGGGGACATGCATCCAAACGGCATTGGCCAAGATGATGTCAAAGCCATTGGGCGTTAGCCGAGTACTTTCGAGTTCGGGAAGTCGTGCGTCGATCCATTCTATGGCGTCATCCGCATGAATTGTGCCTGCTATTGTGCGCATAGCTGCTGAAGGTTCCGCAGCGACGACTGTATGTCCATGCTGGGCTAGCCAAGAGGCATCGCGTCCTGTTCCTGAGCCAATATCGAGTATCGATAGTGCGTCACCGGTGAAGACCGGAACAAGAAACGGGTACGCGTCTTCGAACGAAATAGCCTCGTAACCGTCCGCTAAAGCTGCGGCATGGCTGTCGTAGAATTCAATGCCTGTGTCGCTGTTCATTTTTGTACTTTCGCTTTTCCATTGGTATAATTCTACCGACAGCAGCACGAAGCTTGCACCTGCCGCCCACCAAAGCATGATTGAGAACGATTGTCGAACACGCTCTTCAGCGACAAAAAACCTTGCAAACGGGCCCATCTCTTTGTCCGGTGAGCTCGCGTCTACGAAGTCCTTCTCGCTAGCGGCTTTTAGCCAGGATAAATAGCGGCGCATGACAAAACGAAAACGGTAAAGTACCGCAGAAAGCGCTAGATTTCCGACGACAGCGGTGCAGAGTAGGGTGCCCACTAAAAAGGGGTTGTCTTCAATTTTGGAAACGCCGAACCAAAGCCCCCCGGTCAACGTCATCGCCAAGACCGGGATCTGCCACATTATTTGGTTCAGAGCGCGAAACTGTTGATAGTTCTGCTCATAGGCTTCCTTTTCAAGCGACATGCCCGCCACCTTTCTTTTGTCATTCGAATTCCTGACTCATCAATTCAGAAATCATGATTTTGACAAGGCGAAACGGATGTACGCGTCGCTATCTGAGCCTCGCATCTTTCGTATCAAACCCGAAAGTTGATTTCAATGCGCCCGCACTTTCGCGCGCGGGCAACGTTTCCCAATAGACTGCACCAGGGTTCAACGGGCCGTTGGCCCGCTCACCCCGCTCCAGACTGTTGATTTCCGCTGAGAAGTGACCCGGTATTTTCACCGAGATTTGACCCACCC
>CAYGQZ010000054.1:0-19248 GCA_964352055.1 uncultured Rhodobacterales bacterium
GCTGGCCGCTCTGTTGGCCTATGGCGTTGGGGGACTGTTCCACCCCGGTTGACCGTATTGAGCAAGGTCAATCCAGGGCACCTACAGTCGCATAGGATAACAGCAAGGATGGTCCAAACATGTTTGCAAACTCTGTAAAGCTCTTCTCCATCAACGAATTCGACATCAGGGTCGATCCCAGTTGGCTGATTATCGCAGCGCTTATTACCTGGAGTCTGTCGCAACAATTCTTCCCGAATGCCCTACCGGGATATAGGTCCGGCGCATATGTTGCGATGGCCGTCATAGCGATGTTGGGGTTCTTTGCCTCTCTCTTGCTGCACGAGCTGGCGCATTCGGTCATCGCCCGCTATTTGGGTGTGTCGATCAAGTCTATAACACTGTTCCTGTTTGGGGGCGTGGCAGAGCTTGAAGACGAACCGAACTCGGGCATGACCGAGTTTTGGATTGCCATTGCAGGCCCATTGATGTCACTCGCGCTTGCGTTTGGGTTCTGGTCCTTGTCGTCGGTCGTTGCACTGACCGGGGTTGTGCCTGCGGCTGTTTCCGTTCTGTCTTATCTGGCATTGATCAATCTTGTCCTGGCGGTGTTCAACATGGTGCCCGCCTTCCCGCTGGATGGCGGACGTGTGCTGCGGGCCTTTTTATGGCACCGGTCCGGCAATGTGCTGGCGGCCACACGGACGGCTGCGCGGTCAGGCATGGTTTTTGCGTATTTCCTGATGGCGCTTGGTGTAACGGCCCTGTTTCAGGGCGCGATTGTCGTAGGCCTCTGGCACGTCATGATTGGTGGCTTTATCCTGATGGCGGCGCGCGTCGCTTACACAAGCCAACTCTCGAAATCCGTGTTTGAGGGACACACAGTGTCTGAACTGATGACACGCGATCTGATCACAGCTCAACCTGAGACGACGCTCGCCGCTTTCGTCAACCAGATCATGCTGCGCCACAATGTCAGCTTTGTTCCGGTGACCGAAGGCACAGTACTTTTGGGCCATATCGACAGGTCAGTTCTCTCCGGCATTGACCGCGAAAACTGGGCGAGCACGCAAGTCGGTGATGTATTTGTGGGCCTCAATGACGCAGTTTTGGTCGCACCAGACACACTGCTGCCAGACCTTATGGAGAGAATCGCCAAGACTGGTCAGCGCAAGTTTATGGTTGTGGATGATCATCGACTTCGTGGGGTGATCACCTTGTCTGACCTGACGGCGTGCCTTCACGAGAATATGCAAGCGCATGCCGCATAGAAAAACCGGCCAGTCAGGAAATCTGGACAGCTGGCAATGCGTTTGAGATATCAATGCCGTTCTTGCCCATTCACACGATCGACAGGCAGGCGCATTTGGCCAAGTGATTGATGCCCTGTGTGGTGCTGCCGAGAACCAGGCTGGACAAGCTGCTCAATCCGCGGCGGCCAGAAATGACAAGATCCGCGTCGATCTCATCTGCGTGCTGCAGGAGCTCTGTTGCAGCATCACCATGCGGCATATGCGTCTTGACGTTCTCAAAAAACATGTCCGCGGCGATGACCAAAGCTTCGTCCAACACATGCTGCCCAGCCCTTTCAATCTCGTCAAAAGTGGGTTTGGCAATCGCAGCGTGGTATCCAGAAACTGCGCCAACGACACAGGCGGCTCTATCTGCATGCGGGACATGGACCAGTGTCACGGTGCCTCCGCAGTGTTTGCCTAGATCAAATGCGACCCGCGCGCCCTTTTGCTTTTTCCGAACCGTCCAGGCCAACGATGATTTGTTTGAACATTCTTCTCTTCCTTTTTCTTATCCAGCAGGCTGGGTTAAACAGCGATCAACTCGCCAAGATGGGTTTCAACATCGGCAAGCGGTTGAGCTGACAGGTCTTTGGGGGATGCCGCCGATCAATTCGCCTGAAAGAGGCGCATCAAGATTTGCACGTCGCAAACCCATAGTATGCGGCCCTGCAATCAGGATCATTCGATCAAATCGTTTGCCAAGACGCGCCTCTGACAGTCCTTCAACGATGTCTTTCGCCAAAAGACTGTCAGCCAAGTCCTTTGGTTGCGTTTGCGCTATGGCTGAAACACCCGGCCCACCAATACTGTGTCCAACACCGGCTTTGTCCCGGGGCATTCGAACCTCTGGTGCTTGCCAGTTTTGATCACTGACTGCTGTCAGACCATTGCCCGGGGCCAGATGCGCATACACCCGAGCAGAGCGCGCGTTTGCCAGAACACCCACGTCACAATTGGTTTCATTGGTGTCCCCTTGCAACCGATGCCTTTGGATGTGCCAGACCAGAAGCAAGGGAGGTTGATACATATCAATTCTGCCTTGCGTCCAAGGCGCAGCATTGGGCAGGGTCATGCAAAAGGGAAAACTGCCTTGGTCGATACAGCAAAAGACAGTGCCATTCTGCACGCCATTATGGAGGCGTCCGTGGACGCAATGGTCGTGTCGGATCAGAAGGGCAGAATTCTACGCGCTAATGCCGCCGCTGCACGCATGTTCCAGTTTGATACGGCCGAGATGTTGGGTCAAAGCGTCAATATGCTGATGCCACAAGCATTGGCCGCGTTGCACGACGGTTTTATGTCCCGTCACATCGAGACTGGCGAAAAACGGATCATCGACATTGGCCGGGACATTGAAGGGCAGCGCAAGGATGGTTCGGTTTTCCCGCTGCATCTGTCGGTGGGGCACAGCCAGGTTGACGGCGCACGTATCTTCATTGGCATTTTGCATGATTTGACCAACCGCAAAGCGACCGAAGAAGCGCTCGCACGCTCTCAGCGACTTGATGCGATTGGCAAGATGACCGGGGGCATCGCGCATGATTTTAACAACCTGCTGACCGTCATCGTCGGCAATCTGGAACTTTTGGAGATGCGTGGCGCAGATGACCGGCAAATGCCGCTGATCAAAGATGCGCTTGCGTCTGCAGAGATGGGCGCGGACCTGACAACGCGACTGATGGTCTTCGCGCGACGGAGCAATCTCAAACCGGTGAAGTCTGATCTGCGCGAGGTTTGCGAGAACACTCTGGCACTGCTCAAACGTACCATCGGGGCGACCTACCGGATCAAAACCGACTTTGCGGAGGACCTCGATCCGGTCATGATTGACCCGGTCCAGCTGCAATCCGCTCTGATGAACCTTGCGCTCAATGCCCGGGACGCAATGGGGGCTGGCGGCGAGTTACTGGTTTCAATCGCAAACGTCACGATTGACGACAGCTACATGGCACAGGAAGCGGATATTGAGCTTGGAGATTATGTGCGGCTGTCGGTCAGCGATAATGGCGTGGGCATGAGCCTGGAGGCGCAACGCCGCGCATTTGAGCCATTTTTTACGACCAAAGCGGAGAGCGGTGGAACGGGACTGGGGTTGGCGATGGTCTACGGTTTTGTGCGGCAAAGCGGCGGACATGTGACGCTATATAGTGAACTTGGTTTGGGAACCAGTTTTGGTCTCTATTTTCCAGCAGCAAAAGGTCAGTCTGGCACGGATGATGGACTCCGTGTATCAAAAACGCGCGAGGAGTCGCCACGCGGCAACGGCGAGACGATCTTGGTCGTTGAAGACAACGCGCGGGTACGCAAGCTGTCCATTGAGCGGATTCGCGATCTCGGATTTGCTACGCTGGAGGCAGAAAGTGGCGATCAGGCTTATGAGATGCTCAAGGACGGTGCAGAGGTTGATCTGGTGTTTTCCGATCTGGTGATGCCGGGATCCTTGAATGGCTATGACTTGGCAGCGAAAATCAAAGCGGAGTTTCCGACGCTGAAAATCCTGCTGACGTCTGGCTACGCGAGTGACGTGGTTACGAACGCGACGGCGCGTGATGTTCCGTTTGATATCCTGCACAAGCCCTATCGCCAATCCGAGTTGGCGCAGCGGCTTCAAGCGCTCTTGGCCGGTATCTCTGATGACTGAACGGTCTTTACGTCGCAGGCAAAGGTATAGCCGATCCCGCGCACTGTTTTGATCAACTTGGGGTTTGATGGGTCCCGCTCGATCTTTTTGCGCAGGCGCGCGACCTGATTGTCGATGGTACGGTCAAGCGGGCTCCACTCGACCCCACCCGTCAAATCCATCAGTTGGTCGCGCGACAGGACACGTTTGGGACTGCTTAAAAACACGCTCAGCAGCTTGAAATCGCCACTGGTCAGCTCACACGGAGCGCTCTCACGGTCGATCAGTTCGAGCCGGTCGGGGAACGCGGTCATGCCGTCAAAAGAGAAATGGGCACTGCCCTCCGTCGCATCCGTTTCAGCAGTCGGTGCGGACAAACCAGCCCGGCGCATCACGCTGCGGATGCGGGCAATCACCTCGCGCACATGGAAGGGTTTGGTGATGTAGTCATCCGCTCCGACCTCAAGTCCGACAACACGGTCAATCACATCGTCTTTGCCCGTCACCATGATGATCGGCACTTGAGAGACGGTTCGGATCTGGCGGGCGATATCCACACCATTGTCCCCGCCCAGATGCAGATCGAGCGTGATCAAACCCAGCGGCATCTCCGCAATCGCTCGCATGACTTCGGTGCCGGTCTCCGCCTCTACGACGCGCGCACCTTCATCCTCGAGCACATTGCGCAAGAGGTTTCTGATCTTGGGATCATCTTCGACAACAAGGATCGTATGATCTTTCACAACGGGTTTCTTTCGGGCCTAGAGAGCGCATCGAACAACAAGACGTATATAGGTAGCATCGCGACATCCGCGGTAGGCCTGATACAAAACGATACAATTCTCTCACAGACCATGATAACGCCCGATACATTGACCGCGCAAGGAGACCTCAAATCAAACGGAGGTCTGCCCGCATGTATGTTACGATTCCCGGCGAAATCACCATCGAAGCGTCCACCGCACCCCTTGTCTGTGCGACACCCAAAACCGCAGAAGCGCGCCTGAAACCGGGTGCTTATCTCTATTTTGAAGGCGACGAGGTGGAGTGGCTTTATCAAGTGACCAGCGGTGTCTTGCGGCTGACCCGATTGCTGGCGGATGGTCGCCGACAGGTCATCGCCTTTGGCTATCCTGGCGACATTGTCGGCTTTCCGGCGGATCATCTGCACCACACTGATTGCGAAGCATTGACGGAAGTGCGCCTGCAACCCTTCCGTCGCGCACATTTGGAAAGCGGCGAAGGCGATCCCAAGCTGCATTGCGCACTCTTGCAAGCCGCTTTGCGGGAGATCAGTGCAATGCAGGATCACTTCATGATGCTCGGACGTAAGTCGGCGACGGAAAAGCTCGCATCATTCCTTTGCGTACTCGCGAGGCGGGTCGGTGAAGATCTAGGGGTCTACCGCCAGATCAACCTGCCGATGAGCCGCTCTGACATTGCCGACTTTCTGGGCCTGACGACAGAAACCGTCAGCAGGACATTTACCCAGCTGCGCAAAAGCCAGATCATCGCGATCGATAACATTAATACGATTATCATCCAACGCCCAACGGCGCTGCTTGGCCTCGCAGAGGGCGACAACGACTGAACAGTGCGTCCCTCATGATTTAAAGCGAGCGTCACGCTGGTTCAGCGTGGCGTCGATCATTTCAGGGGATCGGCCACAGATCGCGCAGGTCTTGGGGAAGACTGGCACGGATGTCCTCCACTTCACCCCGACTGATCCGCGCATTGAGCAGATCAAACACGCATGTGATATCTTCGCGGCCACGATACTCTGCCGTGTCACTCATCTGGTGAGCTATGAAGGCAATGAAATCCTCCCCGTGCCTCTCCTTGATCGGGGTGTCTTTGGGCACCCACCCCTCAAAGAAGTACCCCCGGATCATCACCGGCAGTTGTGCTGAGAACTGGGCGACCTCATCCACCAGCAGGTGATCGCGGATCCGATGCAGGATCACACGCATCAGCCGCAAGGCAGAGCGCTTTGAGGACCAGTCCAATCGCCCTGCAAGCTCGTTGATCCATTCATGGGTCAGATGCACACTTTGGTCGATGACTTCCAAACCTTGTGCAGTCATGGTTTTTCTCCTTTGCAAAGTCAGTCTTCAATCGGCTTCATATCCACGTCGAACACCACATCGGGAGAGCCGATGAGCGACTGGAAAACCGCGCGGGTCATCGCACCGATACCGAGCAGGACCAGCATGTAGTTCGCGACCCAGCCAACGAAGGGAATAAAGTTAAGTAGAGCGATAAAGGTGATCGCACCCGCAAGGATCATCAGTCGCGCGACGTTGCTGGGATCATCCGCGCCGCCAAGACCAATCCAGAGGCGCATCGCAACGCTGTAGGCACCCAATGCATAGCCAAGAATCCACGCGACCACGATTGCAAGCACTGCGATTGGGACAAACGGCAACCCAATGATCGTCAGCGCTGTGACCAGCACCACGCCAAACAGCATCGACAGGCCAATGACACCCAGCATCAACGTCTGACCGGGGGCGGCCCCGATACTGCGACGCATCCGGGCCAAGCGTTTTGGCATGAAACCCAGCATAAGCGCGCCCAGGGCCAGGAAAAACAGCAGCGACACAATGAAACCGAACATCATTGACGCAAAGGTTGGCAAAGTCGGCATGTCTTTGCGCGCTTCCTGCCATTCCGCAAGAAACCGGGCGCCAGTGGCTTTTTCAAATGTCACACGCTCCGCAGGTGCGACCCGGTCCGGCACGTCGATTTTGTCCTTGGTGCTGTAGGTCAGTGTGCCCGCGACCTCTGTGTCAGGCCCGAAAGACAGCGTTCGTGCCGCAATCCGTACGTCACCTGTGATCTTCGCGTTCAGGATCACGTCCCTCCCAATCACCGAAAGCGCCCCGGCGACCGGTCCCTCAACGGTGACCGAATTGCCCATCAGTCGCGCATTGCCGGCTGTTTCAGAACTGCTTTCCGTGCGGGCTGAAAAAGCCATAACCGAAAGGTCCTCTGCGACAGCGCCACGGATCACAACGGTCGCACCCATCGCATAAAGGTCCTCGGCCACGTCGACATCGACGGAAACGTCAAACCCCGAAACATGCATGTCCCCCAAGGCTGCACCTTTCATTCGGGCCGACCGGGCTGCAACGAAGGTATCACCGCCCGTGTCAATCGACTGACTGACCAGCCCGCCTGCAAAGAAAGTGTCGTCCCCATTGCGGGTCGATACTGTGTCGGCAAAAGCCCCGTGCGACAGGGCGACAAGGGCAATCGCGGAGAAAAACCTCAAGAATACAGACATCACTGGCCTCTCTATGAGAGCATTGTTGTCCCGATAACCTACGCCAAGCCCGGCTCTTTCGATTGATCGGGATCAATTGGCCTCGTCTGCATCCTGATACTGAATGGGCGACACAATCGGTGTCGGCTGCCTTGAAAGGAGACTGCAGATGTCACGGCAAACGCTTCCCCAAACCAACCGATCCGCTGGCGAAACCGCGTTATTTCCATCGCTCCAAAGGGAAATGAACCGCTTGCTGGATCAATTCAAACACAGCTTTCCGATGCTGGATGATGAAGGACACCCCTTTTTTGCGGGTCCGTCCTTTCCCGCCGTCGATGTGGTTGAGACTGAAGACGCGATCGAGGTCAGCGCCGAGGTTCCGGGCGTCAAAGAAGATGATCTCGATGTGACCGTTTCAGGCGAAACACTGATCTTGAAGGGTGAGAAAAGCGCTGATCATGAAAAGAAAGAAGATGGCTACCATCTGATTGAGCGACGCTACGGCAGTTTCCGCCGTCAGATCCCGCTCGGCTTTTCGCCCGACGACGGGGCGGTGAAAGCTGATTTCGCTGATGGGGTCCTCAAGCTTAGTATCGCAAAGCCCTCGACCGCAAAAACCCCAGTTCAGAAAATCAACATCAAGAAAACCTGACAGTTGCCGGGGCGCCGGAACGCGCCCCGGCGCAGATACGGTTCAAAGGAAGAAACCCATGGCCCCCAAAACAATTCTGGTCTGCCTCACCACACCTGATCATGCCCATACGCTTTTGAAAGTTGCGGTGCCATTGGCTCGCAAACACGGCGCGCATCTGATTGGGTTACATACCGTTGAAGCACTGGTCGTCTATCCTGGCATTGCCATGCACGTTCCGGACGCGGCCTTTGCGGCTTTCAACGAAAGCCAGAAGGAAGAGGCGGATGCGATCAAGGCGGTTTTTGAAAAACACACCAGCGCGGAAGAGTTCGTGAGTGAATTCCGTCTGGTCCGGGCTGAAGCACAATCTGCCAGCGAACGGATGATTGAAAGCGCGCGGGCCGCGGATTTGGTTATCATGGCGCATGAAGACAAGAACAGCGACCGCTATGATCAGCGTCATGCGCAGACCCAAGTGATCCGCGAAAGCGGGCGGCCTGTGATCGTGGTGCCGCTGGATTATGATGGTCTGGAGATCGGCGCGAATATCCTGCTGGGTTGGAGCGATACGCGCGAAGCCGCGCGCGCTGCGCATGATTTGCTTGGTCTTGCGGATGACAGTGCAGCATTGACGGTGCTTCGCGTTGGCAAAACCCCTCAGGATGCGTTCAAAGACTCCGACGCCATTGATATGGTGGAGATGTTTGCGCGGCACGGCCTTAGGGCGACGCTGGAGCACCGTGATCCGTTGGGCGACAACATCGCGGATGTATTGGAAAACGTTGCGTTTGAGAAAGGTGCGGACCTGATCGTAACAGGTGCCTTCGGCCATTCCCGCGCATACGACTTTGTTCTCGGTGCCACAACCTACGCGCTGTTACGAGACCGGAAACTGCCCGTTCTTTTCAGCAAATAGTGGCAGGCACCGCAATGTCGGACCAGATTGGCAAACAGTCCGACGCCAAGGTCATTCACGTTATCCTCGACAACTACTGAGCTCACAAACATTCCAATGTGCGCATCTGGCTGGCGCGTCACCCACACTGGACCTTGCCTAAGTGGCTGCTTGAAGATCAGGCACAGCTCAATCGCCAGATCAGAGTAGTGCGGCTGTCCGCCACGCGTTGTTCGGCGTGATGCCGGCCACAGGGCAAGCGCGTCTTCGCTGATCCATACAGTCAGATCACCTCGCTATTGCAGGCCTTCGTTGTTCTCAGACCAGTTGGTCAACCGATGCCGTTGCTTCGGGATCTTGTCCCGACGAGCGGCGTTAAACTTATGCGGCATCTACAGCATCCTGAAATGAACAGACCGCCTCAATATCAGCCGTGGGACGATCCATGTAACATGGCCATCGAAATGTGGGATGCGCTTGTGACCTTTGTTCTGGACATGGAACTGGATGAAGTGCACGCACTGACCCATGAAGATCGCACTTTTGATGCGCCCACCGCGCCAATTCCGGTCAAGCTGAATTATTTCATGCGTTTTCCCTACACCGAAGGCAAGGTGATCACGCATCAGGATACCTATCATCTTGACCCAAGATCAGACGTGCCAGTGCAGGATCAGGAAGACAGATCTATGGTCTGCGCCGAAGTGGCAGACCCGGAATAAGGCCGGGCCATCACGCCTGTCACAACCCAGAATTCGTGATTCTGCCGTCCCAATCTCATGTGCCTGCGTGGGCCCCCGATCCTGTGTTGGCACTCGTAAACTCAGAAATTTCCGCCCGAGCCGCGCTGACCCGAGCGTCAAATTCTACAAGGCGACCGGTGCCAGACCAGCCCTCGGGTCTGGCGCGCTGTGACATTCCGGCCCCGCGCGGAACCGGTACAACGGGCTTGATTTCGGTCACTTCACGATGGCCGGATAAGTGTAATCTCCTGTTAGCTCAGCGTTAAAGGTGCGGGATGACCTCGGAAAAGCAAACAACCCAGGAAGACCGAAGCTCGTGGTTTCAACGTGTGTTCGTGGACCTTGCGCTACAAATGCGTTGGTCCTTTTTGCCGCCACTGATGGTCTATTTTGCGGCTGGTGTATCCGGGCTGACCTCCGTCGTGGGCGCGTTTTACCTCAAGGAGTATCTGGACCTCTCCGCCGAGTTCATTGCTGGCTTGGCATTCTGGGCGGGCCTTCCATGGATTTTGAAGGTTCCGATGGGGCATTTTGTCGATCTGTTCTGGAGGTGGAAGGCCGCGCTGATCCTTCTGGGGGCGGGACTGATCGCGCTGTCCTTGCTGATAATGTTTGCGCTGGTGTCGCACCCGATGCAGATGCGCGAAGTCCTGCCGCCTGCCACCTGGTACATCATCGCGCTGCTGCTGGCCCCGTCAGGCTATGCCATTCAGGACATCGTCGCCGATGCCATGACGGTCGAAGCCGTGCCGCGTGTTGATGAAACCGGGCGGACCTTTGACGAGGCACAATCGCGCGCCATGCACACCGCGATGCAGACTCTTGGCAGGATTGCTATCATCTCCGGCTTTCTATGTGTGGCCACAATCAACATCTGGATTTTCACGGATGCCGACCTGTTACCCCGTGACGCCCGTCTTTCGCTTTATGCGCGGGTCTATCTGACGGCATTGGTCATACCGGTGATATCTGTGAGTGGGATGGTGTTGCATATGATCATCCAGCGACGCCAGGCCGCGCATCCATCCGCGGACAGCAAAACAGAGGTAAACTGGCAAATCCTGGGTGGTGGTCTGGCCTTTGTCGCGCTCAGCCTCGCGCTGGGAACATCAAAGCTGAGCTACGCTCAGGAAATCGTCTTTGTTTCCTCGCTTTGCGTGATCCTTTTCCTGATCCGGCAATTGACGAAAGAGTTGGATCCAGATGCCGCATCCGTGCTGATCGGGACCGCCACGATCATCTTCGTGTTCAGGGCTGTTCCTTTGCCCGGACCCGGTCTGACCTGGTTCGAGATCGATGTTCTGCAGTTCGACGAGCGTTTCTTGTCGATCCTGTCGCTGATTACTTCGTTCCTAGCACTGGTTGGCCTTGTGATCCTGCGCCCTCTGATGACCGACCGTTCGATTGCCCAGATCATTGTGCTTCTGACGATTGCGGCAGGCGTGTTGTCTCTGCCCAATATTGGCCTTTACTACGGGATACAGAACTGGACTGCTGCCCATACGGGCGGGATTGTTGATGCGCGTTTTATCGCCATCCTGGATTCGGCGATTGAATCGCCGTTGGGACAGATCGCAATGGTGCCGATGCTGGCATGGATTGCGCGCAACGCGCCGCCCAATTTGAAAGCCACCTTTTTTGCGGTGATGGCATCATTCACAAACCTGGCGTTGTCGGCAAGCAGTCTTGGTACCAAATACCTCAACAAGCTGTTCCAGGTGACGCGGGCCTCGGTTGATCCCGTCACCGGCGTCCAGACGTCGGCGGAGGATTACTCCCAGTTGGGGCAGCTTTTGATCGTTGTCACGGTGATCAACGTGGTGGTGCCCATCCTGGTGGTGATCGTGGTTCAATCCTCGCGCCTGAGAACTCCCGAATAAACGGCTTCAGCCTCGCCTCATTCGTCCGAAAGATCCGCGAGCAAGTTGTGCACTTCCCGCACCGGTACGCCGATATTCGCACCGCCAAACTCTGGCAATATCGCTGCATTCACGGCAATCACATGCCCGTTTCTGTCAAGTGCAGGTCCACCACTGCCCCCGACGGTGGTTTCGGCATCATAGATGACAGCCTTGCTGGTGATCTGGGCGATGATCCCGCGGCTTGCCAGCGGTGCAACCCGCCCCTGTTCCGACAGGCGTTTTGCCACAGTCCAGAACTCGGTTTCGCCTGCCTGTTCCAACGCGGCCAGAAAGTCGCTTCCAGCTTGCGCGAGAAGGGCGCGCAGCCCGGTGGAGTAGCCGATGAGGATGACCTCGTCTCCAATCTCGGGCGTGCCCGAAGCTAGAACAAGCCCGAGATCCGAAGCAGTCGGTAGATCCACGGACAACAATGCAAGGTCCGCCGTGTCGCTTGCCTTGACAAATGCCGCATCCAGCGGGTCTGGCACCCCAGGCAGGAAGGCCAGCAGCTTCAGCACTTCGGGTGCAAGCCCGCTGCGTTCGAAGGCAACCATCCGGTCGTTGCTGGTCCATGGCAATGCCACGTGCTTGTTGGTGACCAGATAGCCGTGCCCCGACAGCAGAAAACCCGTTCCGGTGAACTGGAATTCAATGGGACCGCCCTCACCGTCCGGGTCAATCACCGGTTTTCCCAGGGCTGTCATCATCCGCTGCCCGTTTGCATCCAGCACATGGCGCAGCAGTTTACCGCTTTCCACCTGCCGCAGAACAAAGGCACCCTGCATGAATGCCACTGAGGCGGTTGAATCGCTGATCACCCGCGCGGAGGCTCCCTGGCGCCGTTCAAGCGAGGCAAGCCGTTCGGCGTTGGTGCTCAATTGCATGTCAAACTGTTCGCGCAACGCGATCAATTCGTCTGCGCCCAGTGCTTCCTGACGTGTTTCGGCAAGAGCAATCGCCATGGCCTCTAGCCGAACGGACTCTTCCTGAATGCTTTGCTGCAAGAGGATGTCGTGCCGGTATTGCCATGCAACGAAACCAGTCAGCAAAGCGAGAGACACAATGACTGTGAGACGAAAGGCAATTGTTGTCTCGAAAGACAATCGACGCGTGCTGTCGAAAAGCGCTTTCGACAGGCGCGGCCCAAAAGACCTGCGGCTGGTGCGGGCATAGGCGACAGCGTCGCCAAGGATTTCTTCTACCGGCCACTTGGTGGGAAAGGTGTCCGAGCACAGGCGGAAACGGCACATTGGCCCGTCGTCTCCGATTTCGATCGTATCGCCATGCAGAAGATGTGAGGTGCCGATCTTGCGGCCGTTCACCCAGATGTCATACTCGGGCAACGCGTCGATCTCGTATGTCTCACCAGACCACGTTAACCGGGCGCGGGCCGACATTTCAAGCGTCCCCGCCCCATCGGGATCAACATGGAGTTTACGGGCGGCATCGATGTGCAGATCCAGCTGATCCGAGGTGAGCCAGGTCACCTGACCACGCGCAGGGCCTGTCAGGCTTTCCAAAAAGGCCCGGACTTTGTCATGGCCGCCGGGCGCAACGCCCCTGAAACCTTGTTGCCGTTTCCCATCCATGCGTTTCCCTCCCTGTCAGTTGCCGACAACAGTTGCACCGATCAACAACGCAAGACAGAGTACCACACCCAGAACTGGAAACACGAAAGGGACGACAAAAGTGCCGGGCGGAGGAGGAATCCCTTTGAGCTTGAACCGGACCAGCGCCAGGTTGATCACCACAAAGACCGACAAAAGAACCTCGGACGATGTTTCCGCCAATGTGTCGAGCGGGGTAAAAACAGCCAGGACCAGCACCACAGCCGCGACGAGGACTGTCGCCCTGAGCGGTGTTTGCGTACGCGGCGAGACGGCACCTATCCAGGTCGGCAGGCGACCTTCCCGCGCCATGCCATAAGCCACGCGCGCCGCCATGATCAGGATGATGACGACACCGTTCATTGTCGCGACGATTGCAATCAGGGTAATCACTATCGGCGGCAGCCCACTCAACCGCTCAAACAGCAGACTGATCGGCGCCGCCGTGTCTGACAACTCCTGAACAGAGACGTTTTGTGCCGCGACAAAAGAGACCAGGACATAGAGGATCGTCACCGTCAGAAGCGTGATGCAAATGGCCCACGGCATGACTTTTCCCGGGTTTCTGGCTTCTTCCACCAGGTTAACCACATCATCAAAACCTATGAATGCGAAGAAAGCGATCATGCTGGCAGCCAGCACACCAGACACGGCAGGCACATCCGAAAGGGGCGGCATCAAGGAGGATGGCAAGGCGCCGATACTATCGGGATCATTGAAAAAACCAAAAAAGATGATGATCAGCAGGCCCACCACTTCGACCAATGTCATTGCCCCGGCAATAGTGACAGATTCCTTTATGCCCCAGGCCGCGACCATAGCCATTGAGACGACGATGCCCGCAACCAGAAACTCCTTCGGCAGGTTGATCAGTTCGCCAACATAACCGGCAGATCCCACGGCGATGGCCGCCGCTGCGATCATGGCTTCCGCGATCACCGCAAGACCGACAAGGATCGTCAGCCAAGGCAGACCAAAGGCCCTTTCGGCATAGACCGCCTCGCCCGCAGCCTGCGGTACCCGCCCTGACAATTCGGCAAAGGATGCCGCCGTGAATCCCATGACGATTGCAGACAACAGGAAAGCAGCCGGGGCATATGGACCGGCACGCACAACGGTTTCGCCAACCAGAACATAAATGCCCGCACCGATCGTGACGCCCAAACCATACAGGACAAGCCCGGTCAGGCCGATGGAGCGTCTGAGAGCCACGGGTTTTGCCTTTGAGCTTTCCATCGTTCCTCCGGGGCGAAATCCTTGCCGGCGCTTGCAAATAGTCTAGGGGCGCATTGACGGGCCGGTCTTGATCTGGGTCAACGAGGGCCGGATCGCGCACCGTTTTGCCGAGGATGCGCGCGCTTCAGGAAAACGGGATTGGCGTCTTGGCAATCATGTCGAACGACTATCTCAGGTATCCGGCGGGCGCCCCGGCGCACATGGTCGAATTCGCCGCGCATCACGGGTTCGAGTTTCCCTACCTTGTGGATGAAGACCAATCCGTGGCCAAAGCCTACCAAGCTGTTTGCACACCCGATTTCTTTGGCCTGAATGCGTAAGGTGAGTTGCAGCACCGGGGCCGATTTGACGACGCCCGCATGGGCGATCCGGCAGGGCGCAAGGCCGAATTGCGTGACGCCATGCTTCAGATTGCTGAAACCGGGGAAGGACCACGCCAGCAGATTGCCTCGATGGGGTGCTCAATCAAATGGCGCTCAGCGCGGCGACTGCACTCAGTCCAAGCGGATCATCGAGGCCCCTTTTTCCGCGATCATGTAAGTGGCCGCATTTGTATTGGCCGATGTCATCTTGGGCATGACGGACGCATCCGCAACGCGCAGCCCACTGACACCGTTGACCCGAAGGTCAGGCGCAACCACCGCCCGCTGATCACTGCCCATCCGGCACGTGCCAACAAGATGGTAGACGGTGCTCGTGTATTTGCGCAGCGCTGTCAGGATTTCCGCATCGTCTTTATACTCTGCACCCGGCACAATCTCGCGGCGCCAACGTTTGCGAAAGGCGGGTTGCGCGTAAACCTCCCGCACGATCTTGTTCGCTTCGGTCATGACCTGCCTGTCCAGTTCGGTGCTGAGATAATCCATCACAATGCGCGGATCTTTCGTCGGATCGTCACTTTGGATGCTGATGCGCCCGCGACTTTCAGGGTGACACTGCCAGAACGACGTTGTGAAACCCGCATGGCGATGCAGTGGCGTGCCCGGTTTGCCCACCGAAAGCGGCATCACAAAAAGCTGTAAATCAGGTCGGCCGCCCTGCGCATACTTTGTGCAGACAGCGCCACCCACCTGTTCGGTTCCGTCGCAAACTTTTTCTGATGTTGGATGGGGCCGAGTTGCGGACATGACTATGCTGCGAGCGCCGCGAATTGCTGGAAGGCGGTCAGGCCGTTGGCCGGACACTGGCCCTTTCGGATCATGTGCGCGGTCTCGATCCCGGCGATGGTGGCTGCGGCAGAATGGAAGGCCTTGCAGCCCCGCATCGGACCAGTCATCCGTTTGATGAACCGATGGTCCCGCGCGAGTATGGTGTTGAGGAAGGCGCACGCTGAGACTTGGATGGTGAACACTTTTGTTTTGCCCCGATCTCTTTTTTCCAAAGCGAAGGTGTCAAAGCGTCTGTCGGCGTCTGATCTCTGCATCGATCAAAGCGGCATCTTTTCGCAATTGGTGCGCCTTTGCCCAACGGTGCGCCGTTTTCCATTCCGACATCGCATCCTGGCGCTTGCCGTTCAGCCAGTTGTATTTACCTCTCCACATCCCCAGTTGCGCAGTGCCGAGTGCAAATACCTTGCTGTAACGCTCAAGCTTGTTCAAAGCAGTGCGTTCCTGATTGCGCCACTCCTCTCGGTCATCTGACAGTCCGGTTTCGCGCCCCGATAACAAGACTTCAAGCACACTGGATATTCCAACAACGACGCTGTGCGACGACGGCCTGCGCATGTCTTCAAGCAAGCGCAAAGTTTCAATTGCGGTGTCATATCCTTCGGCAAACCGGCCGGTACGGGTCAGGGCCAAAGCAAGCGCGCCAAGCGTCGATATTTGTGCGGCCAAGTCCACAGATCCAGACATGCCCGATCTTGTCAGTCGCAAGACATCAACCGCTTCGCGCGGCCGTTCGATATGCAAGAGGCAAAGCCCCTTGCATCGCAGAGCCCAGATTTCCTGCTGGATGTTGCCTGCGTTCTGGGCGCGCAACAGAAGCATCCGGGTCGTTTCTTCCAAAGCACCAAGATCGCCTCTGTAATACTGAGACCAGAAACGGATGCCCTGCGCGTTGCACCAACGCAATTGGTCGCCTGATTGCAGCGCCAGTGATTGCGCCTGATCCAACCGCTTGTCGACCATATCCCATTCACAAAACCCAAGTCGCCAGAGCGCATCGACCGTACAGACATGCGATTGCAGTGACGGGTCCCCAAGCTGCAGGGCAACCTGTTCGGCACGGTTCATCAGTCGCGCGTTCATGCTGCGCCAACCCAGGATGCCAAGGCCTGACCCCAGCTGACAATTGGACATCACGGTTTCGACTGAAATGCCCGTGTTCTCGGCCCGAATGACCGCACCCAGCAGGTTGCACATGCCGCGGGAAAACCGCAGCTGGAAATAGTCAACAATGGCCGCCTGATTCAAACAGCGGGCGATTTCGGAATCCCAACGGGCCGTATCGGTGTCACCGGGGTAGTCCTTTGACACAGGCAACGCCTGTCGGGCGAGTATGCGCAACCCGCGCCCCACAAGTATGGCAGATGTCGCAAGACTGCCTTCAGGCACTTTCTGCCCTGCAAAATCAAGCGCGTCCCGGATCGCGATGCCCTGCGCGCGAATATCCCCACGTCCATAGTGCGCTTCCGCCAACTGCCGCCTCCATCGAACGGAACGGAACTTCTCCTGCTCTGTCAGGCGACTGCGTGGCGGCTCGTTTTCGAGGCAAATCGACAGAAAGGCTTCAACCTCACGATATGCACCACTGCGCAGGGCATTGGTTGCCGCGATATCGGCATACCTTACCGCATGGTCGTGTTTTCCCGCGGCTTCAAAATGCTGAACCAGCGCGGCGATCTCGCTGCTTGTACCGCCGGGATGCTCTGATTCAAGCCAGGAGGCCAATGCCCCGTGCAGGTTACGTCGTTTGTCACTGGCGATCGAGTTATAGGCCACGTCACGTATTTGTTCGTGACGAAACTCATATCGTGTCATATCACTTTTTCTGGTAATCAGCTGTGCGGCGACAAGGTGCCTTATGCTTTTGTCAACGTCAAAACCCAGCAAGGCCTCTAATGTCCGTGTATCGAAAGAGCGCCCGGTCACCGACGCGGTTGTCAATACATCACGTGATGGCCCGTCGAGCTGATCCATACGCTCGCGGATCACCTTCTCGACCCCTTCAAAGTATACCAGGTCCTCCAGTGGCTGTAAGGATTGCCAGCGGCCATCGCGAACCGAGATCAAGCCCTCGCTTTTCAGCGACAAGGCGATTTCCTCGACAAAGAGCGGGTTGCCGCCCGCCAAAGCAATGATCCTGCGTCCGATCTCGTCGTGCACCGGGATGTTGTCCAGAGTGCGCGAAATCAGCTGCCGCATGGAGGCCTCGTCCAACTCGGTGAGCTGAATCTGCCGGAAATGCTGTACAAGATTCGTGTCAGAAGGCTTCAATGGGACGTCAACCGCATAAGATCGGTTTTGCAGTGCTCTGATCTCATCGGGCATTTCACCCACTCGCACGCACAGCACGACGAGAATGCTGTCCAGAGACCCCATGACCCACTCCAGAAGGCGCCAGGATGCGGAGTCCAGCCATTGGCAATCTTCCAGTACGATCGCGAAAGGCCGCGGCATCAAAGCACCAATGACATCCGCGATCAGACGCATTGTGGCATCGGCCCGGTGCGCGCCCTTAAGGTGTACGGTCCCTTCCGTATCGGGCACTGCAATGTCCAAAACGTCACTGAGCAAAGGCGGCCGTAGGATGAGTCCGCTTTGGTCATCCAGACGGTTTCGAATGGCTTCAAATACCGCGTCTCCGCTACCTGAAGATGGCAACCCGGAGATCGCATGTAAAATCTGCCGCCATACCAGAAGCGATGTACGTTGATCGTCTCGTTCAGCCCGTGCAATCGAAATGGCTGCGCCGGACGCATGCACCGCTGAGGCAAATGCCTTTATCAGCGTCGATTTTCCGATGCCGGGTTCGCCCAAGATCGCGACCAGTCGTTTTGATCCGGTATTGACGGCGCGATAGGCATCTTCCAGAAACGTGAGCTCCGCGCTGCGCCCGATCATGTCTGAGTGGACTGATACTGATTGCCGCGTTTCGAGCGGTTGAAAAACCGGGACAATCTCGCCCATCCCGGTCAATTGCAGAGTACCGGTTGCTGCGAATTGAAAATGCTCGCGCGCCAGCCTCTGGGTTTGCGAGTCACACAGAACTTCTTCGGATGCCCTGGCCATCAAACGCGCAGCGCGGTTGATCGGCTGACCAAAGAGCATGAGACTGAAATGTGCGGGACTGCCGACAAAGTGGTACAGCGAGTCTCCGGTGGTAATGCAAAGAGACGCCTTTAAATCCAGTTCTCTTGCAAGTGCCGATATCGCGTTGGCCTGTTCGAGTGCACGCAACGGATCATCACGCCGAAACGCGCCGGACTCGCCAAAGACCGCCAGAAGATCCAACCCGCTCTCGTTCAGAAAGAATTCAGGCGCGGGCCCGTCATGCGCTGCGAGAACAGATTGTATTTGTCGACACAAAGGGTGGAAGCGCAAGGCGGATGCACCACCCGTTTCCGGAACGCCGGTTATGCGGCCGAACAAGATGGATATCGGCCGGACCTCTGATCCTGTGCCCAATATTCCGGATACACCTTGATCCTGCTGTTCCAATGCAGTCGTCAGGTGGCGGATTGTGTGCGGTGGCAAAAATCCTTTTAGCCAATCCTCGCTCGGTTCTGTAAATGTCGGACGCTGTGGTGGTTCCATGTGTTCTGGTTGCCGAGCAGCACGCCCATTGACCTGTGCGTCGGACACTGGGGACCAAACAACCTCACGTGGTTCAGCGCGTTCAAGCGATTTCGTAGCCTGTTCGAAAGCGTGGCCCCCGACCACCAGGTTCCAATTCGGTATGCCGCCAATCGCCGCGATCCTGAAATCGCCATGCCCGACGCCGGCGTGAAAGGCTGATTGCGTTGAGGCATCGGTGTCGTCATTGTGGCTGGTGGCGCAGATTTCCTCGGCACACGCAACCGCTTCTACCGACCCGATCACCTCATCGGACCAGAACACCACGATGGAG
>CAYGQZ010000055.1:0-15898 GCA_964352055.1 uncultured Rhodobacterales bacterium
TGAACCGATGGTCCTGCGCGAGTATGGTGTTGAGGTATTTGACCTGCAGAACTTGGATCGTCTTGCCCGCGTTGTTGAACTTGAGGACGACACTCACCGCCGTATGGCCGGTCAGATTGGCGGCGATGGCGCGTCGGAAGATCCGCCGGGCTGCAGCCAGATCCCGGCGCTCGGACAGCAGGAAGTCCAGGGTTTGGCCATCGCGATCCACAGCGCGGTAAAGATAGGTCCGGCCCTTCACCCTTATGTAGGTCTCATCCATCTGCCAGGACCGGGCGGTGGGTCGCTTCCTGGCTTGCGCGTGGGCCGCGATCAGAGGGGCGTATTTCACCACCCATCGGTTCAGCGTGGCATGGTCAACCCGGAGCCCACGCTCCGCCAGGATCTCCTCTACGTCCGTCAAGGACAGCGGCCCTTGTGACGGCAACGCGATGTGCGCCCTGCGGTGACCGTCTCATTCGGCGGCGTTTTACCATGCGGGTGTTCGCGGTTGGACTGATCTGCGAGAAGAGGATTGTGCTCTTTCGAGACGTGGATTGTGTCGGCAACTTGCGCCGGGGGGGGGACACGCAAGTCGCCGCCCTTCGTCGCAACGTCTGTCGGATTTTGTGCCGTCCGTTGACCCAGGAGCATCCAGTCAGACCCCTGCGCATTAGGCGCGCCATGTGGCCTGAACCAAAACTCATCACGCTAAAGCCGGATGCCACCGCAGGCCTTCAGCCAGTTACTTCGTTTTGTGACATCAAACCTTATTCACGATACAGTCCAATCTTCTAACCGAAGATCTGGAACGCGCTCAAACTCTCGAACGTTGTTGCTGACCAAAACCAGGTCTCGCGCTTTCGCTTGGCCAGCGATGAGGACATCATAAGGGCCAATCGGTGTTCCTGCCGTTTTGAGTTTCGCCCGAATTTCTCCTGCCTGACGGGCGTCTTCGTTGTCGAAGGGCAAGAGGACAAAATCCGTTAAAAGCAGCCTGATCGTTTCCAGGTTGAACGAGACCTTTTGGCTTTTGTACGCCCCGAAGTAGAGCTCGTGTGAAACGATCGTCGGCAAACCGATGTCGCCTTCTGTGCAGTGCAAGACACGATCAAGTAGCGACTCAGACTTTTGCCCAAGCAACGCTATGACGGCATTGGTGTCTAACAAGAACCGCATCAGTTAAAAATTTTGTCCAAACCGACTCGATCTTGTCGCTCAGGTTGCTCTCGACCTTCTGTCATGAAGTCTTCGCTCACACCACGCTTCAACGCGCTCCGTAGCGAACGCCAGCCCAGTTTACTCTCCAGGTGGGGTCGCAAAATGATCGCATCTCCTTCACGAGAGACCTCGACTTCCTCTACGCTGAAACGAAACTCTTTTGGCAAGCGAACTGCCTGGGAGTTCCCTGACTTGAAAACCTTTGCTATCTGAGTCATGTCTCGTGTCTCGCCCCGTGTTGTATACACTTTCATGTATATACGCACTTCGGCTTGGTTTGTAAAGCAGTTTGCCGGTCTGTCAGCACGGCGATTTGGATTGCACTGGATGCCTCGGTACTGGCCGTGCGCAAGCGACCCGCTGACCTTCTTGTTGGTCATCTAAACCGGGTCCAGCCCGGACCCGACAACCGCATCCTGGAGGTCCTCGATCTGTTCTAGCGGCACGCGCGTCCATGCAACAGCGGGATCGGCCATGACTTTCCGTCTTTCTGAGGCTTCACTAAATTGCATTTGAACTGCCCGGTACGTTAACTTCCAAAAGGCGAAATCGTTCCGTTTTAAAAATAATCGCGTCCAGCACCGGGACAAGTCATTGTCCAGCATGCATCAGACCGCCCCTGTGGTCTTTGTGAAGCGTGTCACGCCGTCGAGGTTTGAGTTTGTGTTAACGTGTTTTTTTGCGTCGAGACTGCGTCGCAACGCGGCGGTAACTTTAATTCTCGGTGACAATCAAAACCCGCCGGAGCATGGCCTTCACCAGTGGTCGATTGCGGGGGGACGTGGCCCTGCATGGCCCTCTCTCCGAGGATCGCCTGACCCTCGGGGTCGCTCTAACGGTTGCACCCGGTTCCTGGCATTGGCTGAACCCGATCGTTGACGGCAGTGTGGGCATCTGGCGGCCTGGCGATGAACATGATGCCCTGTACCGATCCGGATCGATGTATGCGGCCGTGACGCTAACAATGGAAGATCTGGAAGCTGAGGCGGAGCGCTGCGGCGTGATCTTGAACAGCCAGTTGCTTGGTGGCACGCGCGTACGGCGCAGGCCGCTTCAGTCGGCTCATGTTTCGGTATTGCGCGCGTGCTTCTCCGACCTTCATCAAGGCGAAACCGATGGGATAGACGCGTGCGACATAATGCTTCGGCAGGTCGTCGCTCACTTCGGACGCAGTCCGCAGACGATGCCCGGGCGGAAACCGGAGCAAGGCAGTACGGCCATCGTCGCCCGGGCGCGCGAATACATCCACGCCAATCTGAATGAGCCGATAAGGATCAAGGACCTTGTTCAGGCAGCCGTGACCTCCGAACGCACCCTCCATCGCGCATTTCTGGAAATTCTCGGCGAGTCTCCACAGAATTATGTGCGCAGATTGAGGCTGCATCGCATCCGGCAGGAACTGGCATCGGACGCGGAAGCGGTCCAGTCCGTCTCGGTGATCGGGCATCAGTGGGGCATAGACCAGCCGGGCCGCTTATCCGCCTGGTATCGCGAAGTCTTTGGAGAACTGCCTTCCGAGACGCGCAAAAAACAGCTGTAATCGAGGTCGTCCCGCCGATGTGACGGTGCTTTGGCAGGATTCGAACAGCACTTTGGCAGGATCCGAATATACGGCCCGCTCCCCGTCGCTAATCTAGGTAATCAAAATGACGCTGTGCGCAACCTGCCGTTCTGGCGGGACGCAAGACGTCGATCTGACGGGAGAAGAAACCTATGATCTCGAACTTATTGAAATCGACCAGCGCTGCTTCCGCACTCTGCTTGGCACTTCTGCCAGTGCCTGTCGCGGCACAAACCGCGCCGACACCCGACGACGTGCAGGCAATGGCCGAGGATGCCTACGTCTTCACCTATCCGCTGGTGATGATGTACCGCACGATGTATTTGCAGGCGATCGACGAGACCTCGCCATCATACGCGGGCGGTTTCGGAGAATGGTATCACCTCGGCATGTCCACGCCGGACGATCATGACATCGTCACCCCGAACAACGACACCCCCTATTCCTATGCCTGGGTCGATCTGCGTGCCGAGCCGTGGGTGCTGACCGTCCCCGAGATCGAGGAAGGCCGCTTTTGCACCAGTCAGTGGGACGACCTCTGGGGCTACGTGATCGACAACGTGGGCTCGTCCAAGGACGGCAACGGCGGTACTTCGGTTCTGCTCGCCGCACCAGTCTGGGAGCCACCACATCACACGATGACATCCACCACTGGGCGGCGTAGGGACATTGGTAGTGCCGGTGCTCGACCGAACCGCACAATCAGATTCGGGCGAACTTCGGGCATCTTGAGCCAGCGCGCAAACTCTCCGCGCAACTCCGGCACCTCAATCGGTTGATTGATATGCGCAGTTCGGATGCCCAGAGCAGTTGCCTGCAATGCAAACCGCTGAAAGCTCTGCCCGACTTTGATCCAGTGTTCCGGATTTGCCTGGTCACCGATAAACACCGCAACCCCGGCGGATGACCGGATGTGGGTGCTGTACTTTTCATTTTCGGTCTTTTTCTCGAAGAATTGTCCAAACATGGGTTCCGCAATCCAACCCGGAACCACCGGATTGCCTGAACACGCTGAGAAAAGGCCATCACCACTGCGCATTGCTTGATCTGGCGTGAACCTGATCCAGTCTCGCAACTCTTTCACAAAAGCGGGGTCATCCATTTGCGTGCTATTGCCCTCAACCACAAACTCAAGAATATCCTCGCGCGCCTTGGGTTCGGTGAAGATCAGAACCGATACGCCCGCGCGTTCCGCGGCTGCCTCCAGCAAGACTATGTCGGCCGCTGATACCGGTTGACCATCGTATTCAGAACGCGTCGATTGACGCAGTGGTATCGCCTTGAACAGATCGCTTTCCTGCGGCTCGGCGCTGCTTAGCATCACGTCGATATCGGGGCCATTTGTGACAGAGGTTGCCTGCCAGCCCCGCGCCTGCGCGGCGATTGTCAGGTTTTCGGCCGCGCAACCCAGACTTACGAACAGGTGATGGTCATCGGGATCGACAACTTCCGTGCGCCGAGTGAAATCGGGAAGGATGCTCACCTTGTTCTCGCTCAGGCGAAATTTCCACGGCTGCGTGTTGTGCCCATTGGCGGCGAGCGTTGCCATACGCAGCAAATCAGTGCGCGTCGGATCCGCCGATAGTATTGCCCGCTGGCGATTGACCTCCTCCTCATAGCCTTCAAGATTGGGCCATGTCGCATATCCAACCGCACCAAGCGCTGCGATGGACAGGCCCGACGTGATCAAAGTTCGACGTGAAAGCATCTTTTTGTCCTGTCCGGAGAACCAAGTTTCGGCCCCTGCCTAGAACATCCGTCAAACGGCACATTGCGTTTTATCAATGCTTCTTCTCGCAGAAACCTGACACCGATTGTGGTAAGCCCTGTGATGCGCATTTTTGTGATGCGCATTTTTGATACATATCAATCGTGCCGTTCAGAGGCTGTGCAAAAGACTAGCTGAACACTCTTCAAGGAGCGGGACTAATGCTGCTCAAAACGTTTATGATTGTCGGCATTGGTGCTGCCCTACTCACTGCATGCACGCAGGCCACGACGGAGACTGACGCTACCTTTTCCAACGATGGGGTATCACGCGGACAAGTTGTCTATGGGAAGGAATGCGCGCAGTGCCATGGCGCGGCTGGCGAAGGCGGTGGCCCGGCGTCGCTGGGACTGGGGGTTGTGCCGCCTGATCTGGTGGGGTTGAGCGAAGGCAACGGCGGCACTTTCCCGCGCGCCCTTGTGCGCCAATATGTACTGGGACTGACGGAAGAGAACGATTTGGCTGGACCAATGCCAGATTTCGCGCGTGTGGGTTTGCGCCATGTCTATCCCAAAGGTGGCGCTGACGGTGAGGTGCTGGAAACGGATTTTGAAGGCTTGCTAGATTATCTTGAGGCAATACAGGAATAGACCTGTTTTAACGCAAGGTCAGGAACGCTCGACATGACTGACCCCTACGCATTGCTTACCTTGGGTGTTCTCTTTTCAGTCGGGCTGGCCGCTGATCAACTGGGGCGTCGCACGCGCATCCCGCGCGTGACACTGCTGCTAGTTTGCGGATTGGCGGTAGGCACAATGGGGCTTTTACCTGACCGCGTGGCCGAGCTCACCGACACTGTCACCATAACTGCTCTAACGCTGGTTGCGCTTTTGCTGAGTGGGTCGATGAAGTTGGAAACGCGCAAAGCGCATGGCGTTGAAACTATCACGATCTCTTTGGCAATTGTCATTACAACGCTGCTGGTTGTCACTGTGGGTTTAACCTTGCTGGGTGTCGATTTCGTGCTGGCGCTTGTGCTGGCCAGCATCGCCACGGCGACTGCCCCTGCCGCAACACTAGATGTGATCAGACAGAGTGGCGTCAAAAACAGCTTCACCGATATTGTGATAGGGATCGTGGCGATAGATGATGCTTGGGGCCTGTTTGTGTTCAGCTTTTGCCCCGCGGTTGCCTCTTAAGTGGCAGGTGGAGGCGGCACGGTCGGCCTGCCAGTTCTATGGCAACTGGGTGGTGCTCTGGTCCTCGGCATCTCTATCACCTTGCCCGCTGCATTCCTGACAGGGTGCATTGCAGAGGGAGGTTGAAGCCCTCGCAATCGGGTTTCTTACGGCCGGGTTTGCCGTATGGTTTGGCGTGTCTTTTCTGTTGGCAGGTATGGTTGTCGGTGCACTTGTTGTGAACTTTGCGTCCCATCACACGCGGGCCTTTCACGAGATTGAGCACGTGCAATGGCCCTTCATGATCGTCTTTTTCATCCTCGCCGGTGCTGCGCTGGAGCTGGCGACACTGAAAGACCTTGGTACCATCGGAGGCGCATTGGTCGCATTGCGCGCGGTCTCACGTTTGCTGGGTGGTTGGCTCGGCGCGATGATATCGGCTATGCCGCGCGCAGAACGTCCCCTTTATGGTTTTGCATTGCTGCCGCAAGCGGGTGTTGCCATCGCCATGGCGCTGCTGGCCGGGCAAGCCTTGCCCATGTGGAAGGAACAGATCATCGGTCTAACCATAGGGGCAACGGTCTTTTTCGAACTGATTGGACCGATTGCGACACTCTGAGAGGTGCGCCGCTGCCTTTAGACAGCCAGCGCACATCGCTTACCAAGGGGTGCCTAGGGTACGGCTTCTAAACGCGCATCGGAGATGGGGTCTTCGCATGCTGCGCAAATCCCATAAGAGCCATCTTTGATCCGCTTCAACGCCAGCTTAAGCAAGGAAACTTCTTTCTGTGCCGCAGCGCCAAGGCTTTCCAGTACCTCATCATCTTCGAGGTCGATGGCTAGTTCATTCAGGTCAGCCGATTTGGGTTCACCCAATTCGTGATCCACCTCGTGGATGCGCACATCCAGTTCTTCAAGGCAATCAGTGATCAGTTTCTTGAAGTGGTTCAGGTCTGTCATTCTGTGTCCTCAATCGGTTGCTTGAATGCGTCCATGGTGGCTATGAGCCAGCGCGTTTACGCGGCAGGTTGCGCACGGGGGGTGGCCCAATTCATCACAAACCGCGTGGCGAGCATCCCGGCGATCAGCGCCACCACAAAGATGATGACCCGACTGTCCAGCGTGCCCAGAGCAGGCAACGCACCACCAGGGCAGAACCCCGCAATGCTCCACCCCGCCCCAAAGATGGCAGACCCGGTCAGGAGCTTTGCATCAAGCTGCCGGTTCGTTGGGATGTCAAAGGTCGGCTCAAACACAGGCGTGGGCCTTTGCAACGCAAAAGGCCCGTCAGACCGGGAAATTCGTGCCGCCATGTCAGATCATTTCGCATGTCTCAATCCTTGTTGTGGGTCCTCTAGTGTTCAAATCGAAGCTACTGATTGATCTTTATCAAAGGGTCGCGGTGATATTGCGGACAAGCCGTGAGCAACCCATCAAAGGAAATGTTCACATGTCCACGGCTTCACATGATCTTTGCATCGCGTACTATTCACGCTCAGGCCATTCCAAGCGTTTGGCCGAAAAACTGGCGGGAGAACTGCATACTGATCTGATCGCAATAGCCGCGCCGACTTATGCCGCGGGCATCTTGGGATACATCCGTGCGGGCTATGACAGCCTGCGCCAAAAAGGATCTTTGGCGCCACAAGCTTTCGCCTCCCTCGCGGCGTATCAACATGTCATTCTTGTTGGCCCGGTCTGGACCTCATATCCTGCTGTCCCATTGCGCGCCTTGATGCGATCTGAAGACTGTCTGCCGCAGTCTGTATCCGTCTTCCTTACATCCGGTGGGCAATCAGCTGAAGAAAAAGCCTTCGCCGCCGGCGTTTCCGACCTTGGCCGTCCCTTTGTTGCGACTGGCGTCTTGCCAAACTCCGCTGAAGGCACTGAACAGGAGGATCGCGCAATTGCTACATTCCTGCCTGAGCTTAAGGAGCCAAGCGCGCTGGCTAGATAAACCAGGACAAACCGGGGTCTGTTCGGGGCCGGTGTGGTTCACTATATGGCGTAGTGGTTTTGTGTTCAGGTCCCGCTTGGCGGGGCAACATCCAACGCGTGTCCTTCGCTTTGAAACTGTTCATGGCAAACCTTGAAGCGGCCATCACACCGACGAATTGAGGTGGATCAATCACCTCGCTGCAGTGCCGGATAGAAAGCTCCAAAACGGGAGCACGGTTTGTCAGACGTTGTTTTCAGAACTCAAGGCGTGACGAAGGTCTATGAGACGGGCGACGTCAAAGTTTATGCCTTGGCGGGCGTTGATCTCGAGCTTTACAAGGGCGAGTTGACGGTCCTTCTTGGCCCCTCAGGCAGCGGAAAGTCGACGCTGCTGAATATCCTTGGCGGTCTGGACCACGCCACCCAAGGGCGCGTGTGGTTTGACGAGATCGAATTGACCGATCTGCCTGACCGCGGACTCACCAGATATCGGCGCGATCATGTGGGTTTTGTGTTTCAATTCTACAATCTCGTGCCCAGCCTGACCGCACGTGAAAATGTACAGCTGGTCACCGATGTCGCCCCCGATCCGATGCCCGCTGAAGAAGCGCTGGAACTGGTGGGCTTGGGCAAGCGGATGGATCACTTCCCGTCAGAGATGTCTGGCGGTGAGCAACAGCGTGTCGCCATCGCGCGCGCCATCGCGAAGCGCCCACAGATCCTTTTATGCGATGAACCGACGGGTGCGCTTGACAGCACCACAGGTGTGCAGGTGCTTGAGGTGCTGCGCAACATCAACGAACGGTTCGGGACGACCACGGTTGTCATCACCCACAATGCGGAGATTCAGCGCATGGCGCATCGGGTCATCTTTTTCCAGGACGGCAAAATCAGCGAAGTGATCGTCAATGACACCCGCCTCGCCCCGTCCGAGATCGTGTGGTGAGCGGGATGCAGGCCATTGATCGCAAACTGCTGCGCGACTTCAAGCGGTTGTGGATACAGGCCCTTGCCATTGCGCTGGTGCTGGCCTGTGGTGTGGCGATCCTGCTGACCTCGGTCGGCATGTATAATGCGTTGTCCGAGACGCGTACCGCGTATTATGAACGCAACCGATTTGCGGATGTCTTTGCGATCACAACGCGCGCGCCTCAGTCATTACTCTCTGAGATAGCCCAAATCGATGGAGTCCTGAGCGTCGAAGCGCGGATATCGGGCGAAGCAATTTTGGACATTCCCGGACGAACCCGCACCGCCGTAGGGCATATCCTGTCCTATCCCGAAACCTCGGATCCGGTGCTGAATGTCCCGCTGCAGATCTCAGGCCGGTTCCCCCATCCACTCAGCATTGACGAGATCGTCGTGAATGCCCCCTTTGCGGAGGCTAACGGGTTTTCCGAAGGCGACAGTTTCAGCGCGAACTTGCGTGGGTCAAAGCGCGAACTGACCATCGTTGGCACCGTCCTGTCGCCTGAGTATATCTATACGATCGGCCCCGGTGCCCTGATGCCAGACAACGCCGCCTTTGGCATCATCTGGATGCCCGAACGCGCTGCAGCTGCTGCTTACGACATGACGGGTGCCTTCAACAACGTTTCGCTGTCGCTCGCGGCAGGCATACAGACAGACCCTGTCATCGACGCGCTCGACACGCTCCTGGAACCCTTTGGTGGACTGGGCGCCTATGATCGAGCAACGCACCAGTCTGACGCGTTTCTGGATGCCGAGATCAATCAACTGAAGGGTATGGCCGCGATCCTGCCACCAATCTTCTTTGGCATATCTGCCTTTCTGGTCAGCATGGTCATGGGGCGGATCATCGCACTTGAGCGCAGTGAGATTGGTCTGCTCAAAGCCATTGGTTACTCCGACACCGAGATTTGTCTGCACTATCTGATGCTGGCTGGGATGATCGCCGTGGTCGGTGTAGGCGTTGGCTGGATTGCCGGTACCATGCTCGCGCGCGACACAGCGACACAATACGCGGAGTTCTTCAATTTTCCCTACGTGATTTTCCGGGTGTCCTATTGGGTCTACGCCGCAGCAGGCCTGGCAGGGCTTCTGACCACCAGCCTGGGTGCCGCCCAGGCCGCCCTCAAAGCCGCACGCCTTGCGCCCGCAATTGCGATGCAACCCCCTGCCCCGCCCCGCTTCAAACGGTCGTTCATTGATGAGGCAATGGCCCGAATGCGGCTCGCGCAATCCACAGTGATGATTTTTCGTTCTGTCCTGCGCTGGCCATTGCGCAGTTTCTTGACCTCATTGGGTCTGGCACTCGCTGTTGCGTCCGTCATCGCAGCAACTTTCATCAACGACGCTTTGGATGAGATTGTTGATTTGGCGTTTTACCAAACCAACCGTCAGGACGCGATGCTCCTGTTCGCCGAGGACGTGCCGGAATCGGTCGTCGAAAACGTCCGCAATTTGCCCGGTGTCTTACAAGCGGAAAGCCAGCAGTTTCACGCCGCTATCCTGCGCCACGGCCACTTGAGCAAACGGGCAGCCGTTGAATCCCGCCGCCCGGGCAATGATCTGAGCCGTGTTCTGGATGCGGAGGGCCGCTTGCTCGATGTGCCACCCGGTGGGGTGGTTTTGTCAGAACGGTTGGCCAAACATCTGGACGTAGAGGCGGGCGAGCGCATCGAAGTCGAATTCCTGAGTGGCAGACGCGAGACGTTTCTGCTGAGCGTGACCGAACTGGTCAAGCTCCATTTTGGCCTTGGCGCTTACATGGATTTTGAGACCATGAACGCGATGTTTCGCCAAGCGCCGCGCGTCTCTGCCGTGAATGTATCTTTAGACGACAGCCAGTCCGAGGCGTTGCAAGCCGCGATCAAGGAAATGCCCAAGATTACCGGTATCGTGGAGATGAACGAAAACCGCCGATCTTTTCAGGACACCATCGAGCAGAACATCGTTGTGATGAACACGATTTACATCGGCATCGCCGTGCTGATCACCGTTGGTGTGACCTACAATGCGGCGCGCATACAACTGTCCGAACGTGCGCGCGAATTGGCCAGCCTGCGGATCCTGGGCTTTGGCCGCGGCGAGGTGTCGTACATTCTGATCGGGGAAATGATGCTGATCGCTCTCATTGCGCAGCCATTCGGTTGGCTCATCGGGGCCTGGATTGCGCATCTGATGACCAACAATTTTACCAGCGATCTTTACGCCATCCCGCTGGTCTTGAAACCCGCAACCTTTTCCGTCGCCAGCCTCGTGGTCCTGACGGCCGCCTTCGTCTCTGTGATGATTGTGCGCCGCAGGCTCGACCGTCTTGATCTGGTGTCCGTCATGAAAACAAGGGAATGATCTCATGTCCTATTCCACCCGCACACTTGTGCTGATCGGTGTCGGCACGGCGCTTGTGGCCGGGCTGTCCTATGTCAGCTTTCGCACCGATCCTGTGGCAGTTGATCTGGCGACAGTGAGCAGAGGTCTGCTCGAAGTGACGATCAACGCGGATGGTCAAAGTCAGGTCCGTGATCTGTTTGAGGTTGCCTCACCAATTTCGGGCACTGCCATGCGGTCTCCCGTATCTGAGGGGGATGCAGTGCGCGCCGGCGAAACAGTGGTTGCGATAGTGCAACCAGCTTCCTCGGGGTTACTGGACGCGCGATCCCAGCTGCAGGCAGAGGCCGCCTTGCAAGAGGCGCTTGCCGCCCGCCATGTGGCGCAGGCAGATCTGAAGCACGCCGAGGAAACAGCGCGTTTTGCCAAGTCACAATTTGATCGGACGCAGGCACTGGTGACACGCGGCGTCGCCTCCATCACGCGCATGGAAGATGACACGCAACGCCTTGCTGTCGCCAATGCGACGATCGAAGCGGCACAGGCGCGCATTGAAATGGCTGATGGTGCGATTGAGCGCGCGCGCGCGACGTTGTTGTTGCCCCAGACATCAGAGATGTCCACCGACGGCTGCTGCGTGCAGGTCAAGGCGCCCAGCGACGGCGTCGTTCTGTCTGTAGCGGCGATCAGCGAACGGCCCGTGACCATCGGCACGCCCTTGGTCAGCATCGGCGATCCCGCCCAGCTGGAACTTGTCGCCGACATCTTGTCAAACGACGCCGTGCGGCTAAGCCCCGGCTCGCTTGCCTATGTGGAACGCTGGGGCGGCCCGGATGTTCTGGAGGCAAAGCTGGATCGGATTGACCCCAAGGCGCGTACCAAGGTTTCAGCACTGGGAATCGAGGAGCAGCGCGTGGATGCTTATTTTCTTCTGACCACGCCGGCCGAAGAACGGCCCAATCTGGGCGACGGGTTCTCCGTTTTTCTACGCATCGTCGAGTGGCGCGCCGAAGATGTCTTGCAAATCCCGCTCAGCGCGGTGTTTCGGCAGGACAATGGATGGGCTGTATTTGTGGCAGTCGAAGGTTTGGCAGAAATGCGCGATGTGACACTAGGTCGGCGCAATGACCGGACGGTCGAAGTGCTGAGCGGGTTGGAAGCCGGGGAGCAAGTGGTGACCCACCCGAGCGACGATATCGCAGATGGAGTCTCTCTGGTGGAAAGGTCGCAGTTATGAGCAAAGATCAAACCCCACAACGCGGTCTGGATGCTGGGTGGCATGCGGCCTTGGGCGAATGGACAGGAGGGCTTTCTCCTGCAGCCCTTGCTACGGCCTATGTGGACTGGTGGCTCCACCTGATCGGCTCGCCAGAAAAGCAGGCCGAACTGATGAAGCGGGCGTTGGAAAGTCGTGCCCACGCCGATCAAAGTGATCCGCGATTTAGCGATCCGGCTTGGGATGTCTTTCCGTACAACGCCCTGTCCCAAAGCTTTATTGCTGTGCAAGACTGGTGGGATGCTGCAACGACCAATCTGCATGGCGTTGATCCAAAACATGCAAACATCGTTAACTTCGCTGCGCGCCAATGGCTGGATATGTTCTCCCCCGCCAACTTCGCTGCGACCAACCCCGTGGTGCGGGAACGCACGCAGCAGGAAGGTGGGCAGAATTTATTGCGCGGGACGCGCTATTGGATGGAAGATTTCAACCGGTTGCTCGCGAAAAAACCTCGAAGCTCAGGCAAATACACCGTCGGCAAAGATCTGGCGACAACACCCGGCGATGTGGTTATGCGCAATGATCTTGTGGAGTTGATCCGCTATCATCCCACAACTGCTAAACTACATCCTGAGCCGATCCTGATCGTGCCTGCCTGGATCATGAAGTTCTACATTCTCGATTTGACAGCGCAATGCTCACTCGTCGCCTATCTGCGCGATCAGGGGTTTGAGGTGTTTATACTGTCGTGGAAAAATCCGAACGAAGAGGACGCAGACCTGTCGATGCAAGACTACATCGATCTTGGCGTACGCGCTGCCATCCAACAGATCAAAGCAATGGGCCGTTCCCACCTTCATGCGGCAGGCTATTGCCTGGGCGGCACGTTGTTGTCGATCGCAGCGGCTGCTTTGGCGCGGGACGGCGATGACAGCCTTGCCAGCATCAGCCTGCTGGCCGCACAAGTGGATTTCTCCGAACCGGGTGAGCTGGGTCTTTTCATCAACGAAAGTCAGGTGGCATTCCTGGAAGACATTATGGCAACCCGTGGCTATCTGAAAGCGGACCAAATGGCAGGCGCTTTTCAGCTATTGCGCTCAAACGATCTGATCTGGAGCCGGGTGATCCGCCATTATCTGTTGGGTGAGCGCACACCAGACAATCCGCTGCTGGCGTGGAATGCCGATGCAACCCGGATGCCTGCACGCATGCACACGGAGTATCTGCGGCGCCTGTTTCTTGGAAACGACCTGGCAAAGGGGCGGTTCAAAGTCGATGGGAAGGCCGTTGCACTCAGCGATATTCGTTCAGACATGTACTGCGTCGCCACTGAAACCGATCATGTGTCTCCATGGGCTTCGGTTTATCGGCTGGCTCTGTTGACGGATACGGATGTGACTTTCGTTCTGATCAATGGCGGTCACAACGGCGGAATCCTATCAGAGCCGGGTCACAAAGGGCGCCATTTTCGGTCGGGGCACAAATCTGAAGGAGACGCACATATCACGGCAACGGAGTGGTTCGACTGCCATCCCGCTCAGATCGGTTCTTGGTGGCCCCATTGGGCAGCATGGCTTCACAAACGCAGCGGCACCAAAACGAAAGTGGCTACTCCCAAAGACACTCTGGGGGCAGCGCCCGGCAGCTACGTTCTCGGGTAGATCCTGCGATCAGTCCTTTTTTTTCGCAAAGGCATTGGCACCCATCTCGACCAGCTTGCCGGTTTCAGCCTGATACTGATCCATTGCCTTTTGGATGAACGCCGCCTGAATGTGCTGCAATTCGCCAACATTTTTGCAGTGCAGGATTTCATGCTGGGTTTTCACGTCTTCCTTGATCCGTTCAGCGACGAAATGGGCAACTTCGGCGCTCATATCGCTGATCGTTTCAATCCAAGCGGTACCCATGCCCATCATGCTTCCCAACCCTGCCTCTTGAAGCTGGGTGATCGCGTTGAAAGGCGCGTCTGCTGAGGTCTGTGTCTTTTCCTGGTTAGGTGACTTATCGGCCATATCTGATCCTCCGATTTCTGATGACATGCCGTGACACTACGCCTTGGAACACCGCAGCGTTTGATATGGCTCAATCTGCTGTCATCTTTGTGGCGGATACCTGCATGAAACTGCATGCTTGAAAGGTCCAAGATGGCTGAGACGATGCTCCTAAAAGGTCTGACCGAAGCCGAGGTGCTGGCTGCCCGGCAAACGCATGGCTGGAACGAACTGCCTGTGGTGAAACAAACCGGCCCATTGCGCGTGCTGCTGCGGCAATTCTCCAGCTTTCTGGTGCTGATCCTGATCATTGCCGCGATTGTTGCGGTGGCACTTGGAGAGCGTATAGATGCGCTGACGATAGGCTTGGTCGTTTTGCTGAATGCCGGATTGGGCTTTGTGCAGGAGTGGAAAGCTGAAACGGCATTGAGCGCGCTGCGTGAGATGCTGTCGCCGCAAGCAATGGTCTTGCGTGAGGGTCAGGAACAGATCGTCGCGGCCAGAGACCTTGTGCCTGGCGACATTCTGATTTTGACATCGGGCACAAAGATCGCGGCCGATGCCAGCGTGCTGCGTGCAGCTGAATTATCGGTCGATGAAAGTGTACTGACGGGTGAATCCGTTCCTGTCGCCAAGGGTGATACGGGCCAAAGCGCCTGCGTTTTTGCAGGCACGTCAGTCACTGCGGGCCGCGCGGAAGCGCAGGTCACGCAAACCGGTGGTGCCACTGAATTTGGCAAGATCGCGCATCTGACGGGATCGGTCGGCGCAAAAACCACCAATCTGCAGAAGAAACTTGGGCATCTGGCCCGTCAGCTTGGGATCGCGGCACTCTTGGTCGCCGGTGGTGTTTCCGGCCTTGGTCTCTGGTTGGGGCGCGACTTGACCGAGATGGTGATGACAGGCCTGTCCCTATCTGTCGCCATGGTCCCCGAAGGTTTACCTGCGGTCGTCACCATCACGTTGGCCTTGGGTGCCACGGCAATGGTGCGTCAGAACGCACTCGCCCGACGGTTGCAAGCAGTTGAGACGCTTGGCGCCGCTTCGGTGATCTGCACCGACAAAACCGGCACGCTGACCGAAAACAAGATGACCGCGACGCAGATATGGACGCTGGACCGAAGCTATGAGGTGACCGGCACAGGCTATGATCCGGCGGGACATATCGAATTTGATGGCGCACGTATCCGGGCCGTTGATGACCCAGTGCTGGGTGCACTTCTAAAAACGGGCCTCTATTGCAGCCATGCGCATCTGAACCGCGATGGTGATGTCTGGCACATGGTTGGTGCGCCAACCGAAGGGGCGCTGATTACGCTGGGCTACAAGGGGTGGTGCGACCTGCCAGAGGACCGCAACCTGATGGCAGAGCTTCCTTTCAGTAGTGCGCGCAAGCGGATGTCTGTGTTGTATCAGTCGGGGGTGAGTGCCGAAGTCCTGACCAAAGGTGCACCCGAGCGGGTGCTTGATGTCTGCACTAATGTCATGGAGCAATCAGGGGCGCGGCTCTTGAGCGAGGAGGATCGCGTTGGAATTGAAGAAGCCTATCGGCTCCTTGCAGAAAAAGGCCTGCGCGTGATGGGTTTTGCGCAACGCACTGTTGCAGACCCTCAGATTGTCGAAGACGGTATGACGTTTCTAGGATTGGTCGGATTGATCGACCCACCGCGCGAGGAAGTGCGTGGCGCCATTGCGATGGCGCAGTCCGCGGGCATTCGCGTCGTGATGATCACCGGCGACAGCCCAATCACAGCCAAAGCCATCGCGGGGCAATTGTCCTTGAACACCACGCACCATCTGACCGGAGCT
>CAYGQZ010000055.1:15998-19102 GCA_964352055.1 uncultured Rhodobacterales bacterium
CAAAGCCATCGCGGGGCAATTGTCCTTGAACACCACGCACCATCTGACCGGAGCTAAATTGGATGAGTTGGACGACACTCAACTAGATAAGATGCTCAGCGGAGATGTTCTGTTCGCGCGCACCAAACCCGAACAGAAAATGCGCATTGTTTCGGCACTGCAAGCACAAGGTCAAATCGTCGCCATGACAGGTGACGGTGTGAACGATGCCCCGGCGCTGAAACAAGCTGACATTGGGGTGTCAATGGGCATCAGAGGCACAGACGTGGCGCGTGATACCTCCGATCTGGTGCTCTTGGACGACAACTTTGCCACCATCGTGCGCGCCATTGGCGAAGGGCGGCGGCAGTTTGCAAATGTGCAGAAGTTCGTTCGGTACCTGCTGTCTTCAAATGCGGGCGAAGTTATTGCCCTTGTCATCAACATCGCCATCGGTGGCCCGTTGGTCTTTCTTGCCACGCAGATCCTCTGGATGAACCTTGTCACGGATGGCGTGACAGCTGTCGCATTGGGCCTTGAGAAATCAGAACCCGACCAGATGCAGCAGCGTCCACGCGATAAGGAAACGCCAATTCTGGGGGTGAGCGGGATTGTCACAATCATTCTGCTGGGAAGCTATACCGGGTTGTCGAGCCTGTGGATCTTTTTTCATTTGATGGATCAGGGTGTCGAGCTGGCCCGTACGACCGGTTTCACGGCCATGGTGGTTTTTGAGAAGGTCAGTGTCTTTGCCTTTCGCTCGCTGCGACTGACAAGTTGGCGCATTGGGTGGCTCAGCAATCCATTCCTGCTTGCAGCACTGGCCGTTACTCTGGGCGCTCAGGTTCTGGCCGTTTATTGGCCACCGTTACAGGTTTTGTTGCACACCGTTGCCATCGGATCGGATGAATGGCTCCTCATCGCAGTTTTCGCACTACCGATCATCGTGGTCCCGGAGTTGCTGAAGGCAGTCCGACCTGCTGTGTTACCGCACAGAATAGTAAGCGGCGAGGCTGCCTAGGAACGTCAGCAGGACAAGGATCGAGTCCAGTCCAAACTCGCCAAGTTTGGGCTTGCGACGTACGATCAATCCGACCAGGTAGATCGCCGTCACTGCCAGGCCGAACGCCAAGGCAAGACTGACAGTGCGCGACGTATCTTGAAGGATCGGGCCTGCGCGAAACAGGATGTCCGCTGGAAAAACAAGCACGAGCATGATCAGGTTGCTGCCAAATATGTTGGAAATAGCCATCGTGTAGGCCCCAATGCGCACAGCGGCGATGCTCGTGGTCAGCTCTGGCAGAGAGGTTGCAGCGGCCAGCAATGTAACACCTATGAACCCGGTCCCGAGCCCGGACTGATCTGCAATCCGCTCTGCAAAGACAACCAGCAACAGACCAAAAATCAGAATGGCGAGGCACGCTATTACAGCTTGCCAAATGAGGGAGGTGTTTCCGGCGGCGCTGAGACCTGTCGGAGCAGGGAACGCCAGTGGATCTGGATCGGGTAGATCTACAGGCACCCAATCGCTGCTGTCATCGTACCGCCTCAGTAGCCAGATTGCGCCGCCATAGATGATCGCAATGACCACGCTCCCCAGACCAACGCCAGCAATCACAAAAGTCTCACCAAGAGACGTGAAGATCAGGGTGACCGACAGCAGAAGGACCAGCAATGTGGCTTCAAGCGCATGATTGGCTTTGCGCGGGTAATTGGTTATCGGCCCACGCGCCCAGAAGTCCGCCATCGCGAGGATCGCGGTTTGCAACGCAATGCCGCCAAAAAGGTTGTTCAAAACGAGGTCCCGCGCTTGCTGGACGGCGGCCGTGAGCGTTGTGGCGACTTCAGGCAAGGATGTGGCCAAGGAAAGCAGCAGCAAACCGACCAGCGATTTGGCCAGTTTGAACCGATCGGCCAACGCATCCGCGAGATATGCCAGCCGTGCGCCTGCGATCCAGACGCACGTCGCGCAGACGGAGAAAACCAACAGACTTTGAATTAGGGTCGTGGCAGGGATCAACATGGCTTTGGCCTAGCGAGGTTTGCCGCGATGCCATTGATTTCCCTCAATCGGCGCCGAGCCCCCTTAGCTATTCATTCCATATGACAATGGAACACGGACACAGCCCACAAGAGATCACCCGCCGCCTTTCAAAAGGCCAGCGATACAGCCCGCTGAAGGACATGATCTATGGTGGGATCGACGGCGCTGTCACGACCTTCGCCATTGTCGCCGGGGTCGAAGGAGCGGGTCTTCCGCACAGCATCATCGTCGCCCTTGGTTTGGCGAACATTCTGGCCGACGGGTTTTCCATGGCAGCCAGCAATTACTCTGGCACCAAAGCTGAACTTGATGATCGCAAACGCGTCATACAGATTGAAGAACGCCATATCGCGGACCATCCTGAGGGCGAGCGCGAGGAGCTGCGACAAATCCTTGCGCTACGCGGTCTGTCGGGCCGCGTGCTAGAACAGGCTACCGAAGCGATCACACAAAGTAAGGATAAGTGGATCAGCCTGATGCTGACGGATGAATACGGGTTGGCACGAGACGATCCGCGCCCCGTTCGCGCAGCATTGGCAACGTTTGTGGCCTTCCTGATAGCTGGCGCAGTGCCGCTGATCCCCTTCGTGCTGAACTTGCCCAACCCTTTCGCCCTGTCTGTCTACGCAACGCTTTTGACGTTTTTCCTCATTGGCGCAGGCAAGAGTCGCTGGTCTTTGTCCCAATGGTGGCGTTCCGGCACAGAAACGCTGGTCATCGGGGGGCTGGCCGCTCTGTTGGCCTATGGCGTTGGGGGACTGTTCCACCCCGGTTGACCGCAGTTGAGCGATGTCAATTCAGGGCATCCGCCAGCGCCTAGGATAACTACGAAGATGGACCCAAAAATGTTTACACACTCTGTAAAACTCTTCTCTTTCAACAAATTCGACATCAAGGTCGACCCCAGTTGGCTGATTATCGCAGCGCTTATTACCTGGAGCCTGTCGCAACAATTCTTCCCAGATGCCCTACCGGGATATACGCCCGGCGCGTATGTCATGATGGCCGTAGTAGCGATGCTGGGGCTCTTTGCCTCTCTCTTGCTGCACGAGCTGGCGCATTCGGTCATCGCCCGCTATTT
>CAYGQZ010000056.1:0-16534 GCA_964352055.1 uncultured Rhodobacterales bacterium
GCCAGCAAAGTCTTGCCGCAACCTGTCGGACCGATCAGCAGGATATTGGATTTGGCCAGTTCGATATCGCCGCCCTTCTGGGCGTGATTGAGCCGCTTGTAGTGGTTGTGCACTGCGACAGACAAGACACGCTTGGCCGTCGTCTGACCGATCACGTAGTCGTCCAGAACTGCGCAAATGTCTTTTGGCGTGGGCACACCGTCGGTTGACTTCAGGCCCGAGGCCTTGGTTTCTTCCCGGATAATGTCCATGCACAATTCGACGCATTCATCGCAAATGAAAACAGTCGGGCCCGCGATGAGCTTGCGCACCTCGTGCTGGCTCTTGCCGCAAAAGCTGCAATAGAGGGTATTCTTGCTGTCGCCGCCAGAATTCGTGGCCATGTTGCGTCCTTCCCGGCAGTCGCCGCCATTTCGGATGCCGGGATACCCCGGCGATCCCGCGTATGTTGTCAGTTTAAGGCAGCCCCGCAGGGTCCACAATCGTCTTTTTACATGACCCGATGGTCAAACACTATCACCGTACGAGGGCAGCCATCGTCTCAGGACTCCTTGTCGTCCTTACTGCGGTTCTCGACAATCTCGTCAATATGGCCCCATTCTTTCGCCTCTTCCGGCGACATGAAGTTATCGCGATCGAGCGCTTTTTCCACCGCTTCGTGGGTTTGGCCAGTGTGCTTGACATAAATGTCATAAAGCCGATCTTTGAGTTTTTGCGTCTCGGCCGCGTGGATCATGATATCCGACGCCTGCCCCTGATAGCCACCGGATGGCTGGTGCACCATAATGCGACTGTTTGGCAAGGAAAAGCGCATGCCAGGTTCGCCACCGGCCAGCAGGACGGACCCCATGGAAGCCGCCTGACCGATACAAAGGGTCGAGACCTTCGGCTTGATGTATTGCATCGTGTCATAAATCGACAGGCCAGACGTCACGACGCCACCGGGGCTGTTGATATACATGCTGATTTCCTTGGACGGGTTTTCCGCCTCAAGGTGCAGCAACTGCGCCACGACAAGGTGGTTCATACCATCGTGGATCGGACCGTTGATGAAAATAATCCGCTCCTTCAGGAGACGCGAAAAGATGTCATAAGCCCGTTCGCCACGGCTCGTCTGTTCAACAACCATAGGCACGAGATTGTTGGTGAAATGGGTATATTGATCGATTGGGTCGCGCATTTTTTCCTGCCTCGTCAGACTTTGCGAGACCATACCCGCAAAGAGGTTACCTGAGTCTTAGTATTGGCGCTAAGGACCTGCAAGGGGCGGCGAACCGCTTGAAGCCGCTCATTCCCCTCCTAGGTGCATTGAGATGACCCAAGCACTGACCCGGTTTCCCCCCACCCGACTGGCGGCTCTTGAACGATTGCGCCGGTTTGTGCCCCTTGCGGGCAGCACCTATGCCGCACGTCGCAACTATGATCTGGGACGTGACAAGCATGACGGGGTGTCCACGCTTTCGCCCTATCTGCGCGCGCGGCTTCTGACCGAAGTCGAAGTGCTGGACGCTGTTCTGGGTCGGCACAGCGCTGCTGCGGCAGGTAAATTTGTCCAGGAAGTCTTCTGGCGCACGTACTGGAAAGGCTGGCTCGAAATGCGGCCGGAGGTTTGGGCGCATTACAAGACCGCCCTGAAGGGACAACTTGACGCGGTCCAGACCCAGTCCGGTTTGCGCGCGCAGTGGGAAGCTGCCTGTACGGGTCAAACCGAAATTGCCTGTTTCAATGAATGGGCCATTGAGCTGGCCGAGACAGGATATCTGCACAACCACGCCCGTATGTGGTTTGCCTCGATCTGGATATTCACATTGCGCCTGCCATGGGAGCTTGGGGCAGATTTCTTTTTGCGGCACTTGCTGGATGGTGATCCGGCTTCAAACACTCTGGGATGGCGTTGGGTCGCGGGCATTCAGACGCCCGGCAAGACCTATCTCGCGCGCACGTCCAACATTTCGAAATTCACCGAAGGTCGATTTGCACCAAAATGGCAATTGGCGGGCGAAGCGCTTGCGCTGAGCGCCCGCCCGGCGCCCGACCCTAACCCCCTGCCCGTGGATGAAACGATGCGCCCGGGACTTCGCACTGGCTTGCTGCTCCATGACGATGATCTCAGCCCGGGCTATCTGCTGGATGGCGGCTTTGCCCCGATCGCGTCAGCTGTTTTGACAACACGGCAAAGCCTCTCGCCCTTGTGCGTCGCCCCCCATGTCACAGCCTTTGCGGAAGGCGCGGCCAAGGACGTCACAACGCGCTACGCGCTACGGCTCGGCGCAACGTCGCGCCTTGCCCCGACGGTCGCTGCAATCGCGCAATGGGCTGACGGTGCAGGGCTCGATCAAATCGTAACACCCTATGCGCCGGTTGGCCCCAATGCAGATCTGCTCGCGAGGCTGGCCGCCACGGATCAAATCCCGGTCATCACGCGGCTCCGTCGCGACTACGACAGTGCGGCCTGGCCACACGCAACGCACGGGTTTTTCCGGTTCAAGGACAAGATCCCGACGTTGCTCGGCCAACTGAAAAGGCTCAACAGCGCATCCTGAACCCCTGTGAGCGATCCGGGCAACGACTTTGAACAATGCCCTAAGAAAGGGACGGTGGGCGGGGCGTCTTTGCCAAAGGCAAAGAGCGTCCGACCCCGTCCTGAACACCCCAACTCAGACACCCAGGTATTGATCCGCGACCGCACGATCCAAACCGCCCATCGAACCGGCCCAAACAGACCGTCCCCGCTCCAGAACAACGGCACGGTCCGCCACGCGGCGCAGCTCCGCAAGGGACTTGTCAACAACGATCAAGGCCAAACCCGTTTCCGTTTTCAAAGTTGTCACCGCCGCCCAGATCTCCTGCCGCACAACCGGGGCCAATCCTTCGGTCGCTTCATCCAGCAACAACAATCGCGGGTTGGTCATCAGGGCGCGACCGATGGCCAGCATCTGCTGCTCACCGCCCGACAGGCTCGACGCCATCTGGTCGCGTCGCTCTGAAAGGCGGGGAAACAATCCAGTGACCGATGCAAAATCCCACGGACCTGAACGCGCCGCAGCAATCAGGTTTTCATGGACGGTCAAGTTCGGAAAACAGCGCCGTCCTTCAGGCACCAGTCCAAGGCCCGCGCGCGCGGCCACATGCGGCGCGACAGTCGCCAGATCCTGCCCGCCAAAAAAGACATTGCCGCTGGACTGGCGCAACAATCTGCAAATCACCTTGATGGTTGTCGACTTTCCCATCCCGTTGCGGCCCAGCAGTGCCACAACTTCCCCCTCACCCACAGACAAATCGACACCAAAAAGCGCCTGACTTGGGCCATAGCAGGCTTGGATATTCTCCAGCCGCAACAGGCTCATATCACGGCCTCTTCGCCCAGATAGGCCGTACGCACCTCAGGGTTGCGACGAATTTCCGCTGCTGTGCCGGTCGCAATGACCTTGCCGTAGACCAGCACCGAAATCCGGTCCGCGAGGGCGAAGACCGCATCCATATCATGCTCGACCAACAGGATCGGGGCCTGATGACGCAACTGGTCCAGAAATCCGGTCATACGTTTGGACCCTTCAGAGCCAAGGCCTGCCATCGGCTCATCCATCAGGAAAACCTTGGGCTGCAAGGTCAGGGCCACCGCCACCTCCAGCAAACGCCGCTGCCCGTGGCTCAACGCGGCAGTGCGTGTAGTAGCCTGATCGCCAAGACCAACCCGCGCAAGCGCCGCCTCTGCGCGAGTGCGCAACCGGTCATCGCGCATGACGTCACCAAAGAACCGCCAGACGCGGGCGTCCGCACCCACAGCGCCCAGAACAACATTTTGCAAAACGGTATCTTCCATGGCCAGCGAACTGATCTGAAACGTCCGCCCCAGACCCGCCTGCGCCCGCTGCGGGGTCGACAGGGCCGTCACATCCCGCCCCTCGAACCACACGCGGCCCGCATCCGGGGCCAGCCCGCCCGCGATCTGCTTGATCAGCGTGGATTTCCCGGCGCCATTGGGACCGATAAGCGCATGTATCTCGCCGGGCAACACCGACAGCGTCACATCATCCGTGGCCTTCAATGCCCCGAACGACTTTGACAACCGATCAATGTGCAAAAGCGCCTTAGTCATGGGCAACCGCCCGCCCCGCCAGCGCCCCGATCAGGCCACCGCGCGCAAACAATACCACAAGCAGCAGGATCGTACCCACATAGATCAGCCAGAAATCACTGACCCCGCTCAAAGTATGTTCCAGCACCACAAACAGGCACGCCCCGGCCACCGGGCCAAACAGACGGCCAATGCCACCCAGCACGATGAAAATGATGAACTCCCCCGACATTTGCCAGCTGAACATCGAAGGCGAGACAAAGCGGTTGAGATCGGCAAACAGCGCGCCCGCCAACCCGGTCACGGCACCCGAAATGACAAAGGCAACAAGGCGCAGGCGGAACGGCGTCAACCCCACCGTCTCGACCCGTTCCGCATTCTGGCGCGCGGCATTCAACGCCAGACCAAACGGGGCACGCGCAAGCCGACCCATTGCCCACAGAACAAGCGCCAGAATGGCAAAAACCATTGCGAAAAACTGGATCGGGTCCAGCGTGTTCAGCCCGGGAAATTCATTGCGGACATAGATGCTCAGCCCATCCTCGCCGCCATAGGCGGGCCAGGAGATCGCGAAATAGTAAAACATCTGCCCAAAGGCGAGCGTGATCATGATGAAATAGACGCCCGATGTCCGCAGACTAAGCGCCCCGATGGCCAGGGCCGCCAACGCCGTTGTCACGATCGCGACCAGCCAGATCACCGGCATGGACTTTGTGCCTTCGATCACGATCCAGGCGTCGATCAGCGGCACATAGGATTGCGCATGGCTGGCCAGAATGCCCATCGCATATCCGCCAATCCCAAAGAACGCAGCGTGGCCCAGACTGACCAACCCGCCCAATCCCAACGCAAGGTTCAAGCCCACGGCCGCCAGGGCCAGGATCGCCGCCCGCGTCGCCAGCGTGATGGTAAAGGGTTCGTCCAGAACAAGGGCCGCACCCGCGACCACAGGCAGGCTCAGAAAGATCAATGTGTTAATCACTCTTTCGCGCTGCATCAGGCTGTCCCGAACAGGCCCGTGGGCCGATAAAGCAGGACAAGAGCCATCAGGATGTAAATCGACATCGACGCCAGCGCAGACCCAACGGCGGTGGCAGAGGATGCATCCATGAAAAGGCCAAAGATCACGGGCAACACAACGCCCCCCAGCGTATCCGTCAAACCAACCAGAATGGCTCCGACAAACGCGCCTTTGATCGACCCGATGCCGCCGATCACAATGACCACAAAGGCGAGGATCAGAACCGGTTCACCCATACCCACCTGCACCGACTGGATGGCTCCGACCAGTGCACCCGCAAGGCCCGCCAACGCGGCCCCCAACGCAAACACGATCGTGTACAGTCGGGATATGTCGACGCCCAGCGCACCAATCATTTCGCGGTCGCTCTCGCCTGCCCGGATCTGAATGCCGATGCGCGTGCGCGCAATCAGCCAGAAGAGGCCCGCAGCGATCAACAGCCCGACGGCGATGATGAGCAATCGATAGGCCGGATAGAGGATCCCGCCCGGCAAGGCGATTGGGCCCGACAAGGCAGCCGGGACATCCAGATACAGCGGGAACGATCCGAACAGCCAGCGTGTGCCCTCGGAAAAGATCAGGATCAGCGCAAAAGTTGCCAGAACCTGATCCAGATGATCGCGGTCATAGAGCCTGCGGATCACCGCCACTTCGATAATTGCCCCGGCCGCCGCAGCAGCCGCCATGGATGCAGCCAGTGCCAGCACAAATGATCCTGTCGCACCCGCAACAGCCGCAGCGGCAAAGGCCCCCACCATATACAGCGATCCATGCGCAAGATTGATCAATCCCATCACGCCAAAGATCAGCGTCAAACCCGCCGCCATCAGGAACAGCATGATCCCCGATTGCAGCCCGTTCAGCACCTGTTCGATAAAAAGTAGGGTTGTCATAACGCGATATGACCGCGCGGCCATGCGCGGCAAGCCTCTGGATTTTATGGAAATGCCCCGGCAAACGCCGGGGCGGTCAGCCTACATCTTGCAGTCAGCGCCATAGACGTCGGTATGATCGGTCGCGGCCACACCGATGATCTTGTTGGTCACGATGTCGCCCTCCTTGATCACTTCGCGCATATAGATGTCCTGAATCGGGTGATGGTTGTCGGCAAAGGAGAACTTGCCCCGAACCGACTGGAAGTCCGCCTCTTTCAGAGCAGCGCGAAACGCATCCGCATCCGCCACATCCGCCTTGGCCGCGGCAGAGATGAGCAGCAACGCCGTATCGTAACCCTGTGCGGCGTACAGTGATGGCAACCGGCCATACTCGGCCTCGAACGCGCTCACAAATTCAGCATTGCCCGGCACATCGAGGTCCTTGGACCAGTGCGCCGTGTTCTTGACGCCCAAAGCGGCCTCGCCGATCGCACCAAGGATGCCCTGATCAAAGCTGAAGGCCGGGCCCATGACCGTTTTGTCGACACCCGAGCCCGAGTATTGCTTCATGAATGAAATACCCATGCCACCCGGCAGAAAGAAATAGACCGTGTCAGCATCCGAGGCGCGGATCTGCGCAATCTCGGCGGCGTAATCCGTCTGACCCAGCTTGGTGTAAACTTCGTTCACGACCTCACCTTTGAAGGTGCGTTTGAAACCGGTCATGCCATCCTTGCCAGCCGGATAATTGGGCGCGATCAGAAAGACCTTTTCGATCCCATTCTCGGACGCCCATGCGCCGCCCGCCTCATAGAAGGCGTCGTTTTGCCAACTCACGTTGAAATAATTCTCGTGACACCCGGGCCCGGCCAAAGCCGATGGACCCGCATTCGGCGACAGATAAAACGCGCCCTGCGCCGTGGCGGCAGGCACCACAGCCATGGCAAGGTTGGACCAGATGATGCCGGTCATCACATCAACCTTTTCCGACTGGATCATCTTGTCCGCCAGTTGCACCGCGATATCGGGTTTGCGCTGATCGTCCTCGATCACCAGTTCAATGCTGTCATTGCCCTTGGTCGCCAGCATGAAGCCGTCCCGCACATCGATGCCAAGGCCTGCACCGCCGCCCGACAAGGTGGTGATCATACCGACCTTGACCTTGCCGCCATGCCCATCTGCCATGGCCGTCGTGCTCAGGGCTGCCACGCAGGCGGCGGCCATCATCTGTTTCAGTGTCATTCGTCTTCTCCCTAGGATTTCGGGCTCTTGCGGCCCACTTGATTGGGCGCATCAGGCCCTTAAAACCTCATATTCTGTCAAGGCTTCATGTTACGCGCTGGCGCGCCAGATATTTCGGATCGTCCCAAATCCGGTTCTTCATGACCGTTTCGATATGGTCAACCGCGGACATCACATCACCCTCGTCGATATACAAAGGGGTAAAGCCAAACCGCATGATATCGGGGGCGCGAAAATCGCCAATGACGCCGCGCGCGATCAAGGCTTGCATCGCGGCATATCCATTCTCGAACGCAAAGGACACCTGGCTGCCACGCACGGCGCTGTCGCGCGGGCTGGCAAGTGTCAGTTCGGGCACCCGTGCCTCGACTTCCCGGATAAAGGTCTCCTGCAAGGCAATTGATGCAGAACGCAATTCTGACATATCCACATCTTCCCAGACGGCAAGTGCCGCCTCCAGCGCAGCCATCTGGAGCACCGGCGGCGTGCCAACACGCATACGTTCAACGCCGGGCGCCGGGCGGTAGGTCAGATCGAAATCAAACGGGGCATCGTGACCAAGCCAGCCAGCCAAGGCAGGCTCGACCGTGTCAGCCAAATCCTGGCGCACATAGATGAACGCAGGCGCACCCGGCCCGCCATTGAGGTACTTGTAGGTGCACCCGACTGCAAACGCGCAACCGCATCCCGCCAGATCCACCGGCACGGCTCCGGCGCTGTGCGCAAGATCCCAGATCATCACCGCGCCTGCGTCATGTGTGCGTTGCGTGATCGCCGCCATATCGTGTTTGCGCCCCGTGCGGTAATCCACTTCCGTCAGCATGACGACGGCGATTGTCTCGTCGATGGCATCGGCGACGTCGTCCGGGGCCACGACGCGCAGTTCATACCCATGGTCGAGCGCCTTGATCAGCCCTTCGACCATGTAAAGGTCGGTCGGGAAGTTCCCGGAATCGCTTAGAATAACGCGACGGTCAGGGCGCAGCCTGATGGCGGCAGCAACGGCCTGATAGACCTTGATCGACAACGTGTCACCCAACACCACGGTCCCTTCGGGTGCCCCGATCAGACGGCCGATTGTGTTGCCAATGCGCGAGGGTTGCGCCATCCAGCCAGACACATTCCAGCCCTTGATCAGTTGCGCCCCCCATTCGTCCTGCATCACTTCAGCGACGCGCGCCCCTGCGCTTTTCGGCAGTGGCCCAAGCGAGTTGCCATCGAGGTAGATCACATCGGACGGCAAATCGAAAAAGTCTTTGCGCAGAACCATTTAAGGGGGCCTCCTTATGTCTTTTGGCAAGGGAGTGACTGTTTCACTCCGTGGTAAACGTCGACGCGCGCGCCTTTGACCAAATCTGAACCCGGTTATTGGGCGATACGATTGAGAACGCTTGCACGTGACACGATCCCGATGGCCTTGTCCTGTTCCACAACCTGCAAAACGTCCTTTTCCTGCATTTGATGCAGAATATCGCGCACCGGAGTCTCCACATCGATTTTTGGTGCGTCAGCCGTGCCCGCAACCATCACGTCACGCGCCGTCAGCACACCAAGGGGGTTCATGTGGGCCACGAAATCCTCGACATAGGGGTTGATCGGATTGGTGAAAATGTCACGTGGTGTGCCACATTGCACGATCCGCCCGCCTTCCATGATCGCAATGCGATTGCCAATCTTGAACGCTTCATCAAGGTCATGGCTGACAAAAATGATGGTGCGATTGCGCTTGGCCTGAAGTTCCAGCAACTCGTCCTGAAGACGCGCCCGGATCAGCGGGTCGAGGGCTGAAAACGGCTCGTCCATCAGCAATATAGGCGCGTCCGTAGCAAAGGCGCGGGCCAGCCCGACCCGCTGTTGCATGCCGCCCGACAGCTCGCCAACCAATGCATCGGCCCGGTCCGCAAGGCCCACCAGCGCCAGTTCCTCCTCGACGCGCGCCGTGCGGGCCTTGAGGTCCATACCGCCCAGTTCCAGGCCCAGCCCGACATTGTCACGCACGGTCCGCCACGGCAGCAGGCCAAACTGCTGAAAGACCATTGCGACCTGGCTCAGCCGGATCGCGCGCAACGTCTTTGGGTTGGCCTTGGTGACAGAGTCCATACCGTTCGGACCAGCAACCTGCACATCGCCGCGCACCACCTTGTTCAGACCGTTGACTGCGCGCAGCAGAGTCGATTTTCCCGACCCCGAAAGGCCCATCAGCACAAGGATTTCGCCTTCTTCCACGGTCAGTGAACAGTTGTGCACGCCCAACACCTGCCCGGTGGCCGCGTTGATCTCGGCCCGCTCCTTGCCCTCATCCATCATCGGAAGGGCGCGTTCAGGATGGTCCCCGAACACGATGGAGACATTGTCGAAGATCACCGCGCTCATGACCGGTTCACCCGCAACATGCGATCAAGGATGATGGCAACCACCACGATCACCAACCCGCTTTCAAAGCCAAGGCCCTTGTCCACGCGGTTCAGCGCGCTGACCACCGGTTTACCAAGACCGTCCGCACCAACCAGCGCCGAGATCACGACCATGGACAGCGACAACATGATGGTCTGGTTCAGGCCTGCCATGATCTGCGGAAAAGCGGATGGTAATTCAACCTTCCACAAAAGCTGGCGCCCGGTTGCGCCAAAGGACTGCGCCGCCTCGATCAGCGGTTTGGGTGTGTTGGACACCCCAAGATGGGTCAGGCGGATCGGTGCGGGTAGCACAAAGATGACCGTCGCGACCAGCCCCGGCACCTCGCCCAGACCAAAGAAGACAATGGCGGGAATGAGGTACACAAAGGTCGGCAAGGTCTGCATGATATCCAGAACCGGCAGGACAAAGGAATAAAGCCGCGGCCTGTGCGCCATGGCAATCCCGATCGGCACCCCGATGGACATGCAGAGCAGACACGCCGACAGAACAAGGGTCAGCGTCTCGATGGTTTCTTCCCAGTACCCCTGATTGAGGATGAACAAGAATCCCAGCCCGACAAAAACGCAGATTTTCCAGTTGCGTTGCAGCACCCAACTGACACCGACAAAGATCGCAATCAGGATCAGCGCCGGAATGGTCTCGAACGTCCAAAGAATGGTGCCCGTCATGGCCTCCAGCAGGGCGGCCAGTCCGTCAAAGAACCAGATCATGTGGCTTTCGAGCCAGTCAAATGCAGCTTCGGCTGCGTCATCGACCGGAATTTTGTAATCGGCAAGCCAATCGAGGCTTAGAAAGGACTCCATTGGGGCAAACCTTCAGTTGTTCTTGAGTTGGGGCGGGCCAGCGCTGGCCCGCCCGAAAGCCTTAGAGGCCCAGCGCCGATTTGGCCGCAGCCATCGCGTCGCCACCGTCTTGCGTGGTGACACCGTCCAGCCACGCATCCAGCACGGCAGGATTGGCCGTCAGCCACGCAGTGGCGGCCGCGTCCGGGTCGGTGCCATCGTTCAGGATCGCGCCCATGATCTCGTTTTCCATGGCCAGCGAGAATTCAAGGTTCTTCAGCAGCTGGCCAACATTCGGACAGCTTTCGGTATATCCGGCAGTGACATTCGTATGGACTTCGGCACCACCAAGGTTGGGCCCGAACCAGTCGTCACCCCCTTCAAGATAGGTCATCTCGAAATTCGCGTTCATCGGATGCGGCTCCCATCCGAGGAAGATGATGGGTTTGTCGCGCTTGGATTGACGTTCCACCTGCGCCAGCATGCCCTGCTCCGAGCTTTCGACAAGCTCAAAGCCTTTCAGGCCAAAAGCGTCCGCTTCAATCATGTCCAGGATCAGGCGGTTGCCGTCATTGCCGGACTCGATACCGTAAATTTCATTCTCCAACGCATCGGCATGCGTGACCAGATCGGCAAAGTTGCCGATGCCCAGAGACGCACCCGCCGCATTGGTCGCCAGCGTATACTTTGCACCCGTGAGGTTGACGCGAACAGTCTCGACCGTGCCATCCGCCAGATAAGGCGCGATGTCGGCTTCCATGGTTGGCATCCAGTTGCCCAGGAAAACGTCCACATCGCCCTTGGCAAGCGAGATATACGTGACCGGCACTGACAGCGTTTCGATCTCGGTCTCATAGCCCAGCGCCTGCAAAAGAACAGTTGTCGCAGCCGTCGTGGCCGTAATGTCGGTCCAGCCCACATCCGAAAACGTAACCTTGTCGCAATTCGCAAGTGCTGGACCTGCCGCAAGGATTGCAAGTACCGAAAGGCCATTGCGCATGTTCATGAGTATTCTCCCCTTGAGTTTTTGGCGCCATCCTGACGGGTCGGCGCATTTGGAACGCGGGCTTTAAGTCTAAGCATTTGCGCACGCCCGAAATTTCTGGACGTACCGTATAGCACGCGTCGCCTGAGTAAAGCGGAATTGTCCGCTCGGCTTTTCAGCAGGCGTTTGATCCCTGTTGCATGGTCAGACAGGGCAAAGACGTTTTGGACTGATCCGACAAATCCGGAATGTGACGGCAGATCCAAAGCGGTTTTGCGAACTCTAAAGCACGACCCCTGCGCGACTTCGCAGATGCTGAAAGAATGGAAACACCAATACGGGGAATCGACGCGTGCGCTGTGCCTTGGTCGATCCGAACCACCTCCAAGCAAGCAAGTGGCGGAGGATGCAACAAAACTGCGCCTGCACCCATGCGACCACGCGGTGAAGGGCCACCCGCCCCGCATGCGACCATAAGGTGACAAATCCAACCCAGCGTGGTATCTCTGAGAAATTATATTTCGAATTTTGAACGCAAGGCACGCGATGACAAATATTGCCGGCAAAGCTTATGCCATGAATGTGCTCACCCCAAGCAAACCGCGCATAACCTGGATCAACAGGCTGCTGTTCATGGCGGCGCGCGGAATGCCCGACCGACTTTCAGGGCTTCTGGGCCTCTCGCTTATTCACTTTGCCAGATGGGTGATCATCAAGCCCGAAGACTGGCCCGATCTGGGGCAAGGCAAACAGACGCTCGAAAATGACTACATGCTGTTTTGTTCCAATTTCAACGGGACATGGGATCAGTACATCGACGCCTTCTCCGATGGTATTCCGAACGGGCTCAACCTGTTCTGGTTCTCTGCGACCAAATATCCCCTCTCGATACCTGTGACACCGTTCAAGAACTACATCACGCACAATCAGATCAGTACCGACTACTATTATAACGCGACGCCGGGATCGGCACAGCGCGATATCAAGACGTCGCTTCTGACCTATGACGTGTTGCTGGAACTGGAAGAGGCGTACAAGACCCAGTCGCCTGATGAGTTCGCGGCCACCTACAGGGCCGCCTTGGGCAAGGTGCAGGCCGGATTTGGCGACGCCGGATTTGGCCCCGTGGCCAGCCTCAGCACCGAACGCGCCGATATCAATCGCCGCGCCTATATCGACAACCGCTAACGCGCAGGGGAGACTTGTCATGCCAGACCTCGACAGCGGGCACATATTTCTGACGACGCTTGCCCCCATTCGCGACAGCGCCGCCGCCCACAAACATACATCCTTTACGCAGGCCGTGCGGATTGCACTGGCAAAACTGCCAACCGCTCTGCAATCGCCCGCCACTCAGGAAACAGGGATCAACAGCCCCTTTGCCCGCAACCGGCGCACCCATCTGGCGCGCATGTTCGTGCTGAATGACATCGTGTACAACGGGCGGGTCGGCAAGAACGCCCTTGCGGCCTCGGCCTCGGGGGATGATCCGGCGGTGGTACAGCCCGTTGATCGGCTCAACACATCATACCTGGTGTTTTGCGCCGACATCGACGCCGTGGAAGAAGACGGCACGCCGCTGCCCAAGCAACTGACGCCGGAACAACAACGCCGCGTGCGCGATGCCTATGCCCGCGAGTTGTGGGCCACCATGGAGGACGAGCTGCGCGAGATTTACGACAACTGCGAAGGTTTCGACAACATCGTGACGGGCAAAGACTTCGCGGACTATCTGAACCGCTGCCATGTCGAAACGACAATGCCGTTCCATGACTATTATTTGAAGATGCCCGAGTTTAACCATCTGCCCCTCAAGTGGCTGGCGGCGGCGGTGGGTTTGCCGGCCCTCTTTGCCTTGCTCGGCCTGATCTTTCGGCTCTTTGGCGTGATGACCATGCCCATTTTCGGGACCGACACATTGCTGGCTTTTGTCGGCGGGCTTGTCGTGACGGGGATCGCGGGCTTTTTCGCCGTCAAATACGCGATCCGAAACGGAGAGAAACCGCTGGCGCCCGGCAAGTACGACGATCTGCCGTCCGTTCTCAAGGCGCTCTATATGCAGCAGAAATTCTCGGATTTCGTCGTGGAAGCGCAAGGCGCGTCGGCTCAGGATCTGCATGACAGCTTTGGCGCATTCCTCAAGGAACACAAACCCAGCGACCGTTCAGGCCCGACCCAGTCGCCTGGGGTCATCAACACACCGAATTCCTGACGCAAGGCGGAAGATACATGGCACGCACGCTCAACCTCCATGACATTCAGGGCAATGTCGTTCGCGCCTACGGGCGTTATGCTTTCCCGTTTGCACGCTATTTCTTTTTCAACATTTCTAATTCTGCGGCAGGCCGAAAATTCGTCAACGCCGTGCGCAGGCAGGTGACCACCGCAGCGCGCTGGCCTGATGAGGCAAAGAAACCGGAATGCACGGTCAATATCGGCTTCAGCTTTTTCGGCCTTTACATGCTCGAGGTGCCGACGCGGACCCTGAAAGGCATGCCGGACGAATTTGCCGAAGGCATGAAAAACCGCGCCTTTATTCTGGGCGACCGCGATACCACCAAGGTGTCCGAAGCCGATCCGGACTGGGATGCGCATTGGGACCCGATCTGGCGGGCCAACCGCACGGATGGCAAAGACGACGTGCACATCTGGATCTCGCTGAACGCGCAACTGAAAACCCTTGGCAAGACCGACCCGGTTGACGCCCTGGAGCAACGCACACAGTGGCTGCGCGATCTGTGCGACGCATCCGGCGGTGGCGTTCGTCTCCTGTCGGGGATCGGCAAGGATGGTATGGCCGACTACCAATCTGCCAATGCCGTGTTCCAAAAGCATGGCGATATGGAACTGCCCTCACCCAAGGAGCATTTCGGCTTCACCGACGGCATAGGTGACCCGGTGTTTGATGGCCAGTACCCGCCCGAAACACTGCGCACCAGCGTGATCGGGCGCGGCAAACGGGTGAACGGCAAATGGGAACCCATCGCCACCGGTGAGTTCTTGCTGGGCCACCCGGATGAAAGCCAGGAATTGCCCCCGGCCGCAATGCCGCCCGAGTTTTCGCAAAACGGGACGTTCATGGCCTACCGGAAGCTCCATGAGAACGTGACCAGTTTTGCAGATGTCGTAAACGACGAAGCCAAACGCTTTGCTGCCGTCATGGATGTGTCCGATGACGAAGCCCGCGAGACACTGCTCGGCAAGATGTGCGGGCGATGGTCCGATGGTGTGCCGCTTGCGGTTGTGCCGACATTCGACGCATGGCAAGCCTTTCGCGCCGAAAAAGGCTTTGATGACCCCGATCCGATCAGAGCCCTGAAAAACCGGACCAACTATTTGCGATCCCCCGAAGCATCGGATTTTCGCTATGCCAACGATATGCCGGGCTTCAAGGTGCCGGGCGGCGCTCACATCCGGCGCATGAACACGCGCGATTACCTCGACCCGCTGAACACACCCGGTGTCGACAGCGACGGCAATCCCTACCCCAATCACAAGGCCAGTCACGCGCTGAACAAGCGCCGCCGCGTTTTGCGCCGCGGACTGCCCTATGGCGGCTCCGATCCGGCCCGGAATTCAGACGAGACCGAGCAAGGCGTGGCCATGATGATCATCGGAACAAGCCTGTTCCGCCAATTCGAGTTCGTGCAACAGCAATGGGTGCAATACGGGCTCGACTTTCATCAGGGCAACAACACCTGCCCGATGCTGGGCGACCACCGGCATCACACCCGCTTTACCATCACATCCGACCCCAAATCCGGCAAACCGCCCTACATCATGAGCAAGCTGAAAACCTTTGTGGAATGCAGGGGCGGTGAATACTTTTTTGTCCCGTCCATGACGGCCCTGCGCCTGATCGCCATGGGCATTGTGGACCCGACCTGATCAACACCTTGGTCTGTTCGCGGGCCGAGGCCACGCGATCAGACGAAAGGACTGCAATCGGACCCCAGCCCGGTCAAGCTGCAATCTGGATTTTGAACCGCATCACAGATCGCCCAGTGCTGCACCTTGTACGACTTGCACGGAATGGATTGTTCCGTCGAATTCGAACGGGCGATCCTCTTCGTAGGTCAGCGACACGGGCGAACCAAGGTCGCGGCCCACGTCAAAGCTTTCGGTTGCCGAGAACGCCGCCGGAACAGTGCCCGGAACCTGAACGGAGGCGGCTTGCGCTCCGTTGATGGTGATGACCACATCAGCCGCACCTCCGGGCTTGGCGATGGACGTGTCGATGACAATCTCGTGGCGGCCTGCAGGGATCGCATCGGTTTGCGCCTGCGTGACTTCGATGATGAACATGTTGTACTCATAGGTCAGCACGCCATCCCGGACATAGACTGTCAGACCGCCGCCCGCGCCGCCGACCGCATACAGCACTCCATTGGCCGCGTCGCCAAATTCAGCGTCAATCGTGACCCGTGTGGACTGGCGCCCAATGCCGGGCGCGGTAAACTCGGGCATCCGCTTTGTTTGCGCACCAAAGGTCCAACTGTCATAGGCCGAGGCAATCCGGTCTTCGGGGTGAATGCGCAGCCACGTGCCGGCACCGATCGGAAAAGCCTTGTTGTCTTCCGCCACTTCAAGGAACCGCGCCTTCATCTCTGCGAGCTTTTCCGGCATCTCCGAGGCCAGATCGTTTGACTGGCTGAAGTCTTTGGTCAGGTCATACAGCTCCCAGACGTCCTCATCGGAATCCCAGACTGCGCTGTTTCTGGCCGATCCGGCGGTGTCCCAGGGTGTGAACGGCCCAAAGGTACCCGCGAACCAGCCATCCACATAGATGCCGCGGCTGCCGTTGTTGTCAAAGAACTGTTCGGCCTTTTGTGGCGCGGCTCCCGCTTCTGCGAAAGTATAGGCAAGGCTGACCCCATCCATCTGCATCTGCTCATAGCCGTTCACGACCTCAGGCAATGGAATGTCCAGCAGCTCATAGATCGTGGGTGCAATGTCCACGACGTGATGGAACTGGGTGCGCATCTGCCCGTCATGTTCGATCCTGCCCGGCCAGTTTATGACCATCGGATTGCGCGTCCCGCCGAAATAGGAGCCAAGCAGCTTGGTGCCCTTGAACGGCGTATTGCCAGCCCAGGCCCACCCGGCGTGATACATGTTTTCGGTGCGCGGGCC
>CAYGQZ010000056.1:16634-19031 GCA_964352055.1 uncultured Rhodobacterales bacterium
TGATGAGTGGCCGCGCGGTACGCGTCCCACCCTTCGTCGAATTGCCCGTCGTATTTATCGGCCCACTCGGGAAAGATGTGATGCGGACCATGCACCGCACCCGGCGCCCAGTACATGAAGAAAGGCTTGTTCGGGTCGAAGGCCTGATAGTCGTCAAGCCAGCGCAACGCGTCATCCACCAGGTCTTCGGTCAGATGATATTCGGGGTCGTGTACCGGCGGTTCCACCGCATCAAGGTTACGCGTTAGCCGTGGCTCCCACTGCGAGGTCTCGCCGCCCAGAAAGCCGTAAAAATACTCAAAGCCATAGCCAGTCGGCCAGCGATCCTTGGGACCAATGGATGTGGTTTCGGTGGCGGGCGTGTTGTGCCATTTGCCAAAGGCGGCGGTGTGATAGCCATATTCCTTGAGTACTTCTGCAACCGTCGCCGCCTCTTTCGGGATGACACCGGTATAGCCATCGAACGCGACGGCGCGTTCCGCGATCGTGCCTGAACCAACCCGGGTATGGTTCCTGCCGGTCAGAAGGGCTGCACGTGTTGGCGAACAAATGGACGTCGTGTGAAACTGCGTGAAGGCAATGCCTTCGGCGGCCAACGCGTCCAGCGTGGGTGTGCTGACAGCCCCGCCAAACGTCGAAGGTATGCCAAAGCCCACATCGTCCAACAAGACGATCAGGATATTGGGTGCGTCATCGGGCAGGCGCGCCACTGGTTCAGGCCATTGCATGACGCTGTCCTGCAAACGCTGCGCCGTTGTTCCTGCCATCGGCTGCGACGGGAAAGGCAACACGGACCCGTCATCAGGAACCGCATCCTGCGCCAAAGCGCCCATTCCGAATGTTGCGAAGACTGAAATAAGAATCGCGCGTTTCATGTGATTTTCCTTCATCCTTTTGGCAACAGTACTTTCAGTGTCAGCCCGATGGTGTCTTCCGGCCCGATGCGGTCGTCGTAGAAATTGTGCTCATAGGACAGTTGCACCTGAAACGGAACCTGCCCGAGCCTGGTGAGTTTGGATATCTTCACGCCCAGCGGGAGGCTGGTGAATTCATCGGCCTCCCAATCATAGACAAACGTCATGTCGGATGATCCCACGGACCAGCCATCGCCAAGGCCCACGTTCAAGATGGGCTGCAGGGTCGAGATATTCACATCCGGATCATCATCATCTCCGGCCACTGTGAAAATATTCTGGTTGAACAGCCCAAAGAGACCCCAACTGGGGCGTGCAACGAACCCAAGCGCGGGTCCCAGGCCCCATTTGTCCGCGCTCAGCCTTGAGGACCCGGTCGGCAGCAACGCAACCGCGCCGATGCCGTACCGCCCCCAGGATTGATCGAAAGCGGCAAGGTTGAATACCGTGATGTCCTGAAAGCCACTGTTGCCGGACGCCGTGTCCGTCGCATAGGGCAACGTGATCCGCGCGATATTGTTGATGCCGCCGATCTGATAGGGGATCGCCGCGCGAAACTGGAGGATGTTCTGATCCTCGTTACTGTTATGCAGGTTTGGCGAATAGAATTTTTGCAACTGGAATGACATCAAGGACGCGGTGGGGTCGCTTGCCTGGCTTTGCAGGCTTTGTTCCTGAGCATGTATTTGCTGCCCGGAAAGCAAAAGTGTTGCCGACGCCATGAAAGCGAAAACCGAGTATTGGATTGGTTTGGACACAGGTTTCTCCGAATTGGCGAAAACATCCGACATCACAAACATGTACGTGCGCAGAAGACTGGCACCGCACTCAACACAATTGACGCCGGCAACGAATCAACTGTAGCACCGACCTGGGAACAAGTTTGTCCGAAAATGGACTTTTAAAGATCGGAGGCGCGGATTTTGGACGAGGAAATGAGGCACTTGTTGACGGTCGGGTGGTTGAGTCACTTCAACACGGACCTTGTCGACGCGCTATTGTCCGAAGGTCGCTTTTTCAAAGCAGAGAAAGGCGAAACCCTCTACGATATCGGACAGCAGCAGGTTTGCCTGTATTGTATGGTGAGCGGATCTGCGCGCTTCGAAATCTCGATGAATGAACAGCCGACGCGTCTTGGCCACTTGATCGGGCCGGGTTTCTGGTTCGGCGAGAACGAATTGGCCTTGGGAAAATCAGCCATACTCGAAGTGACATGCACAAGTAAGGCGGTCATTTTCTATGTGACCGACAGACAGTTTGCAGCGATTGCAGCGCGGCACACGCATGCATGGAAGGCCATTGCCGCGCTGTCCAGCATGAACGTGGGTCTTGCGATCGGCGCCGCAGACGACCTGATGCTCAGGACTTCGCGTCAAAGACTGTGCGCTGTCATCTTGCGACTGGCGGCACGGCGCAATGCCTTCCAGGGGCAACCTCCGCTGGACACTCTTTTCCTGACCCAGACCGATCTGTCGACAGCTGC
>CAYGQZ010000057.1:0-18964 GCA_964352055.1 uncultured Rhodobacterales bacterium
TGTCACACCCACCCGTCGCCGCGAACCTCAGCCACTTGCAATTGCGACACAGCCTACCTATTTCGGTGCGTCAGGGATCAGGCCCCTGCCCTCCGCATATGGTGAAGTCCTGAAATTTCGCTCTGATCTCGACAGGTCGCAGCCCGGCAACGCGGAGACCCAAGGCCCATACGCGACCTCGCAAGGAGACGGACATGGATACTCAACTTCCCACGCGGACTGCCCTCAAGGCGCAAGCCAAACGGTTGCGGGCCACTTTGACGGCTGCCGGAACACCCTGCAGTCACGCACAGGCCCTTGAAGCGATTGCCCATCAGTGGGGCGCGCGCGACTGGAACACGCTCAGCGCCCGGGCGCCTGTCACACAAGCGCAGGGCTTTCACACCGGCCAGCGCGTGTCTGGCCAATACCTCGGCCACCCATTTGTCGGAACGGTCAAGGGGGTCCGGGCGCTTGGATCGGGACAAAACGGCCTGACCTTGCGCTTTGATGCGCCCATCGATGTTGTGGCATCGCCACAGTTCTCGGCCTATCGCCGTCAAGTCAATTGCGTGGTGAACGCCAAAGGGCGGACTGCGCAAAAGACATCCGATGGGCAACCGCATGTTGTCATCGACGGGGTCGCGGCGTGACCTCGAAACCAATGCACAAGGCGCGCGATCTGCCTGCCTTGTGCTACACCTGACCCAGCACATCCTCGCGGCGCAAGACATAGGTGTGAATCGCAAAAACAACTGCCTGAGAGACAGGCAGGCGCAGCAGCGTCTGGCGCTCTGTGCGATAGAACGGCCCATCGGTCGCGCCTGCGCCAACCCGTCTGGGCTGATGTACGGATCGGGGCTGGAAAAGCTCCGGATCCTCGTACCATAGCCGATTAAACCGCCAGAGCGGCTGCCCGACCCTGATGCCGTCAAAGAGCCGCTGGACGCGGCGGGCCAGCTTGTCGGTATAGTCGTGCACCGGGATATGAATATCCGTCAGCGGCCGCTCCGCCTTTTCGTCCAGCCGCCAAGAGGCCGGAAAGCACAGCACAGCCCCTGTCAGAACGTGTTCCGCGCCGCGCTTTTCCATCAGAACGAAATCGTTTTGCAACAACCGCCCCAAGACACTCAATGGACAGAGGGTGGACGATGCGTCCACCTTACGGGCATCGGGGCAGATGATCTGCGCACCCGTGACGGCAAAGCCCAGTTCCGGCAGGATCGCCAGCACCTCACCCAGCAGTTCCGCCGCCGCCGGACGGGCGTCGGGCGCAAGATAAAGCACCTGATCCGGAGCAGCCTCCAAAAGCGCAATCCGGCGCGCCATTTGTGCGGCATAGGCCTCATCCACCCGCAGCCAAAGCCCTGTTTCCGGCTGGATACCGGGCAAACCGCGATGGGTGCGCATGTCCTGTGGCAAGTGGCGGTGCAAGACGGGGGTCATAGCCGTTTCTGGCATGACACCACCGGCATTTCCAGACGGATCATATCCCTTGCGCAAACGCCGTCGCCGCCTCGAGCTGGACCGCCTCCGGCACCGGCACAATCTCCAGTGCCCCGATGCCAACCATATCGCGGGCAATGATGTCGGGCGTCGTCGCATCGACCCGCCCGGTCGCCCAATCATGCCAGCCCGACGCGTAGCGAAAGAGCCCGCCGCTCTGCTCCAGTTGCGCGGTGTCCCCTTCGGCATGAAAGGTCAGCCCATCGCCCACCGTGCTGCCGAACACCCGCACCCGCGCGCCCAAGCGGTGCACCAGCAAAACCGCGACCACGATAGCCGCCGAAAAGGTATAACCGTTGACCAACACGGCACAGCGCGCTCCGCCCCACTGCCTCGCCAGCCAGTCGATCAGCGGGCGGGCCTTGGTGTAGTCTCCGCCCGTATTGCCGCGCAAGTCGATCACCACCCCCGCATTCGGGCGCTTCCGGACGTCTTGGACAAGGACAGAAAACTCGGGCGGCGCCACCTCCTTCAATTCCGGAATTCGGATGTGCCAGAGCCCATCGCGCCATGCCATCATTTGACCGGGGCGCGCAGCGTAATCATCAACCTCAGGGTCGAGAAATCCGTTGTCTGACACCGGGTAAAGCGCGTGCGCCTCAACCCGGTCGTCGCGCCCACATGTGATCCGGCCACCGCACGCCAAGTCATAGGACAGAGTGTCGTCGTCAATCCCGGCGGCGCGCAGCGCTGCGGGCCAGGCCATCATCATCCCCGACAACATCCGCTGACGTGTGGGCGTCCCTGCCAACAGATCTGCCCAGCCGCCGATCAATGCCTCCGGTTCAACACCATTCACCCCAGCGATGGGTTCTGCCCTGCCCTCCACGACGATCGCAGCCTGCCCGTCACGCATGACAATACGGTGGGGCACGACCCGGATCGCAGGATTGGGGATGACACGGGAATGCCCGTTGCCCGCGAGTGCCACAAGTCGCATCGCGGCCAGCAGAAAATCCTCGGCATCAGTGCCCGCCGCCGCAACACGCAGCTTCGCAATCGCGCCCTCTCGCGCGGCCTCCGAGACAATGGCAAATGCCGGATCGCGGCTGCGCACGATCTCTTCCACGATCTTGGCATCTTGCTGATATCCCACCTGCGCACCATGCCCGACCGCCGCATTTTCGTCCATCGGAATAGGAAAACGACCTGCAAAGAGGTCGCATTTTGGCAATCAAAACTCGGGAATCCCGGCCACGCTGATCTCAAGCAACGAGGTCCGCCATGAATCAACACTATCGTGACACACGCAAGATTGATCCGACACGGGGGGCCACCTTGGGTGACGGCACGCCCAACGATGCGGACCGGATCGAGATCGGGCCGACCCAATTGGCCTATGCAGAATGGGAGGCCGCGGGCCTGACCCTGCCCAATCTGGCCAATATGCGTGAATATCGCTGGAAACGGCTGACGCAGCATGTGGTGGATCGCGACTATGGCGGCGTACTGATGTTCGACCCGCTCAACATCCGCTATGCCACCGACAGCACCAACATGCAGCTTTGGAACACGCACAATCCGTTCCGGGCCGTATTGGTCTGTGCGGACGGCCACATGGTGATCTGGGACTACAAGAACGCGCCTTTCCTGTCGTCGTTCAACCCGCTGGTGCGCGAAGTTCGCTCTGGCGCATCCATGTTCTACTTCTCATCCGGAGACAGACCCGATGTGGTCGCCGATCCCTTTGCCGCCGAAGTGCGCGATCTGATTGCTGAACATGGCGGCGGCAACATGCGCCTGGCCGTGGACAAGATCATGCTGCACGGCGCCAAGGCGCTGGAGGCCGTCGGGTTTGAGCTGAAAGACGGCGAAGAAGTCACCGAAAAATCCCGCAGTATCAAAGGGCCGGACGAAATTCTTGCGATGCGCTGCGCCAACCATGCCTGCGAGACGACCGTGCGCAAGATGGAGGAGTTTGCCCGCGCCAATGTCGGCGACGGCAAGACCTGCGAGGACGACGTCTGGGCCGTTCTGCACGCTGAAAACATCAAACGCGGCGGCGAATGGATCGAAACCCGGCTGCTCGCCTCGGGGCCCCGCACCAATCCGTGGTTCCAGGAATGCGGCGGTCGCGTGTGTCAACAAAACGAGATTATCTCGTTCGACACGGATCTGATCGGATCCTATGGCATTTGCATCGACATTTCACGCAGCTGGTGGATCGGCGACCAGAAACCGCGTGCCGACATGATTTATGCGATGCGCCATGCGGTCGAGCATATTCAGACCAACATGCAGATGATCAAACCCGGCGTGACAATTCCGGACCTGACGGCCAATTGTCACCGCCTGGACGACAAGTATCAGGAACTCAAATACGGCTGCCTGATGCATGGGGTGGGCCTGTGCGATGAATGGCCGCTGGTCGCCTATCCGGACAAGGCTGTTGCAGGTGCATTTGACTACGCACTCGAACCCGGTATGACGCTTTGCGTCGAGGCATCGGTCGGCGAGGTTGGCGGCGACTATTCGATCAAGCTCGAAGATCAGGTTCTGGTCACCGAAGACGGCTTCGAGAACCTCACGACCTACCCTTTTGACGCGGCTTTGATGGGCGGTTGAACCCCGCCGAAGGCCATCGCCGCCCGTTGCTTGCGTCCGCGCACCAGAAATCGGACATGCGGGATGCGCAGGAGTCTACTGGCCGTTTTCATTTGCGAAGGTAAAACCCTCGAAAAGATTACCTGTAGTTGAGCCACCATTCGGCGTCAAAAAGCTCTCCAGAATGCATCGGCCCCCGGGTGATAATCCGCAATCAGAGTTGCAAGTGCTTGAGTTTAAGATCCTGTATCTGCCAGATTAAAATGCGCTTTCGCCGATTTTGTTCGCAACTCCCGCATCACTCGCGGCATGGTGGCCCTGCACTTGGATCCCGGCATCTGCGGATCGGCCCCAAAAAACACCTCCGCGTGAGCCATATTACACACCCTTCCTTTCGTCGCCCCGCATCTCCATTCTAGAGGGCAGAAAAGGACGCAGCCCAATGCCCACTGAACGTATTTCATTTCCAGGCCATGCAGGCACACTGGACGCCCGCCTCGATTTACCCGATGGCCCGCATCTTGCGACAGCGGTTTTTGCCCACTGCTTTACCTGTGGCAAAGACATCCCCGCCGCGCGCCGGATTGCCGCGCGACTGACGACGATGGGCATTGCGGTGCTGCGCTTTGATTTCACCGGCCTGGGGCACAGTGATGGCGAGTTCGCGAACACGTCCTTTACTTCAAATACAAGGGACCTGGAGCAGGCGGTGGCTTACCTCAATGCGCGCGACATGCCCCCCAGCCTGATGATCGGGCATTCCCTGGGCGGAGCGGCCGTTCTGAAGGCAACCGCTGGTCTGCCGCAAATCAAGGCGGTGGCCACAATCGGGGCCCCCTCTGACCCCGGTCACGTGACGCACAATTTCGCGGATGCGTTGCCCGAGATTGCCAGAAACGGGGCTGCAGACGTGTCCTTGGGCGGGCGTCCTTTCCGCATTGGGCAAGCGTTCGTCGATGACGTGGCGCATACCGAATTGACGCCGGCCATTGCAAACCTCAAGGCTGCCTTGCTGGTGCTGCATGCACCTGGCGACGAGATTGTGGGCATCAGCAATGCAAGCGACATTTTCCTCGCGGCCAAACACCCCAAAAGCTTTGTGACCCTGGACGATGCGGACCATCTGGTCAGCCGGGCCGAACATGCTGAATATGCAGCAGATATCATTGCCACATGGTCCAGAAAATACCTGTCCCTCAAGCCGCCCGCCCCGCCGATCGGCGCGCCCGAAGGCATCGTGCGCAGCGCCGAAGCGGACCCCAACGGGTTCTTGCAGGACATCACCCATGGTACGCGCCACCACATCCTCGCGGACGAACCGCGCGCTTATGGCGGAACCAATCAGGGCCTGTCACCATACGGCTTGCTCAGCGCGGGGCTCGCCGCGTGTACGTCCATGACAATCCGCATGTATGCCCGCCGCAAGGCCTGGCCGCTTACCCACGTCTCGGTCGATGTGAGCCATGACAAGGTCCATGCACAGGACGCGGAAATGGGGGTTGGTGACAAGATTGACGAGTGGAAACGCAGGATCACTTTGACTGGCGCGCTTGACGCAACGCAGCGCCAGCGGCTGTTGGAGATCGCTGACAAATGCCCGGTGCACCGCACACTCGAACGGTCTTCGACGGTGATCACGGAACTGGTGGAGGCGAGTCCGGTCGACGTCGCCACTTGGACATCAGCATAAAATTTTTTGAGTATTTTCGGAACAATGAAGCCCGATCCGTTGTGAATGCGGGCTCAGGGTGCAGCAAGCTCCCGGAATAGAGTGAGGCGCGGGCCGACAGGTCCGCGCCTCTCCTTTTGGTTGCGGCGGGTTCAGTGACGCGCGCGACCGACAAGTGCCCATGCGGCAGGCAACAGCACAGCAGCCAGCGCCAGTTTCAATGCATCACCGATCAGGAACGGCGTCAGGCCCCAGGCCAGAATCGGTTTTTCCCAGCCATATAGCTGACCCAGCCATGCCAGCCCCGGCAGGTAGATCAGGACATTGCCAATCAGCATGGCAAGGCCCATCCAGGCAACCGATCTGTCCCAGCCACGCTGCGCCAAAATGCCTAGTGCCAGCGTCGCCAAAACATATCCAACCAGATAACCGCCCGTGCCGCCCATCATATAAGTCAGCCCGGCGGTTTCGGCGCTGGAGCCCGCGAACACATCGTAGCCAAGCGCGCCGACCACCATGTAAGCCATGATCGTCACAAGCCCGAGACGCGCGCCATAGGCTGCCCCAATGGTCAGAACCGCAAAGGTTCCCATCGTGATCGGCACGGGCCACATCGGCACTTTCACTTTCGCTGCAAGCGCAAGAAGCAGGACCCCCGCGACCACCAGTGCGGCTTGCTTGGCCCGCAAGGCCAGACCGCTGATTGCACCAAGTTCGTCGCTCAATACTCTGTTATTCCACGTCGTTTCCATAAGGCCTACCTGTGTGGTGAAAAGAAGTGTCGTGGTTGTGCCAACCCTGAAATCATTCTGCAAGTGCAAAGCTGCGGGATGTGAACCATAGCGGACCATCGACCTGCGCGCTCCGGCCATGGCAGACAGGGAAAGCGTTGCCGCTATACCAATGTCCTTACGGTGTCACCTCAGGCATGAACCTGCTGATCATCAGATATGCCTTGCGCGGCCCGCGCACCTCCCACGACACATCGAACATGGGCCATGCAGAAAAATTATAGGTGACCTTGTAGTGATCCGGATCGCACCAATGCTCAGTTTGGCCCCCTTCTGCTGGTACCTGGTGAAAAAACCGCCCATCATCGAACAAGACAGACAAGTCCGGGCGCCAGAAATAACGCCGCTCGGCCTGCATGGGCGACACGCCATCCATCGACAGCACACCGCGCTCTGCGTAAGCCAGACCTTCTCTGTCCGGCGTCCAGACGCCCAGCCCCTCGAAGCATGCGCGCGGACCCGCTTCGGGGCGAATTTCCCGGGCGATCTGCCATGTCCCTTCAAAGTCGCTCAGGCGGCGTCGCGCATGGTCCGCCTCAGTCCGCATAGATGCCTTCGGTGATGTCATCGCCGCCCCCCACAAACGCAGCCCGTCGCCTTGGCGCTTCATCCTGTCGCACACTCAAAGATCCTTGCAGAGGCCATTGGCTGCAATACCGGTCCCGGTCAATCCGCCAATAGCCCCAACTGTCTCGCCCGGCGTTGTACAGTTGCTGACCGGAACTCCGAAAGTCTTGCCAGGCGTTCTGATATTGCAGTTTTCGCCCCTCCAGAGCCTCCCGAATCTCATCTCCGTGCAACGACTGCCAACCCTCGGCGACCACAGGGCCTGCCAAATGGGCGAAGAACAGGGCAAAGCGTCTCATATGTGGGCCTTTGTCTTGTCGCTGGGGCCTGTGCAGTCTAAGACCGCGATGAAAAATCCGACAGTCACAAAAAGGTGCCCGCCATGATCCCCCGCTATTCCCGCCCCGACATGGTTGCCATCTGGGCACCTGAGACCAAGTTCCGGATCTGGTACGAAATCGAGGCGCATGCCTGTGACGCCATGGCCGATCTGGGGGTAATTCCGCGCGCGAATGCCGATGCAGTTTGGAAGGCGAAAGACGTGGACTTCGACGTGGCTCGCATCGACGAAATCGAGGCCGTGACCAAACATGATGTCATCGCCTTTCTCACCCATCTTGCCGAGCATGTTGGCAGTGATGAGGCCCGGTTTGTCCACCAGGGCATGACATCCTCGGACGTGCTCGACACTTGCTTCAACGTACAACTGACCCGCGCCGCGGATATCCTGATCGCAGATATCGAAGGCTTGCTGGCCGCCCTGAAACGCCGTGCGCTTGAGCATAAGGACACCGTCCGCATCGGCCGCAGCCACGGCATTCATGCCGAGCCAACCACGATGGGTCTGACCTTTGCCCGGTTCTATGCCGAGATGGATCGCAACCTGAGCCGCATGCGCGATGCACGCGCAGAGATTGCCACAGGTGCGATTTCGGGTGCCGTGGGGACATTTGCCAATATCGATCCGGCGGTTGAGGAACATGTCTGCGACAAGCTTGGCCTCGTTCCCGAACCGATCAGCACGCAGGTCATCCCCCGCGACCGTCACGCCGCCTTCTTTGCCACCCTTGGCGTCATCGGATCCTCCATCGAAAACATCGCCACCGAAATCCGCCACATGCAGCGCACCGAAGTGCTGGAAGCCGAAGAGTTTTTCTCGGCCGGTCAAAAAGGGTCAAGTGCGATGCCGCACAAGCGCAACCCGGTGCTGACCGAAAACCTGACGGGGCTTGCGCGACTGGTCCGGATGGCGGTCATTCCTGCCATGGAAAACGTGACCCTCTGGCACGAACGCGACATTTCTCATTCCTCGGTCGAGCGTAACATTGGCCCCGACACAACGATCACGCTGGATTTTGCCTTGGCACGCCTGACCTCGGTCATCGACAAACTGGTCATCTATCCCGACAACATGCTGGCCAACATGAACAAGTTCCGGGGTCTGGTGATGAGCCAGCGGGTGCTGCTTGCCCTCACACAGGCAGGCGTAAGCCGCGAAGACGCGTATAAGCTGGTCCAGCGAAATGCGATGAAAGTCTGGGAAGACGGCAAGGATTTCAAAACCGAGCTGCTCGGCGATGCCGATGTTCTGGCGGCTTTGAGCGCCAAAGAGATCGAGGAAAAGTTCGACATCGGGTATCATACCAAACATGTCGACACGATCTTCAGCCGCGTTTTCGGAGACTGACGGCGCCGTATATCACTCGGGTGTCTTGACCTGGCGCAGGGCGGAGGATGCCTCCGCCTTACCAGGATCGCTGACGCCACCCCGACGCAACAGGTCTCAAACCGATTGGGCAGCTTTCAACGGCAGCCGGGCACCCGTAAGGCGTACCCATGGTACGCCATTTTGCGGTTGGTCGCGGGACCTTCCAAGGCGCCGCAGCATTCATCAGACGTACCCAGAACTACCAGTTGTTTGAGTCACGCAAACGTCATAAACAATGCTGCAACTGCACAATATGGCCCAGGGGGACCGCTCGCATGCCCGATTTCAAAAAAATCCTCATCGCCAACCGCGGAGAGATTGCGATCCGCATCATGCGGGCCGCCAACGAAATGGGCAAAAAGACAGTCGCCGTTTTTGCGGAAGAGGACAAACTGGGCCTGCACCGCTTCAAGGCGGACGAAGCCTACCGCATCGGTGAAGACCTCGGCCCCGTGGCCGCCTATCTCAGTATCAGCGAGATGATCCGCGTGGCCCGCGAAAGCGGCGCTGACGCCATTCACCCCGGCTATGGCCTGCTGTCGGAAAACCCCGATTTCGTGGATGCCTGCGAAAAGAACGGCATCACTTTCATCGGACCACGCTCCGAAACCATGCGCGCACTTGGCGACAAGGCCAGTGCCCGCCGTGTAGCCGTCGAGGCCGGCGTGCCAGTGATCCCGGCCACTGAGGTCCTGGGCGATGACATGGCAGCCATCAAGGCCGAAGCCAAGGAAATTGGCTATCCCTTGATGCTCAAGGCGTCCTGGGGCGGCGGGGGTCGCGGCATGCGCCCGATCCAGTCGGAATCCGAAGTCGTAGAAAAAGTGCTGGAAGGCCGCCGCGAAGCCGAAGCGGCCTTTGGCAATGGCGAAGGCTATCTGGAAAAGATGATTCTACGCGCCCGCCACGTCGAGGTTCAGATCCTCGGCGACAAGCATGGCGGCATGTATCATCTGTTCGAGCGCGACTGCTCGGTGCAGCGGCGCAACCAGAAAGTGGTTGAGCGCGCCCCGGCCCCCTATCTGTCCGAAGCACAGCGCAAGGAAATCTGCGATCTGGGCTACAAGATCTGCAAACACGTGAACTACGAATGCGCAGGCACCGTCGAATTCCTGATGGATATGGACGATGGCAAGTTCTACTTCATCGAGGTGAACCCAAGGGTGCAGGTTGAACACACCGTCACCGAGGAAGTCACCGGCATCGACATCGTTCAGGCCCAGATCCTGATCGCCGAAGGCAAGACCATTCAGGAAGCGACCGGAAAACCCACCCAAGCGGATGTGGTGCTGACCGGGCACGCGCTGCAAACCCGGATCACGACCGAGGATCCGCAAAACAACTTCATCCCCGACTATGGCCGCATCACCGCCTACCGCGAGGCGACCGGCATGGGCATTCGTCTGGATGGGGGCACTGCCTATGCCGGCGGCGTCATCACCCGCTACTATGACAGTCTGCTCACCAAGGTGACGGCCAAGGCGCCAACCCCGGAAATGGCCATCGCGCGGATGGATCGTGCCCTGCGCGAGTTCCGCATCCGCGGCGTGTCCACCAATATTGCCTTTGTCGAAAACCTGCTGAAACACCCCACGTTTCTGGACAACACCTACCACACCAAGTTCATCGACGAGACGCCCGACCTTTTCTCCTTCAAGAAGCGGCGTGACCGGGGCACCAAGGTGCTGACCTATATCGCCGACATCACCGTGAACGGGCATCCGGAGGTCAAGGACCGTCCGCGCCCGCGCGCCGATCTGAAACACCCCCGCCCCCCGGCGCTGAGGGCCGATCCCTCCCACCAGATGGGCACACGCAACCTGCTTGAGCAAAAAGGCCCGCAGGCCGTGGCCGACTGGATGAAGGCGCAACGCCAGCTTTTGATCACCGACACCACCATGCGGGACGGGCACCAGTCGCTTTTGGCCACGCGGATGCGCAGCCACGACATGATCAAGGTTGCCCCGGCCTATGCCGCCAACCTGCCGCAACTGTTCAGCGTCGAATGCTGGGGCGGTGCCACATTCGATGTGGCCTACCGTTTCTTGCAGGAATGCCCATGGCAGCGCCTGCGCGATCTGCGCGAGCGTATGCCCAACCTTATGACGCAGATGTTGCTGCGCGGCGCCAACGGGGTCGGATACACGAATTACCCGGACAACGTGGTGCAGGAGTTTGTGCGGGTCGCGGCGAATACCGGCGTCGATGTGTTCCGTGTGTTCGACAGCCTGAACTGGGTTGAGAACATGCGCGTGGCCATGGACGCGGTACAGGAACAGAACAAGATATGCGAAGGCACCGTCTGCTACACCGGGGACATCCTGAACCCGGATCGGGCCAAATATGACCTGAAATATTATGTCGACATGGGCAATCAGCTCAAGGACGCGGGTGCCCATGTGCTGGGCCTCAAGGATATGGCGGGCCTCTTGAAACCGGCAGCCGCCCGCATTCTGGTCAAAGCGTTGAAGCAAGAGGTTGGCTTGCCCATCCACTTCCACACCCATGACACGGCGGGCATCGCCTGTGCCACGATCCTTGCCGCGGCCGAGGCGGGCGTGGACGCTGTCGATTGCGCGATGGATGCGCTGTCGGGCAACACGTCGCAGGCCACGCTTGGCTCGGTTGTCGAAGCCTTGCAAAACTCAGACCGCGATACCGGCCTCGACATCAACGCGATCCGCGACATCTCGGATTACTGGGATGCAGTGCGCGGCCAATACGCGGCCTTCGAGTCCGGCATGCAGGCCCCCAGTTCCGAGGTGTACCTGCACGAAATGCCCGGTGGCCAGTTCACCAATCTCAAGGCACAGGCCCGCTCCATGGGGCTGGAGGAACGCTGGCACGAAGTGGCCCACACCTATGCGGATGTGAACAAGATGTTTGGCGATATCGTCAAGGTCACGCCGTCCTCAAAGGTGGTTGGCGACATGGCCCTGATGATGGTCAGCCAGAACCTGACGCGGGCCGAGGTTGAAGATCCTGACAAGGACGTTTCCTTTCCTGATTCCGTGATCGACATGATGCGCGGCAATCTTGGCCAGCCTCCGGGCGGCTTTCCCGTTGGCATCCAGTCCAAGGTCCTGAAAGGCGAAGCCCCCAACACCAAACGTCCCGGCGCCGATGTGCCCGCAGTCGATCTTGAGGCAACGCGTGCGGATGTCTCGAAACAGATGGAAGGCCGTGAGGTCGATGACGAGGACCTGTGCGGATACCTGATGTATCCCAAGGTTTTCCTCGATTACATGGGCCGTCACCGGACCTACGGACCCGTTCGGACCTTGCCGACAAAGACCTTCTTTTACGGCATGCAGCCCGGCGAAGAAATCTCTGCCGAGATCGATCCGGGCAAAACACTCGAGATCCGCCTTCAGGCCGTAGGAGAGACCGGCGAGGATGGCGAGGCCAGGGTTTTCTTTGAACTCAACGGTCAACCGCGTGTGATCCGGGTGCCGAACCGGCTGGTGAAATCCACCACCGTGCAGCGCCCCAAAGCCGAAGTCGGCAATCCGAACCATATCGGTGCGCCGATGCCCGGTGTTGTCGCAACCATCGGCGTGAAAGTCGGGCAAGAGGTGTCCGAGGGCGATCTTTTGCTGACCATCGAAGCAATGAAGATGGAAACCGGCATTCATGCAGAGCGTAATGCCGTCGTCAAAGCCGTTCATGTCGGCCCCGGCGGCCAGATCGACGCCAAGGACCTGCTTGTCGAGTTCGAATGACGCCACCTCTGACGGCCTGGGGGCTGAGCGGCATCGCACAGCCCCTGCCCGGCGGCCATCGCAACACCGTTTTGCGGGTGGCCAATCATGTCTTGAAAACCACGCGCCGGTCCGAGGCCGCTTTGCGCTGGCTATGCCCCCTGCAGGACATCGCCGCGCATCATGGCCTTGATGCGCCGCGCTTGATCCCGAGTTTGGCCGGGTCCTTGAACATAGAAGGATGGACCTGCGAAGCCTTTTTGCCCGGAACCCCGACATTGCCAGAACGCGTGGCGCACGCCATGACGGCGATACATCGCGCAGCCAAAAACCTGCCGCCGCGTCCGGATTGTCCGGGTTCGCGCCAATTGCAAACCAACATGGCCGGAGGGGATATCGATCTGAGCGCCATGCCACCCGACCTTGTTGCAAGACTACGTGCCGCGTGGGCGGTTTTGCCAAAGGATCAGACCGCGATTCACGGTGATCTCAACCCCGCCAATATACTGACGCAGGAAGATGGTCGTATTGTCCTGATTGACTGGGATGAGGCGCGCCGTGACAGCCCCACTTTTGATCAGGTCACCTGGTCTTGCGACAATCCAAACGACGTCAGGGCCGCCACGGCATGGGAAATCGCGTGCTGCTGGCGCGTGGAACCGGATCGTGCCCGGCACCTTGCGCGGGCGTTTTCTGACTGAGCGGACAACTTGTCCGTCATCGAAAGCGCTTGCCATGCGTCAACACAGTCGCAAGGTTGCCCCTGCGGGCGACTCAGGGCCCAGCACTGCAACACTGGACCAGCCAAGATGAAGCCTCACACCAACCGCGCGGCATGGCTGGCCGTCACTGCCATGTTCGCCCTGAACGGCGCGCTGTATGGAATCTGGGCGTCCCGTATTCCGGCGATGGCCGAACGTCACGGCCTCGACAAAGGCGATCTGGGCTGGCTTTTGTTGTTGCTGGCCGCGGGCGCGATCACCGCCTTCCCCCTCGCGGGTCGCTTTGCCGATCGCTTTGGTGCAGCACCGGTCACTTTGCGGATTGCCATCGCCTATACCGGCGCATTGTGCCTGACAGCACTGGCCCCCGGCACTGCGACACTCGCGCTGGCCCTGTTCATCTTTGGCGCGACCCATGGGGCGATGGACGTGGCCATGAACACATGGGCAGGCGAGGCCGAGCGCTATATCGGCCGTCCGGTCATGTCCTCCTTCCACGCCATGTTCAGCCTGGGCGCAGGGCTTGGTGCTGCCAGCGGGTTTGTGGCGGAACAGAACGGCATTGGCATCCCCCTGCACTTCATCGCCGTTGGCCTTTTGGTCATGGCCGTCTGCATGCCCGTTGCCACGATCGGCTGGGCCTCCGTCAGGCAGACAAGTGTCGGCACCACCCCGCTCTTTCCCCTGCCCAAGGGGCCGCTGGTTGCCGTCGGCCTGATTGCATTCTGTTCGTCCATGGGCGAAGGCGCGATGGTCGATTGGAGCGCGTTGCTGCTGATCGAAACCGCCACCGTGACCCCGGCCAAGGCCGCGCTGGGATATACAGTCTTTTCCGTCACAATGGTCGTGGTGCGGTTGATGGGGGATCAGGCGACGCGCGCCTTTGGGCCCACGCCAACGGCGCGATTGGCCGGGATCATTGCGACAGCTGGAACTGTTTGTGCCGTCTTTTCGGGCAGCTACGCTCTGACTCTCACAGGATATGCACTGATGGGCGTCGGCTATGCCGTCATCATGCCACTGGCCTTTTCGCGCGCGGCGGCCGACCCGTTCCTGCCGCCCGGAACGGCCATCGCCAGCGTCTCGACACTTGGATATGGCGGCCTGTTGCTTGGCCCTCCGCTGATCGGGTTTGTGGCAGATGCCACGTCCCTGCGCATGGGCTTTGGCATTCTGGCCATCCTTGCCGCCTTGATCGTGGTCCTGGCCTATGCGGTAAAGCCCCCTTTGAAAGGATAACGCCATGCACCTCGCGTCGCTCTCGTTTATCGTGCCTGACTATGACAGCGGGATTGCGTTTTTCTGCGATACGCTGGGCTTTGATCTGCTGTGTAACATCGATCAGGGCCGCAAACGCTGGGTCGAGGTGCGCGCGCCGGGCGCGGGGACCAGCATCGTCATCGCCCGCGCCGACGGCCCTGCGCAACAGGCGATGATCGGCAATCAGGGTGCGGGCCGGGTGTGGCTGTTTCTGGAAACCGATGATTTCGCCCGCGATCACGCGCACCTCACACGCCAGGGCATTCACTTCGAAGAGACCCCGCGGACAGAACCCTATGGCACGGTTGCCGTGTTTCGCGATCCGTTCGGAAATCGCTGGGATCTGATCCAGCGCGCCTGAAATCAAGGCAGCTTATGGCGTGACGGTGACCGTCGCGTGCCCCACGACCCCGAACTCCAGAACAAGTGCAAAGGCCGCGGGCGTCGGCTGCCGAAACTCCAGTGTTGCAGAGACTCGCGCCTCTTCTGCGAAATTCAAATAGATGTCATCGATGTCGACCGCGTCCGCTCCTTCGGCGTGCAGCGCGGTCAGAACCAAAGGGCCGCCGACATTGATCACCAGCACATCGACCTGAACAGTGGTTCCAACCGCTTGGGCGGAAACGACTTCCGCCACCATATCAAGGCCATGTGGCCCGTCATGGGCATGCGCTGCAACGGCCCAGAAAAGGACCACCCCAGGAGCAATTGATCGAAGCCAGCGTCTCATCATAACCGTACCAGAGCATCGGCTGATGCCTGCCGCAAGTCGATATTTTTTCGGCCTGTGCGGATTTTCCTCTTGCAGGTCGGCGCAGGGATAAGTATCTCCGCCTCACCCAAGGAAGCGGGCGTAGCTCAGGGGTAGAGCATAACCTTGCCAAGGTTAGGGTCGGGCGTTCGAATCGCCTCGCCCGCTCCAATGGGAACCAACTCACCCCGGTTGGTCACGATAGGGTCGCTTTTGGGCGGCCCTTCGTCGTTATGGCAACCTCCGTCGGTATGGCAACCTCTTGGTGTTCGACGCGTTCCCACCTCACAAGCCACATGCGAAACGCCAGCGCTGCACCCCAGAGCGGGACGCAGCGCCGTGTTGTGCATCGCTATTCGGCGGCGTAAGCCTCCATCGGCGGACAGGTGCAGGTCAGGTTGCGGTCCCCCCACACATTGTCCACACGGTTGACCGGCGGCCAGTACTTGTCGACCCGGAAGGCACCGGGCGGAAAGCACCCCGCCTCGCGGGAATAAGGACGATCCCACTCTTTCACGAGGTCCTCCATCGTGTGGGGGGCGTTCTTCAGGGCGTTGTTTTCGCGATCGACATTGCCTTTTTCGATCTCGGAAATCTCGGCGCGGATGGCCAGCATCGCGTCGCAAAAGCGGTCCAGCTCGGCCTTTGTTTCGGACTCCGTTGGTTCGATCATCAACGTGCCCGCCACCGGAAAACTCATGGTGGGGGCGTGAAAGCCGCAATCTATCAACCGCTTGGCGATATCGTCCACGGTCACCCCGGCGCTTTTTTCAAAGGGTCGCGTGTCGATGATGCATTCATGGGCAACCCGGCCTGTCGGCCCCTTATAGAGGACGTCGAACGCCCCCTTGAGCCGCTCGGCAATGTAGTTCGCGTTCAGGATCGCGACCCGCGTGGCCTGGGTCAGCCCCTCGCCGCCCATCATCAGGCAATAGGCCCAGGAAATCGGTAAAAGCGACGGGGATCCAAAGGCCGCCGACGACACTGCCCCTTCGCCGCTTGTCGGATCGCCCGGCAAATGCGGGATCAGATGCGCCTTGACCCCAATGGGGCCCATGCCGGGGCCGCCGCCACCGTGGGGGATGCAAAACGTCTTGTGCAGGTTGAGGTGACTGACATCACCGCCCAGATCGCCGGGCCGCGACAAGCCGACCATGGCGTTCATGTTGGCCCCGTCGATATAGACCTGCCCGCCCGCGGCATGCACGATTTCGCAGATCTCGATCACGGTTTCCTCGAAAACGCCATGGGTCGAGGGATAGGTGATCATGCAGCCCGCCAGAGTCTCGGCGTGTTGGGCGGCCTTGGCACGGAAATCCTCCACGTCGATATCGCCGTTCGCGGCCGATTTCACAGGTACAACCTTCCATCCGACCATATTGGCCGAGGCCGGGTTTGTCCCGTGCGCGGACATCGGAATGAGGCAGATGTTGCGGTGCCCCTGCCCCTGCGCGCGGTGATAGCTGGCTATGGTCAAAAGGCCCGCGAATTCGCCCTGCGCCCCGGAATTGGGCTGCATCGAGATCGCGTCGTAGCCCGTCACATCGCACAGTTTGGCGGACAGATCGTCGATCATTTCCAGATAGCCCGCCGCCTGATCGCGCGGCACATAAGGGTGCAGCAGCGAAAACGCGTCCCAACTGACGGGCATCATCTCGGCGGCCGAGTTCAGCTTCATCGTGCAGGACCCCAGCGGGATCATCGCGCGGTCCAACGCCAGATCCCGATCCGCGAGGCGGCGCATATAGCGCATCATCTCGGTCTCGGCCCGGTTGAGGTGAAAAATCGGGTGGGTCAGATAATCTGTGGTGCGCAGCAGATCATCTGGCAAGCGATATTCAACGGTTTGCCCCGCATGGCGATCCGAAATCCCAAAGGCACGCCAGACCTGTTCCAGCGTTCTGATCTCGGTCCGTTCGTCCAAAGTGATGCCGATCCGGGTGCGGCCAACAGCGCGCAGGTTCACCCCTTCACTCACAGCCAATCGCATGATCGCCTGCTGTGCGGCACCGACTTCGACGGTGATCGTGTCAAAGAAGGTCTTGGGCGTGACCTCGAAACCCGCGCCCTCCAGCCCGCGGGCCAGGCGCGTTGTCTTACGGTGGATGCGTTGCGCAATGGCGCGCAGCCCTTCGGGCCCGTGAAACACAGCGTAAAAGCCCGCCATCACCGCCAGCAAGGCTTGGGCCGTACACACATTCGATGTCGCCTTTTCGCGGCGGATATGCTGTTCGCGGGTTTGCAGCGACAGCCGGTAGGCCCGGTTGCCATGGCTGTCCACCGACACGCCAACAATCCGCCCCGGCATGGACCGGGCAAAGCTTTGTTTGGTCGCCATATAGGCCGCGTGCGGGCCACCATAGCCCACGGGCACGCCAAAGCGCTGCGTTGTGCCCACGGCGATGTCCGCCCCCATGGCACCGGGCTCTTTCAGCAAGGTCAGCGACAGCGGATCCGCCGAAATGATCCCGATGGCGTTTGCGTCGTGCAGGCGCGCGATCTCTGACGTGAAGTCCCGCACATGGCCATATGTGCCGGGATATTGGAATATGGCCCCAAAGACCGCCAGCTTTTCAAGGTCCTCAGGCGCGCCCACGATCACCTCGATGCCCAGCGGTGCGGCACGTGTTTTCATGACGTTAATATTTTGCGGATGGCAGTTTTCGTCGACAAAAAACGCCGTCGCCTTGGATTTGGACACCCGCTGCGCCATGGTCATTGCCTCGGCACAGGCCGTTGCCTCGTCCAGCAAGGACGCATTGGCAATCTCAAGCCCCGTCAGGTCCGACACCATGGTCTGAAAGTTCAAAAGCGCTTCAAGCCGCCCTTGCGAAATCTCTGGCTGATAGGGCGTGTACGCGGTGTACCACGCTGGATTTTCGAAGATGTTCCGCTGAATGGCAGGCGGCGTGACGGTGCCGTGATAGCCCTGCCCGATCAGCGATGTCAGAACCTTGTTCTTCGACGCGGTCGTTTTCATATGTGCCAGCAAGGCGCGTTCGGACATGGGGCGTCCGAAATCCAGCTTTTCTGATTGCCGGATTTTCGCAGGCACCGTGTCCGCGATCAACGCATCGAGGTCCGGCACCCCCACAACCTTGAGCATGTCGTCCATTTCGGCCGGTGATGGCCCGATGTGGCGGCGATTTGCAAAATCGTAGGGCAAATAGTCTGTGGGGGTGTAGGTCATTGCGCGTCTCCGATCTCAGGCGATCAAGGCTTGGTAAGCGGCCTCGGACAAGTATTCGTCCATCTGCGAGGCATCTGACGGCGCGATCTTGACGAACCAGCCTTCCCCCATCGCGTCCTCGTTGACCAGCGCCGGATTGTCCGTCAGCGCCTCGTTCACCTCGACGATTTCGCCGTCAATGGGGGCCAGAATGTCAGACGCCGCCTTGACGCTTTCGATCACCACGATCTCGTCGTCCTTGGTCACTGTGGTGCCGACCTCGGGCAGTTCGACAAAGACCAGATCGCCCAGCTGTGTCGTCGCATGCTCTGTAATGCCAATCACAACCACGTCGTCTTCTATGCGCAGCCATTCATGTTCTTCGGTGAATTTCATCGTTTGGTTCCCTTGGTTAACGTTTGAAATTTGCAGGAGTGAAGGGGAGTTTGGCAACCTCGATCGGCAATCGCTTGCCCCTGAGTTCGCCATAAACAGTTGTGCCAACCGCAGTGTATTGCGCCGCAAGGTATCCCATCGCAACCGGTGCGCCCACTGTCGGGCCAAACCCGCCGGACGTGATCGCACCGATTGGCGTGT
>CAYGQZ010000058.1:0-16630 GCA_964352055.1 uncultured Rhodobacterales bacterium
TCCCACCAGCGCAAGGCTTCCTGAAGAAAGCCGATGCGGGGTTCCGGCACCGCAAAATGCGGATATTTATGAACCCATGGTCCAACTATGCCTTTGGCGCCGGGCAAGGCATCGACAAGCTGTGGCACGGCGTTCTTGTAGGCGTCGCCCCAGCCGCCTATGGCCAGCACCTTGGCCTTGATCTTGTCGTAGTTCTCGATGACCGAGCCATGCCGCCAATAGGCGTCCCGGCGCTGGTGACGCAGCCATGTCGCGGGCAGGAAGGGCTCATTCTCAAGCCGCTCGAGCCACATCTCGCGCCAGTCTCCGCGCAGCGCCGGGTCAGGCGCGCGCGAGGAATAGGACCACATGGTCGCCCCCCAGCCGAGGTTTTCGTTCAGCAGGCATCCACCCTTGTAATGGATGTCATCGGCAAAGCGGTCGACGGTCGAGCACAGGGTGATGACGGCCTTGAGTGGCTCCGGTGCCATCGCGGCCACCTGCAATCCGTTGAACCCGCCCCAGCTGATCCCCATCATGCCGACGGTGCCGCTGCACCAGGGTTGGGAAGCGGCCCAGTGAATGATCTCGACGGCGTCATCAAGCTCCTGCTGGGTGTATTCATCTTCCATAAGACCCTGGCTGTCGCCATTGCCACGCATGTCGACGCGCAGGCAGGCATATCCCCGTTCCGCGAAATAGGGATGGGTCAGCGCATCGCGGGCGCAGGTTCCGTCGCGTTTGCGATAAGGCAGGTATTCGAGAATGACGGGCACGGGATCGTTGTTTGCATCGACGGGTCGCCAGACCCGGGCCGAAAGCCGTGTGCCGTCGCTGAGCGTGATGCCAAGATCAGGCAGGTCCTCGATGTCGCGAAGGGTATTTTTCATGCGCCCACGGTTGATGTTGTGGTGTCGGCTGTCAAGCGAAGAGGGGGGCCAGCCCCCCGGCCTTCGGCCGCCCCCCGGGATTTTCTGGAACAGAGAAGCAAACCCGGTTGGGGCTTGTTCTTTCGCCTTTGGCTTCATCTTGCCGGATAAACTCCGGGGGTGCGCGGCACGCGCAGGGGGCTGGCCCCCTTCTTTATGCTTTGTGGGCGATCAGGATATCCATGACATTGGTGCCCGTGGGCCCGGTTGTCACCAGCGCATTGTGCGCCTTGAGCCAGGGATGGACATTGGCCGTGTCGAGTGCGATTTGGGCGTCCGCCTGCCAGGTGGTGCCATCCACGATCGCTCCGGCGGCGTCTGTGGGGCCATCCGTGCCATCGGTGCCCGCAACGAGGATGCGCAGGTCAGGAACCCCGACGATTTCACGCGCCAGCGTCAACGCAAGCGCCATGTTCCGCCCGCCCAGCCCGGGGTTCTCGGGCAAATGCACGACTGGTTCGCCGCCCATGATGTGAAGCCCCGGTCTGGCCGCCCTGAGATGCGCCGCAAGGGTTGGACCCAGCGCGCTTACATCCGCATAAAGGTTCTCGCTGTTGGTCTGAACCATGACCGGTGACGCCGCCGCCACCGCAGCGCGTGCGATTGCGTTGCTGGCCACGATATGCGCGGTGAAGTCGAACCTGGCGTCCTTTGGCGCATCGGCGATGCCGGACCCGATGGTCGCCAGCGCGTCCCCTTCGACATCGGAGAGGGCCAGCGTGGTCACGCGCGCGCCGCGAAAGCCTGCCAGCAGCTTGCCGCCCTTGATCTGGGAATTCTGCGTTCGGCTGGCATTCATCGTGCCGATATCGGCCCCGGTGGCTAGCAACGCGTTGGTGTGATCCCGAAGTCCCGCCAGATCGAGCCCTTGGACCGGCACTTCGGCCAGTGCCGAGGCGCCGCCTGAGGCCAGCACCAGCAGGTGATCTCCTGCATTGCAGGCGGCCACCGCATCTTGCAGCGCGCGCCCCGCGTCGAGCGAGGCATCGTCAGGCACCGGGTGGGCCGCTTCGAGCACGGTCGCGCCCGTCGGCGCATCGCCCCCGTGACCGTATTTTGTCACGATCAGGCACGGCACATCTGGCCATTTCGCGCAGGCGGCAGAGGCCATGGCAGCAGCAGCCTTGCCTACGGCAATGATGCGATGCGGGCGGGGCGTTTCGTGCTGCTGCAGGGCTGTTTGGACGGCTTGCGCACCGCCAACCGCGCGCACACCTGCGTGCCACAACTCCAAAAGCTCATCATTGGTCATCATGTCGGTGATCCTCTTGCAGATGGCCCTTGTCCTACTTTGCGCAGTTTCCGGGCGCAATCGCAGAACGGCGCATGCCTCTTGCAGTGAACCCTTTGCAGGCGACCGCGCAACAGGCCCTGTGAAGACTGTCGCGAGGCGATCCGGGCCGTTCGAATTCATCTTGATCGTGGTCAAGACGGGTGGTGCGCCCCTCTGCTATACTGACGATAGCAAAAAACAGGAGGGTCGAGACATGTTCACAACCACGAAGACCGCCGAAAACCGCCTTGATATTGTGCTGAGCGGCAGCCTTGATGCCGATCAGATGGGGCAGGCGCTTGACGATTTGATCGCACTGTCCGAAGGAATATCAAAAGGGAGGATGCTCTATACCATCACCGACTTCGCGATGCCGACCATGGGCGCGTTCGCGGTGGAGATGACACGCTTGCCAAAACTCCTTGGTCTTGTGGGAAAGTTCGAGCGATGTGCCGTGCTGTGCGACACAGACTGGATCAGGACGGCGGCCGAAATCGAAGGCGCGTTGATCCCGGGTCTCACGATCAAGACGTTTGGCTTGTCCGAAACCGAGGCAGCCGAAGCATGGCTTGCCGCTGACACATCCTAACTGGCGTCGGTGTCTAGCCATAGGGTGACGGGGCCGTCATTTGTGAGGCTCACGGCCATATCTGCGCCAAATTTACCGGTTTCAACTGCTATCCCGAGCGCGGCCAGTGCCTGTGCAAAGTGCAGATAAAGCGCCTTGGCCTGATCCGGTTTGGCGGCACCGGAAAAGCCGGGCCGGTTGCCCCGCGATGTGTCTGCCGCAAGCGTGAACTGGCTGACCACCAGCGCGCTGCCGCCGGTTTGCACGATGCTCAGGTTCATCTTGCCCGCATCGTCCTTGAAGAGGCGCAGTTTCGATATCTTGAGCGCCAGTGCCTCCGCCGTTGCTTCGGTATCGCCCGGCATGGCGCAGACCAGAACCAAGAGCCCCGCGCCGCATGCGCCGATCACCTTGCCGTCGACCGAGACAGAGGCCGCCGTGACCCGTTGCAGAAGCGCCCTCATTTCCGCCACGCGATGACGTCGGCGGGGTTGGCCCGATCGGTGCGAAAGCTGTTGGCGGGGTGATCCGGGTCGGCATAGCCAAAGGAGATCGCACAGAGGATCAGCCGATCCTCCGGGATGTCAAAATACGCGCGCACAAACGGTGCCTGGGCCGCAATGGCGGCTTGCGGGATCGTCGCAACCCCTTCGGCTTGTGCGGCAAGGCAGAAGGCCGTGACAAAGCCGCCTGTGTCCATGGCGCCGTACGGTCCCAGAACTGCGGGTGAGGTCACGATGGCCACATGCGGCGCGCCGAAAAGCCGGTAGTTTTCCATCATCTGCGCGGCCCCCGCGGCCCGGTCGCCCTTGGTCACGCCCACCGCGTCATAGAGCTGAAATCCGCAGGCCCGGCGGCGGTCGCCATAAACGCCCGGATAGGCCTTGGGCCATTCCATATCGGGGGCGGGCGCCGTGCTGCTGGCAGCGGCAAAGAGCGCATCGCGAAACCGGTCCGTTTCGGCCCCAGAGGTGATTACCAACTGCCAGGGTTGGGCATTGCACCAGCTGGGCACCTTCTGGGCGGTGCGCACAATGGCCTCGACAGTGGCCTGCGGCACAGGATCTGGCCTGAAGGCCCGACAGGAAAAGCGCGTATCAAGCAAGTGGTTCAGACTGTCGCTATGGGTCATTGCTGTGTCGCCGCGAAATAGCCGATGATGCCGGCCACGATCAGCCCGGCCAGCACAGCCAGCGCAATCTTGATCTTGGAATAGGGCCGTTCGCCCTGCACGCGCCCCGTGCGCCCGTTGACCACAAAGCGGTAGGTTTCGCCGCGGTATTTGTAGGCGGCTAGCCAGACCGGCAACAGGATATGCTTGAAGGTGATGTCACTGAGCCGCGTGTCGACCGTGTGGATGCGTTGGCGATCGCCGCCGATGTCGAACTTGATATCGCGCGCGATCACGCGGTCCATGAAGGCCCGCGCTTCGACAAAGCCGTCCTCAAGCCCGATGCCATAGCCTTCGGCCCGAAATCCGGCCAGGAACTCGGGCGCGTAGGGCTCCATTTCGCTCAGGTCCCAGGGTTCCAGCGCGTCGGTGAACCGTTTTGGCAGCGACGTCGAGGCCAGCACAAGCACATCGTCGAAAAAGCGCGCAACCCTGCCTTTGGCCCGGCGCCAGCGCACTTTGGGAACCTGCACCGTTTCGCGTTTGCCGTCGCGCATCACGGTTCGGGTCTCATAATAGATCGTCCCGCGCTCACCGGTATAGGCGCTGCGCGTATCGGCATCGAAGGTCCAGTAGGGCACATAGATGCCCTGCATGCTGCGCCCCTTGCGCGCGTAGTCCTGCAAGCCGCCCGGCGCGAACCAAAGGCTGCCCAGCCATGTGTTCATCGATTCGCGCGCATGTGGTTCGGTCAGGGCAAAAGGCAGCACACCGCGCGGTTTGATATGGCGGTGCGGGCCGGTGTCCGTGACCACGGGCGTGGCGCAAAACGGGCATTCCTTGGCGTGAAGGTCGCCATCAAATTCCACCTGTGCCCCGCAGTTGGGGCATTTGGAAACGCGGGTTTCCTCGATCTCGATATCGGGCAGGTTTGCGTTGAGCGCGTCGTGGTAGTCCAGCTCGGTGATCATCGTGGCAGTGCTGACACCGGCGCCTTCGATGGTGCCCGTGTTGCCGCAATGATCGCAGATCAGCGTGCCTTTGGCCGGATCGTACCTGAAATCCGCGCCGCAATTGTCGCAGGGAAACCGATGGTCCGACATGGGCGCAGCTGGGGTCAGGGGAGGCAGTCCGCTCATGGCATTCCGTGCATGGCTTTGGGGTTGGTCCGGCCCAGAGTACCGTTTTCCTGCCTGTCGGCAAGCGGCATGGCGCATTTCACGGGATCACGTGCGAGATTGGTCCGGATCAGTCCGGATCAACCTGGGGTCAAGAGTTTCATGCCAGTGGTGACGTCGTTTGTCCTGTGTCCGAGTTTGGTCGCGCGCAAGCCGGATCAGGCAAAGGCCGGGATCTGGACGGGGGCCGCGGGCTGCGCCGACGCTACGGTTTTGCGGTAGGGCCGTGTTACAAACAGGATGGCGGGATTGGTGATCTGCTTTTCGTCCAGAACCTGCGCCAACCCGGACAGGTCGCACTGTGCGATGATCTGGTTCGGATGCTGGGCATTGGCGACGATATCGATCTTCAGATCATCGGCGCAGGCGCAGCGTGACAGGGCGGCTGCTATGTCAAGCGCATTGCCGACGCCCATGTAGATCGCCAGACGCGTGCCGGGCTGTAAAAGCGCCGCCCAGTCGTTCTGGATCGTGCTGTTTTCCGAATGTCCGGTGACGAAGGCCAGCTTGTCGCAGACGCCGCGTTCGGTCATGAAACCGCCCATCGCGGCTGCGGCGGCGCTTGCCGCCGTGATCCCCGGCACGATCTCGCAGGCAATGCCTGCGGCGGCGAGGGCCTGAGCCTCTTCCGCGCCGCGGGCAAAGACACCCGGATCGCCGCATTTCAAGCGTACGACGCGCTTGCCCTGGCGGGCTGCGGCGACAAGGACGCCGGTGATCTTGTCCTGCGGCCAGTGGTGACAGCCGGGGGCCTTGCCGACATAAACGCGTTCCGCATCGCGGCGCGCCAATTCCAGAATTTCGGGGTCGATCAGGCGGTCATAATAGATCACGTCGGCTTCTTGCAGGCGCTGCACGCCGCGCAGAGTGATCAGATCCTTGGCCCCGGGGCCTGCACCGACAAGCGCGACGGAGCCTTCGGTTTCGTCTTCGAACGATCCGGTATCAATGGCGGATTTGATCATCTTGGCCGCCGCACGTTCGCCTCCCTTGGCGTGGGTTTCACGCACCGGCCCGGAAAATACCCACCGCCACAGATCACGTCGGTCGCGCGGTTGCAGACGGGCGGCAGCACGGTCGCGCATGCGCCCTGCAAGCGCGGCAAGATCGCCCAGCCGGGGTTCCAGCAATTCCTCCATCCGGGTCTTGATCTGGCGGGCCAGAACCGGGGCCGTCCCTTCGGTTCCGATGGCCACGACAACGGGGCTGCGGTCCACGATCGAAGGTGTGATGGCGTCACACAGATGCGGCTGATCCACCACGTTGACGGTTGCGCCCGCGGCCTTGGCCACCGCGTGCAGGCTTGCGTCGATGCCGGGGCATCCGGTCGCGATGAACACGAGTGCTGTGTCTGCAAAGCTTGCGGCGGTGATCGGACCTGACTGCCACGCAATCCGGCCTTGGCGCTGCAGGTCCGCAAGCTCGGGGTCGAGGGATGGGGCGAGCAAGGTGATCGCGGCCTCGGTCTTGAGGATCAGGCGGCACTTTTGCGCGGCCTGTTCGCCGCCGCCCGCGATGACAACGCGGCGACCCTGCATTTGCAGAAACATTGGGAAGGTTTTCATGCGGATTTCCGATCCTGGCTGTGGCGGGTGTCCCAAAGGGTTGTGGCCATGTCCTGTGCGGTTGAAATGTCCGGGGCTGCACCAACGGTCCAGAGTGCAAGGGCTGCGGTGCCGGTTACTGTGGCTTCGGCAAAGGGATCGGGGCGCGTGCCCGCCCAGAGCGTTCCAAGATCCACGGGGTTGTCCAGATCGTGCAAACGGCGGGTGTCCGGAACAAGCGCCCCGGTTGACTCGTCAAGTGCTATGCCGTTGCGCAGACCAAAGATCGCGGCAGGCTTTGCCGGGTTGCGCTCGAACTCACCCCCGCCGCCCTTGATCACGGTCAGGTTCTGATCGCCCAAAAGCTCGGCCGCACGCGATTGCAGGCCACGATAGGATGGGTGAAAGACCCCTTGCACGGAGGCGGGCGCGCCTGACGGGTTCCACATGCGCAGCACCGTGTTGAAACAGGAGCGCAGGCCAAACGTGTCGCGCAAGTCGAGCAGCTTGAATGCCATCGGGCTGAGGTTTTCCAACCGGTGATACTGCAGGCCGTCGTCGATCAGGTTCAGCGTTTGGATGGCGACGCGCGGGTCGGCCCCCGAAGTCTGATGCGAATTCCAGCCGTGCAGGCAAACCCGGTATCCGGCGTTGGCCACAAGCCGTGCCGACAACAGGAACAGGGGCGACCCCCGGGTGCGACCCGCGGCATAGCAGGGCCAGTCGAGATCGGCCGCTGGCAGGTCGGCGGCAACGTGATCGCGCAATGCCTGGGTGAAGCCTGCAATCTCGGCATCCACTTCGCCGCGCAAGCGCAAGACCATCAGAAGCGCGCCGACTGCTTCGGGTGCCGCCGCGCCGGACAGGATGAGGGTCATGGCGGCGCAGGCCTCGTCTTGGGTCAGGGGACGCGCGCGGCCTTTGCCTTGCGCCACGATGCGGACATAGGGCGCGAGGCTCATTGCGCGGCCATCGGCACAGGCGTTTTCGCGATCAAAGCGGCCAGTTCCGGTTTGCACGACCCGCAATTCGTACCGGCACAGGTTGCCTGACCAAGCGCCTCAACGGTGTCCGCGCCGGCGGCCACGGCGTTTTGCAATGTGTTGAGGCCGACATTCATGCAGGCACAGACCGTCGGGCCGGGATCGGGCTGGTCGATGCTGCTGCGGCCCGCAAGTGCCTGAAGGGCGGCTGTGTCCGTGCCGATCAGCGAAATTGCATGGGTGCGCGCAACCGCGACAGGCTCGGGCCCTGCGAAAAACAGGGCTGTCAGGCGTGTCCCGTTGTGAAAGGCAAGCCGGATTTGACGGGTCCTGGGGTCGTGGACAATCGCGATGGTGTGGTCAGTGCCGATCCATGTGCGGGCATAGTGTTCCCAGTCCGAAGGTGTGTCCTGACCTGCAAGTTCAGCTTGCCAGCCGGTGAGGCTGCGCGCAATGGCAGCGTAGGGTGCGTTTGGTGCCATTTCGGTTTCCGAAGCTGCGAATGCGTACCATGCGGCTGCGTATTTCTGCACGTCAACGGTGCTGGATTTCAGGGCAGGCTGGCCAGAGATCGGATCGGTCACACGCGCCGTTGCCACGTTGATCACGCCGGCGCTGCTGCGCGTCCGCGTCCAATGCATGGGTGCAAACAGCTGTCCGGGCGTGACCCGGTCGGTGCAGAGCGCGCGCAGGATGCTGTCGCCGTTGGCGCCTGAAACTGTCACCAGATCGCCGGTGGTAATCCCGCTCCGGCGGGCGGTTTCGGGATGGATTTCGAGGTAAGGCTCGGCCAGATGTGCGCCCAGACGCGGGGCCTTACCCGTCCGCGTCATGGTGTGCCACTGGTCGCGATTGCGCCCGGTGTTGAGGATCGGGCTTGCGTCCATGTTGCGCTGTGGTGCCGCAATCGGCAGCATCTTTGCCTTGCCATCGGGGTGGTAGAATCCGCCGTCCGCAAAGAACCGTTTGTCGTTTTGCGGCCACTGCGTGGGAAGCAGGTTGGCGTAATCGACATCTGCAAAAACGCTAAGATCAAGGTCACGGCCAAAGTCCCGTGTGGCAGCAGAAAGTGCCACGTATTCTGCAAAAACCTCGGCGGGAGAGGCGTAGTCGAACGCCTCTTTCCAGCCCATGCGCCGGGCCACATCGCAAATGATCTGCCAGTCAGGGCGCGTTTGGCCCGGGGCGGGCAGAAAGGCGCGCTGCCGCGAAATGCGCCGTTCCGAATTGGTTACGGCGCCGTCCTTTTCGCCCCATCCGGCGGCGGGCAGCAGCACGTCGGCCAAATCGCCCGTATCGGTGCGCGCCATGATGTCGGAGACCGCCACGAAAGGCACGTTCGCAATCGCCTGCGCCACGTGACCTGCGTCTGGCATGCTGACGGCGGGGTTGGTGGACATGATCCAGAGCGCCTTGATCTTGCCGTCGGCGCAGGCCTGAAAGAGGTCCACAGCCTTGAGGCCCGCGTGGCCGCTGATCGTGGGGCTGTTCCAGAAGGACTGCACCGCGCTGCGATGGTCCGCATTTTCAATATCGAGGTGATTGGCGAGCATGTTGGCAAGCCCGCCCACCTCACGCCCGCCCATGGCATTGGGTTGACCGGTGACCGAAAACGGACCCATGCCGGGTTTGCCGATGCGCCCCGTGGCCAGATGGCAATTGAGGATCGCGTTCACCTTGTCGGTGCCGCAGGCCGATTGGTTGACCCCTTGGGAATAGACGGTGACGACCTTGGGTGTATTTGCCCAAAGCTGATAGAATTGCTGCACGTCCCGCATGGTCAGGCCAGAGTCCAGGGGATCGGAACAGCGGGCCGCGGCCACGGCGTCCATGCAGCCTTTGACGTGATCCTGCACAAATCCGAGATCGACAGCGTCGGTGTCAACGAGATGCGCCAAAAGCCCGTTGAAGAGCGCAATATCCCCGTCTGGCGCGATCTGCAGATGCATGTCCGCCAGATCGGTGGTCGCCGTGCGGCGGGGGTCGATGTTGACGATCTGCATATTGGGACGCGCGGCCTTGGCCGCTGCGATGCGCTGGTGCAAAACCGGGTGGCACCAGGCGAGGTTGGAGCCAACCAGCACGATCAGGTCCGCCTCTTCGAGGTCTTCGTAGGTGCCGGGAACGGTGTCACTGCCAAAGGCGCGTTTGTGCCCCGCCACGGAGGACGCCATGCAAAGGCGCGAATTGGTGTCGATATTGGCCGACCCGATAAAGCCTTTCATCAGCTTGTTGGCGACATAGTAGTCTTCGGTTAGCAATTGGCCCGAAACGTAGAACGCCACGCTGTCCGGCCCATGATCGCGTATTGCATCCGAGAATTTCGTGGCGACCAGATTGAGCGCGCTGTCCCAATCCGCATCCTGCCCGGCGACTCGCGGGGCCAGCAAGCGGCCTGCAAGATCGATGGTTTCCCCCAGTGCGGACCCTTTGGAACAGAGCCTGCCGTAGTTTGCAGGGTGATCCGGGTCGCCCTTGATGGTGCTATCCGGGCCCGCCAATACGCCGCAACCGACCCCGCAATAGGGGCAGGTTGTCCGGGTCAGGGTCATGCGACTGCCCTGCGCTCAAGAAAAGTCACGTCGAGCGAGACGCGCCCGTTCTCGATCCGTGCGGGATAGGTGGCGACCTGGCCTTCGTCATTGCCTTGTACCAGCCCCGTTTCAAGCGAGATGACCCAGTTGTGCAAAGGGCAGGTCACTGACGCGCCATGCACGATCCCTTCGGCCAGCGGGCCGTTCTTGTGAGGGCAGGCATTGTCGAGGGCATAAACCTCGTCGCTGCCCGTCCGAAACACGGCGACGCATCCGTGCAGGGTTTTGACCACCCGTGCGCCGCGTTGCGGGATGGCGTCGAGGGCTGCGATATCGATCCAGGTGCTCATTCTGCGGCCTCCAGTGCAAGGTTTGCGAGGGGTTGGTAGCTGTCGGATTTCCGGGCCGCATGTTCAGCCCACGGGTCCGTCCTGTAGATCGACTGCGACAGTTCGAACCGGGCCACCAGAGCAGCGCGATTTTCAAGGTCATCGACCGTTTGTTCCCGGATCCAGTCGAGCCCGACCTTGCCCATCCATTTGTAGATGCGGTCGAGGTATTTGGCGTTCTCGCGGTAGGACTGGGTGATGGCCTTGATGATGTCGATCACCTCGGCCTCGGTCGGAACCTGCGCGATCAGGTCGGTTTCGCGCACGTCCATGCCTGCCGCCCCGCCGATGCTGATCTGGTAACCGCTGTCGACGCACACCACGCCGATGTCCTTGCAGGTCGCCTCGGCGCAGTTGCGCGGGCAGCCTGATACGCCAAGCTTGAGCTTGTGCGGCGTCCACGAGCCCCAGAGCGTCTTTTCCAGTTTGATCCCCAGACCTGTGCTGTCTTGCGTCCCAAAGCGGCAGTGATCGGTGCCGACACAGGTTTTGACGGTGCGCAGCCCCTTGGAATAGGCATGGCCCGAGACCATGCCTGCATCGTTGAGATCTTTCCAGATTGCCGGCAGATCCTCGCCCTTTACCCCCAGCAGGTCGATGCGTTGCCCGCCGGTGACTTTGACGGTGGGCACGGCGAACTTGTCGGCGGCATCGGCAATAGCGCGCAATTCGTTCGGGGTGGTGATCCCGCCCCACATGCGCGGCACGACGCTGAAGGTGCCGTCCTTCTGGATGTTGGCGTGTTTGCGTTCGTTGATGAAGCGCGATTGCGGATCGTCGCGGTACTCCAGCGGCCAGTCGGCCAGCAGATAGAAGTTCAGCGCCGGGCGACAGACGTGACAGCCGCACGAGGTTTTCCAGCCGCATTCCTGCCAGACGGCGGGCATGGATTTCAGCTCTTGCGACTTGATCATGCGCCGCACGTCTTCGTGGGTCATGTCGGTGCAGCCGCAGATCGACGCGGCGGCGGGCATGACGAAATCATCGCCCAGCGTGACCGCCAGAACCTGTTCGACGAGGCCGGTGCAGGTGCCGCAGGACCCGGACGCCTTGGTTGTGGCGCGCACAGCACCCAGATCCGTGGCCCCTGCGGCGATGGCATCTTCGATCTGACCTTTGCAAATGCCGTTGCAGCCACAGATTTCCGCGTCACGCGGTAAGGCTGCAACGGCTGAGAGCGGGTCCGAGGGGGCCCCTCCCTGATAGGCGGGGCCAAAGATCAGCGTTTCGCGCATGTCCGAGATGTCGGTCTTGTCGCGGATCAGGCCAAAGAACCAGTTGCTGTCGGCGGTGTCGCCATACATCACCGCGCCGACGATCACGTTGTCTTGCAGAACAAGGCGGCGATAGACACCGCGGGCGGGGTCGCGGAAGGCGATGTCTTCGCGGTCTTCGCCTTCGGCAAAGTCGCCTGCGCTGAAGAGGTCGCAGCCGGTGACCTTGAGCTTGGTCGACAGTTCCTTTTGAACGAATTGCGCGGGTTGCCCCATCAGGGTGGCCGCCACCACCTTGGCTTGATCATAGAGCGGGGCCACTAGGCCGAATATCGCGCCGTCATGTTCCACGCATTCGCCGACAGCCAGAATGTCGGCGTCCGATGTCACCATCTGATCATCCACATGGATGCCCTTGCCCACAGCCAATCCGGCGTCTTGCGCCAGTTTCGTGTTGGGGCGGATGCCGACGGCCATCACCAGCAGATCGCAGGGCAGTTCGGTGCCATCGTCGAGCAGAAGCGCCCGTACATGGCCGTCCTTGCCCAGGATTTCCTTGGAGTTGGCAGAGCATTTGACGGTGATCCCTTTGTCGACCAGTGCCTTGCGCAGCAGGTATCCTGCGGCTTCGTCCAGCTGACGCTCCATCAGATGGCCCATGATGTGCACGACCGTGACGTCGACGCCGCGCGCGGCCATTCCTGCGGCCGCTTCAAGACCCAGCAAGCCGCCGCCGATCACAACGCATTTGTTGTCCGGACCAAGGCCCATCATGCGCTCGGTATCTTCCAGATCGCGGTAGGCGATGACGCCTTGCAGGTCATGGCCGGGCAGGGGGATCATGAACGGGTTTGAGCCTGTGCCCAGCATCAGCTTGTCATAGGGCAAGATGTCGCCGTTTTCTGCGGTCACCGTCTTGGCCGCCCGGTCGATGTGCGCGACGCGTTCGCCAAAGCGGCAGGTCACGCCGTTTTCCTCATACCATTCGGCAGTGTGGGTGACGATCTCGTCATAGGTCTTGTCGCCCGCCAGAACCGGCGAGAGCATGATGCGGTTGTAGTTGCCGCGCGGCTCTGCGTTGAAGAGGGTCACGTTGAAATCGGCATTTCCGTCCAACAGGTGTTCGAGGGCGCGGCCCGTGGCCATGCCTGCACCGATGATGATCAGGTTCTGGGTCATTATTCTGCCGCCACTGCTGTTTGGGGTTTCGGTTTGGGCGTCGCGCCAGAGGTGCGCTTTGACTGATTTCCATGCTCGTATTCCTCAAGGAAATCGAGCACTTCGGCGCGGTAGCTGTAGTAATCGGGATGCTCCAACAGCGCCTTGCGGGTGCGGGGCCGGGGCAGTTTCACATCCGTGATCTTGCCGATGGTTGCCTGCGGCCCATTGGTCATCATCACCACGCGGTCAGCCAGCAGAATCGCCTCGTCCACATCATGGGTCACACAGATCGCGGTGACCTTGGTGCGCGACCAGACTTCCATCAGAACCTCCTGAAGCTCCCAGCGGGTGAGGCTGTCGAGCATGCCGAAAGGTTCATCCAGCAACAGCAGCTTGGGCGAGAGCGCAAAGGCGCGCGCGATGCCGACACGCTGCTTCATCCCGTTGGAGAGCGAGGATGCCTGCTTGTCCATGCTGTCAGCCAGGCCAACCCGTTCGAGGTAGTACTCGATCACATCCTGACGCTCGGTCTGCGACGCATTGGGATAGACCTTGTCGACGCCGATGGCGACGTTTTCCTTGGCGGTCAGCCACGGAAAGAGGTTGGGAGACTGGAACACAACGGCACGCTCCGGGTCGGCCCCTTCTACGTTCCAGCCGTCCAGCCGGATCGCCCCCTTGGAGATCGGGTTGAGTCCCGCCGCCATGGTCAGCACCGTGGATTTGCCGCAGCCCGAGTGGCCGATCAGGCTGATGAATTCACCCTTGTTGACCTTGAGGTCAAAGTCTTCGACCACGGTCAGCGGGCCCTTGGGTGTTGGATAGATCTTGTGCAGTTGCGAGAAGTTCAGGAACCGCTCTTCGATGGTGCCTTCCTGTGCCTTTTTGACGGCTGCAGGTACGCCGTGGATGGGGGTGACATCGGGCAGGTGCCGCGTTTCTTCGACCTTGGCTGCGATGCCCACGTCCATCAGGTAATTCGTGACCTTGACGCGCAGCGCCTTGAACGTTGTATCTTCGTTCATGGCGCTCCGGTCGCGGGGGCGCGGGATTGTGACGGGGATCGGATCGGCAAGGGTGCCATCGGGGTTCAGTGGAATGATCCGGTCGGCCAGCAAGATCGCCTCATCCACGTCATTGGTGATCAGGATGCAGGTCTTTTTGTCCTGCTCCCAGATATCAAGGATCTCGTCCGCCAGATTGGCGCGGGTGAGCGCGTCGAGCGCAGAGAGCGGCTCGTCCAGCAGCATGACTTCGGGGTTCATGGCCAGCGCACGGGCCACGGAGACCCGTTGACGCATGCCGCCCGAAAGCTCGGCAGGGCGGCGGGTGGTTGCATGTGACAGGCCCACCATTCCGACATAGTGGTCAATCTTGGCGGTCCGCTCGGCTTTGGAGAGTTTGGGAAAGACGGCATCGACCGCCAGCCCCACATTGCCCGCCACTGTCAGCCATGGCATCAACGAGTAGCTTTGGAAGACCAGCCCACGTTCGGGGCCGGGACCCGAGATGGGCGCTCCCTTGAAGGTGACGCTGCCACTGTCGGGCATCTCAAGACCGGCCATCAGGTTCATCAGGGTAGATTTCCCGGTGCCGGAAAACCCGAGGATGGCCACAAATTCGCCTTCGGAGATGTCGAGGTTGATGTTCTTCAGGATTTCGGCACGGTGCACCCCGGTGCCAAATCCCTTGTTCACGTTGTCAAAGCTGAGAATGCTCATGATGATTACCGGTTTTCCGAGAAGGTGAACATGGATTGCAGGGCGTACATGACCCGGTCGAGCAGGAAGCCGATGATGCCGATGGTGAAGACGGCGACCATGATCTTGGCCAACGACTGCGAGGAGCCGTTCTGGAACTCATCCCAGACGAATTTGCCAAGGCCCGGGTTCTGCGCCAGCATTTCGGCAGCAATCAGGACCATCCAGCCCACACCCAGCGACAGGCGCAACCCGGTGAAGATCAGTGGCAGGGCCGAAGGCAATACCAGCTTGGTGATCTTGGAGTAGGTCGACATTTTCAGAACCTTTGAGACGCTGACCAGATCCTTGTCGATGGAGGACACACCCAACGCCGTGTTGATCAGGGTGGGCCAGAGTGAGCAGAGCGTGACAGTGATGGCCGAGACCAGGAACGACTTGGAGAACATCCCGTCATTGGTGGTGTAGACCGCCGAGACGATCATCGTGACGATCGGCAGCCAGGCCAGCGGGCTGACCGGTTTGAAGATCTGGATCAGCGGGTTGATGGCGGCGTTGGCGGTGACCGAAAGCCCGGCCATGATCCCCAAAGGAATGGCGATGACGGACGCGATGAGGAAGCCGAAGAATACTGTGGTGATCGAGGTCCAGATTTGCTGATAATAGGTGGGTTTGCCGGTATAGACGCGTTCCTTGACCTTTTCGGACTGGCCGTTTGCAATCAGGTCGGCATTGCGCTTGTCTTGCCGCTCGTAAAAGGCGGCTTCCTTTTCGCGCTCGCGCACGGCGTCTGCGTTCAGGTTGACGGCCTGCTCCCACACCTGGGCCGGGCCGGGTATCGCGCCCAGCGATGTCTGTACCGTGGGTGCAAGGCTGGCCCACGCGCCGAGAAAGAGGAAGATCGCGACCAGTGGCACACCCAGCAAGCGCCAGATTTCGCCCATCTGTGCACGGGGATTGTCGCCGGCGGCGGCTTTGAGGATGGGGGTTATCCATGCGAGGCCAAGCACCTGAAACCACGCATCGGCCTTGTTGATCCGGGTGAAGCGGCGGGCGCGACGGGCTTCGACGTCGAGCGTACTGGGGTCAATTGCGGTCATGTGTCATGTCCTGAAGGTTTGGAAGGTGCATCGGGAAAGTCCCCCGCCCTTTGGGAAAAGGGCGGGGTGTCTTGGGTCAGCCCTGAATGTCAGAGCCCACGACGATCTGGTCGCCTTTCAGGCCGATTGGCAGGCTTTCGAGATAGGCGTTGGGTGCGCGCCCGTCATAGGCGATCCCGTCGATGATATCCTCGGCCGGGGTGGGGGCTTTGAAGCCATCGCTGTCCCAGGGGAAATCGGCCTCGTTGGCCATGCCCTCGTCGACCAGCATCCGGGCGGCCTCAAGATAGATGTCCGGGCGATAGACCTCTTTCGCGGTCTCAAAGAACCATTCGTCAGAGACCGGCTCGGCGATCTGACCCCAGCGGCGCATCTGGGTGAGATACCAGATGGCGTCCGAATAAAACGGGTAGGTCGCATTGTAGCGAAAGAACACGTTGAAGTCGGGGGCCGGGCGGCGGTCGCCCTTTTCGAACTCAAAGAAACCGGTCATCGAGTTGGCAATGACTTCGGCATCCGCGCCCACATACTCAGAGCGGGACAGGATTTCGACAGCCTCTTCGCGGTTGGCGTTGTCGTTTTCATCCAGCCAGATGGCAGCACGGATGAGCGCCTTGGTCAGGGCGATGGTGGTGTTCGGGTACTCTTCCGCGAATTCCTTGGTGATGCCAAAGACCTTCTCGGGGTTGTTCTTCCACATGTCATAGTCGGTGATGACCGGAACGCCGATGCCCTTGAACACGGCCTGCTGGTTCCACGGCTCACCCACGGCGTAACCAAAGATCGTGCCCGCTTCCATGGTGGCAGGCATCTGCGGTGGAGGCGTCACGGACAAGAGCACGTCGGCGCCGATCTGGCCCGAGATGTCTTCGGGGCTGTAATAGCCGGGCTGCAACCCGCCCGCGGCCAGCCAGTAGCGGATTTCATAGTTGTGGGTCGAGACCGGGAAGACCATGCCCATGTTGAA
>CAYGQZ010000058.1:16730-18814 GCA_964352055.1 uncultured Rhodobacterales bacterium
CTGAAACAGGCGCGAGCGGCCGTCAGCGCAGCGTGTCGATCCAGCCCATGCCAGCGTGACAAACGATCCGCGATCCAGGCGCCCTGGCTGCGCCACGGAAAGTTGGCAGAGCCCTGATGAAAGCAGACGAACCTGTCTGATCGTTTGGGGGCTGCGCCAAATTCAGTGATGATGCGTCCGGTCAATGCGGGTTCAATCGCGGGATCAGGCAGGTTCAGATGCTGGCTGCTGGCAAGGATATCGACGGCGAGGGGGATGTTTTCGGGTTGCGCGAGCCATCTTGTTGCCTTGTAGATTGACCGCACCATCGCGTGGCTGACCGATGGGTGCGCGCTGACCCAGTCATGGCGTGCGCCCAAAACCTTTTCAGGGGCAAATTTCCAGATCGCGGCACCGGGCAGCACGAGGCTGGCATCGCTGTCATGCACAGCCACGGACCCCCAGGGTTCTCCGACGCAGAACATGTCCAGACGGCCCTCGCGCACGGCATCGGCCATCTGGGGCGGCGGCACCGTGATGATTTCGACCCGGTCGGGATGGAATGCGGGATGGGACGACAGCCAGTATTCCAGCAACATGCGGTGCATGGAGAACGGGAAGGGGACACCGATGCGCAACCGTTGCGTGGTCGCCTCAAACAGCGCATTGGCTGTTGCGCGCGGATCATCAAACCCATTGACCCAGCCCGAGGCCTCCAATTGCGCACTCAGATCACGCGATAAACCGATCACGGTGCCGTTGACCGACAAAACCATCAAAGCGTCGATGCACAGGGGTTTGCCGCTGAGCCCCAGCGACATTGCCAGAGGCATCGGAGACAGCATATGCGCGAAATCAATCTCACCGAAGGCGAGCCTGTCGCGAAGCGCGGACCAGGACGGTTGCTGCAACAGCTCCAGATCCAGACCTTCCTCGGCGGCAAAGGTCAGTTCCTTGGCAATGACAAGGGGCGCACAATCAACAAGGGGCAAATATCCGCAACGGGCCGGCGTCAAGCTCATTGCAACAGGTCCGCGGTTGTGACCAGCGCGGTTGCGACATCAATCACCTTGCGCCCTTGATCCATCGCGGTTTTGCGCATCAGGTTGTAGGCCTCTTCCTCGGAAATCCGGCGCGCCCGCATCAGGATGCCCTTGGCGCGGTCAATGATCTTGCGATCTGACAAGGCCCGTTTGGCGGCGTCCAGTTCCGACTGCATTTTCTTGTAGACGGCAAAGCGCGCGATGGCCGTTTCCAGCACGGGTTTGATGCGGTCCTTTTGCAGCCCGTTGACCACGTATGCGCTGACGCCTGCCGCCATTGCCGTCTGTGTCAGAGTCTCGTCGGTATGGTCGACAAACATGGCGACGGGGCGCGACTTGGCATCGGCCAGCAGGCTCAGGTGTTCGAGTGTGTCGCGGTTCGGATCCGCGAGATCGATGAGAATGATGTCGGGGTCTTCGCGTTTGAGCGCTGCCGCGATATCTGTAAGTGTGGTGATCAGCGTGACCTTGGAATGGCCGTCATTGCTGAGCGCACGGACAATTTCCTGCGCTTTTGCGGGATCGGGCTCCACGACCAGTATTTTGAGTATTCTGTCCACTGTCCGCATCGATATCCCGCGCGGTGCGGGACGCCAGTGGCGGCGTGTATCTGCATGGGGTTCGGAACCTAACTGGCGCGAAAATGCTCAGATATTGTCAAGTTGCCGAAAAAGCGGGCAACACCACGATGCGTGTCCGACTTCTGATTGGCGTGGGATTGGAAAAACTCCGCAAAGCGGTGCGTCTAAACCTCTCAGAACCGGTACGTTTGCCCAGCCCAGATGACCGCGCCCACACGCGCGGCTGACCTTGATCCATACCAAAGCCGGTGTCTTGCGCGCATGGGTGCACGAACGGAAAACCGCAGCGTCAGTTGAGCTTTGCCAGAAGTTGCGCCGTATTCCCACGCAGTTCATCACGTGCGGCTGAATAGGCAAATGTTTCTGCCGTTTCCAGTTCCGGGAACAGGTCCAACAACTCTGCGCGTTGCTCGGATTTCATGCCCGCGACGGTTCTGGACGCAGGGTGAAAGCTTTCTGCTTCAATGCCGTCTGCGTACAC
>CAYGQZ010000059.1:0-6411 GCA_964352055.1 uncultured Rhodobacterales bacterium
GAAACGACCCAAAGCACAGGAGACACGCATGCGACTAGTCTTAGCAACCCTCATTCTCACAGTCATGGCAAGCGTCGCCATGGCCGACAACAAGATCACGAATGCGGCCAAGGACGCGGTCGACCCCAATTGCTCCGTCGAGAAAGCGGCCAAGGGGGCAGCCATGAAAGCGACCGTCGGTGTCGGCAACCGCTGCGGCGTCGCGGAAACGGCGCGCGATGTCAGCGGTGTTGACGGCAAAGGCAAAGACATCAAGAAAAAGGTCAAGAACTGATGACACCTCGCAGAGGCGGCCTTGGCCGTTTGATATCCTGCCTTTCGGTGGCGCTCTGCGCCACAGCGGCTCAGGCACAAGACATCCTTCCCTTTCCTCCGACGCCGTCTGCGTCGGAACCGGGGGTCACGATTGAAGGCTCCAGCTATCAAAAACGCCAGGCTGTTCAGCGCTTGCCTGACGATGCGCCGAACATCCTCATCATCTTGATCGACGATGCAGGGGCCGCATTGCCCTCTGCATATGGCGGAGAGATCAACACCCCGGCCCTGGAAGCAATCGTCGCCGAAGGCATTTCCTTCACAAGGTTCCATTCGACGGCGATGTGCTCGCCGTCGCGCGCCTCATTGTTGACCGGGCGCAACCACACCCGCGTCGGCAACGGCCAGATTTCTGCAATTTCCAATGACTTTGACGGTTTCAGCGGTATCATTCCCAAGACCTCCGCGACCGTGGCCGAAGTGCTGAAAGCCTATGGGTACAACACGGCAGCCTTCGGCAAATGGCACAACAGTCCCGAGGACCAGATCACGTCGAAAGGTCCGTTTGATTACTGGCCGACCGGCTACGGTTTCGAGTATTTCTATGGTTTTCTGGCCGGTGAGGCATCGCAATACGAGCCCACGCTGGTGCGCAACACGACCTATGTGGAACGGCCCGAGACCTCGGGAGGCAATGACAGCTACCATCTCTCGGAAGACCTCGCCGATGACGCGATCGAATGGCTGCGCGAACAAAAAGCCTATGCCCCGGACAAGCCCTTCTTTGTCTATTGGGCCCCCGGCGCGGTGCATGGGCCGCATCACGTCTCATCGGAATGGGCGGACAAATACAAAGGCAAGTTTGACGACGGTTGGGATGCCTATCGCACGCGAACCTTTCCGCGTTTGATTGAAGAGGGCTGGATTCCGGAAAGTGCCGAACTGACGGCCCGGCCGGACTCGCTCGCTGCATGGGACGATATTCCGGAAACCGAAAAACCGTTCCAACGCCGGTTGATGGAGATATTTGCGGGCTTTGCAGAGCACGCAGATTACAACGCAGGCCGCGTCATCGACGAGATCGAGCGTATGGGCGAACTGGACAACACACTTGTCTTCTACATCTGGGGCGACAACGGGTCGTCGGCGGAAGGCTTGTACGGAACCATCAGCGAGCAGCTGGCGCAAAACGCGATCCCCACAACGATCCAACAGCATTTGGATGCCCTGGAGGAACTGGGGGGACTGGACGCGCTCGGTGGGCCGAAAACAGACAACATGTATCACGCCGGTTGGGCCTGGGCTGGAAGTACGCCTTACAAGGGCACAAAACTCATGGCGTCGCATTTTGGCGGCACGCGTCAACCGATGGCTGTGGCCTGGCCCTCATCCATTGACCCCGATGGCATCAATCGCACCCAGTTTCACCATGTAAACGATATCACGCCCACGATTTACGACATCCTCGATATCCAGAACCCGCAAGTCGTCAACGGATTCACGCAAGACGAATTCGATGGCACAAGCATGCTCTATGCGTTTGACGACCCGCAAGCCGAAGGGACCAAGAAAACCCAGTTCTTCGACATCATGGCAAGCCGGGCGATTTATCACGACGGCTGGATGGCAAGTGCGCCCGGCCCACGCGAGCCCTGGGTCGGAGGGATCCCAAAAGGTGCGAAAGACTGGTCGCCCCTCACCGAAAAGTGGGAGCTTTACAACATCGATGAAGACTGGACACAGGCACACAACCTGGCGGATCAGTTCCCTGAAAAAGTGGAAGAAATGAAGGCTCTGTTTCTGACCGAGTCCGCCAAGAACAAAAATCTGCCGATTGGCGGGGGTCTTTGGTCAACGGCCCTGTTCCACCCCGAGGATGCGCCGGCTTCGGACCTGACGGAGTGGACTTTTGATTTCCCGATCCGGGGAATGCCAGAATCTGCTGCCCCGAAACTGGGGAAAAACAGCAGTTCGGTCGTGATGGACGTCGAGATCAAGGAAAATGCAAACGGCGTGCTTTACGCGCTTGCCGGGTTCTCCGGAGGGATCACAACCTATGTCAAAGACGGGTATTTGAACTATGAATTCAACCTGTTCGAGGTTGAGCGGACGAAAATCCGCAGCGCGCAACCCTTGCCGGTTGGCCAGGTGACGATTGAAGTTGAATCGCGGCTCACAGACAAGATTGGCGGGCCGATGGACATCGTCTTGCGCGTGAACGGCGACGACGTCGCATCGGGGCAGGTTCCCAGAGCAATGTCATTGCACTTTACCTCCAATGCCACGTTCGACATCGGCGAAGACCGGGATTCTCCTGTTTCACTCGCCTATTTTGACGATGCACCCTTTGCATTCAATGGCATGATCGGAAAAACCCAGATCAAATACCTGGATTGATCCTGGTGCTGCCACTGAACGAACCGGTGGCAGCACGCTTCAGGGTGCTGCCACCGCGAAAACAGTGATCGGCGTGGAAAAGCCGTCAATATCCATGTCCCCCACCAGATCACAGGATTGCGACGCGCCAACAGCCATTTGTGTCGCCTCATCGATCAGGATCGGGCGGGCCACGCGCTTGGTCAGCGCCTCGAGCCGGGACGCAAGGTTCACCTTGTCGCCGATACAGGTGTAGGTGGCCCGCTGCTGGGTCCCGGCATATCCGGCCACGACTTCACCCGTCGCGATGCCGATCCCCAGACGAAGCTCGGGCTTTTGCACTGCGGCCTGTTCCTGATTGAACTGTCCGATGATCGCGAGCATGTCCTGTGCGGCGGCCACCGCACTGGCAGCCGGGTTTTCCAAGGGTTTGGGCGCTCCGAACAGCACCATCAGACCATCACCGATCATCAGTGTCACAATCCCGTTGTGATGCTCGATCACTTCAAACATCAGCGTGTAATAGATATTCAGCAACTCGATCGTGTCTTCGGGGGATTGGTTTTCGGATATGGTCGTGAACCCGCGAATGTCACAAAACAACACGGTGGCATGCACCCGGCGCCCGCCCAGTTTGAAACCGGACTCCTGCAGATCCTGCACCACTTCGCTGGTGGCAAACCGTTTCAGCAGCGTTTTTTGTTCGTCCCTGAGGCGTTTTTTCTCAAGACTTGAGGACAGCCGCGCCCGCAGCAGCACTTGATTGACAGGTTTGGGCAAATAGTCATCCGCCCCCAGATCGATACAGCGGACGATGTTTTCCACACCTTCCAGTGAAGAGGTGACAATCACCGGCACGTCCTGCAAGGCAGGTTCCAGCTTGATGGCCTCAAGGACTTCAAAACCGTCCATCTCGGGCATCTCGATGTCCAGAAGCATCAGATCGAAAGGTCGGGTGCGCAGCATCTCCATCGCGGCGCGCCCGTTTTCAACCACCGTCGCGCTATAGCCCAAGAGCTCCACACTGCGCGACATCAGCAAGCGATTGACGCGGTTGTCATCAACGATCAGCAGATGTCCAATCGTCTCACTCATCTTGCAGACGGGCCAGAGTTGCGGCGGCGCGGGCATATTCGGCGTCGACCTGATCCAGAAGCGCCAGAACCTCTGGCGTGGCGCGCGCCTCCGGGGTCAGTTCCAGATCGCGGGCCGGCGCGGCCAGCGCATGGGCCCCAAACACGTTGGCGTTGGATTTCAGCGAATGGGCGGCGCGGCGAAACCCGTCGGTATCCGCGGCCTCCAATGACGTGCGCAGATCCGTGATCATGCCGGGCGCTTCTTCCAGAAAGGTCGTGACCAGTTCCACGACAAACTCCGCGCCCGCCGCCTCTTTCAGTTCGTTGTAAACTGCCTGATCAATCGGGTCCTGGGTCATTCGGGGTTCCTTTTGCGGATCGGGACTTGCCCAAGCGCTTCTATGAGTTTCGGCACCCGAATGGGTTTGGCGATATAGTCGTCCATGCCCGCAGCAAGGCACATTTCACGGTCGCCCTGCATTGCATTGGCGGTCATCGCGATGATGTGCGGGCGTGCGCCTGCGGGCATGCCAGTGGTGATCCGGCGGGACGCTTCAAGCCCGTCCATCTCGGGCATCTGCACATCCATCAGCACCACGTCGTAGGTCTGGCGCGCCACGCTTTCCAGCGCCTCGCGGCCGTTGCTGGCCAGATCGGCGCGGTAGCCCATCTGCTCCAACAGGCGCAGCGCCAGTTTCTGGTTCACAAGGTTGTCTTCGGCCAGAAGGATACGCAGCGGATGCCGTTTGGCCATCTCGGGGTCGGTCTGCGGCGCCGTTTTGGGCAAAGCAGCGGGCGCTTTTGCTTTCGTCGCCGCAAAGACGGACACAAGGGTGTCGAACAGCTGGGACTGGCGCAGCGGCTTGGCCAGATAGTCCTTGAACAGACCGTCGCCCGCCCCTGCCTCGCGCTGACCCAGCGAGCTGAACAACACCAGGGGCAAGGCCTTGTCGATCTTGCCGATTTCCTGGGCCAATGCGCGGCCATCCATTTCGGGCATGTGCATATCAAGGATCGCCAGATCAAAGGCCGAACCCTCGCGCAACCATCCCAACGCTTCCCGGGGTGATCCGGTAGCGCGGGTGCGCATGCCCCATTTCCCGGTTTGCAAGGTCAGTATCTTGCGGTTGGTGTCATTGTCGTCGACGATCAGAATGCGCTTGTCACGCAGCTCTCCCTGTTCGCCGATCAGGTCCCGGACCTGTGCCTGCGGCAAGTCGGCCAATGCGGCGCGAATGGAAAAGCTGAAGGTCGAGCCCATGCCCAGACCATCGCTTTCGGCGCGCATCGAACCGCCCATCAGTTCCGCCAGCCGTTGCGAAATTGCAAGCCCAAGGCCGGTGCCGCCATATTTTCGTGTGGTCGAGCTGTCGGCCTGGCTGAAGGACTGGAACAGGCGGCTCATGCCTTCGGGCGACAACCCGATCCCGGTGTCGCGCACGGTGAACGCCAGCACCAGCCCGCCATCGGGCAAAGTCTCGGAGGCAACGGACAGAACGACCTCGCCCTCTTCGGTAAACTTCACCGCGTTCGACAACAGGTTCAACAGGATCTGGCGCAAGCGCGTCAGGTCCGTGCTGATCCCCGCAGGCACGGAGTCGTCAAGGATATAGGCGAGGTCCAACTGCTTGTCCGCAGCCCGCGTGCTGACCAGATCCAGCGCAGACTCGATACAGTCGCGCAGATCGAAGGGCTGGCTTTCGATGTCCATCTGTCCCGCTTCGATCTTGGAGAAATCAAGGATCTCGTTGATGATCCCCAGCAGCGCATCGCCGCTGGTGCGGATGGTGTCGGCATAGTCACGCTGCTCAGGGTTCAGGGCCGTGTCCATCAACAACCCGCTCATGCCGATGACAGCGTTCATGGGTGTGCGGATTTCGTGGCTCATGGTGGCAAGGAACGCGCTCTTGGCCTCGTTGGCCTTTTCGGCGGCGGCACGGGCATCCTGCGCCTCCTGGAACAGGCGCGCATTTTCGATGGCAATGACGGCCTGATCACAGAAGGTCTGCGCAACCGCGATTTCTTCGTTGGTGAAAGCTTTTTGCTGAAAGCGAAAGATGTTCAGCGTCCCGGCGCAGTCATCGCCGTGAATAAGCGGCAACATGATCGTGGACTTGATGCCTGCACGCTCCCGGATAGTCACGTCAATCGGCGACAGGTCAGCCGTATCCCAATCCGGCGTGTGCAGGACCTTTCGCGATACCACCGCCTGGGACGGCAGATTGTGGTCAGGGTCAATGGCCACACTGATCTGTGCAGGCTTTTCCACCAGACCGTTTGCGTCGGCAACGGCCACTTGCGACAACATATCCCCGGTCTTGATCAGCGCGACGGCCATATCGCAATCAATCAGCTCGCGGGCCGATTTCACGATCTCCTCAAAGACCGGCGTCGTGTCGTTCGGTGATCCGCTGATGACGCGCAGAATGTTGGCACTGGCCGTCTGCCGCGCGAGGGCCTCCTCGGTGTCGTTGAACAGCCGTACATTTTCGATGGCAATGACGGCTTGATCGCAAAAGGATTTGGCCAGATCGATTTCGTCCTGCGAGAATGCTTTTTTGGAGGTACGGGCATAGGCCAACACACCAAGGCACTTGTCCCCCCTCATCAACGGCAAGATCAGAGAAGAGCGCACGCCGTAGTTGTCATAAGTCTGTTGTTCGAAATCGGGCAGATCCGCCGCATCCCAATCAGGTATGTGCAA
>CAYGQZ010000059.1:6511-13355 GCA_964352055.1 uncultured Rhodobacterales bacterium
GCGGTCTGCGTTTCGTTGAACAGGCGCGCGTTCTCGATGGCGATCATCGCCTGATCACAGAAGGTGCGGGCCATCGCAATCTCATCCGCGCTGAAGGCCTGGGGCCTGTCCCGGACGAATACGATAACCCCCAGACACTCCGACCCGCGCAACAGCGGCAAGGCCAGTGTGGAGCGCGATCCGTTTTCCTTCAGGTCTCTTCTGTCTTTCTCGGGAAGGTCCGATTGCGCCCAATCCGGGTTGTGGCTCATTTCCTTGGAGATAATGACCCGTGACGGCAGGTTGTCATCGGGATCAACCGGGTGCCTGCCCGTGTTCACAACTTTGCCAAGCCCGTCCTTGTCGGCAACCGCGGCATTCCACAGCTCCTTGCCATCGGTCTCGATCACCACAGCCTTGTCGCAGGACACAAGATCAATCGCCGCCTGCACGATCTCTTCGAACACCGGCGTCACATCGTTCGGGGACTGGCTGATGACGCGCAAAACGTTCGCACTGGCGGTCTGCCGGGCCAGAGACATCTGGGTTTCGTTGAACAGCCGCGCGTTCTCAATGGCGATCACGGCCTGATCTCCAAAGGATTGAGACAACGCAATCTCATCACTCGAATAGGCCTTTCTCTCGCGGCGCGCAAAGACAAGCAGACCAAAGAGCTTGCCCTTGCTCAAAAGCGGCACGTAAAGCGCAGAATTTACGCCATAAACCTCGTGGATTCTGCGCTCATGAGCGGGCAGGTCAATTTCGGTCCAGTCAGGCAGATGCAGGATCTCCTGACTGCGGATCGCGCGCGACGGAAAGTTCTGGGCCGGGTCGACAGGGATGTCCTGCGGGCCCAGATCCTCCAGCGGGCCGGACTGCTGTGCGCCAGCCGCTGGTGAATAGGTGTCCCCATCGCTGGTCATCACAAAAGCCAGATCACTTGAGAGAAGTGAGATGGCCGCGACGCAAATTGCCTCGAAGACGGGCCCTACATCCGTCTGCGCACCGCTGATGACCCGCAGGATGTCCGCACTCGCGGTCTGTCGAACCAGGGCAGACTGCGTTTCGTTAAAGAGCCGCACGTTCTGGATCGCAATGGCGGCCTGATCGGTAAAGGCTTCAAGCTGATCGAAATGACCCTTATCCGGGACGGTATCTTCGGCCCATGCGACGACCAGCACACCCCATGTCTGCCCGTTTGTCTCCACGGGCAAGCCAACCATATGCTTGAATCCGTGGAGGCGCGCAGTCTCGAAATCATAATACCTTTCATGATCCTGCGCATTCTCCAGATGGAACCGCCCGCCATGGGCCAGTGTCTGCCCGGCAATCGAGTCCTCCTTGGGCCGCATCGGAAAATCCTTGAGGTACTCTTCCATGAATTCCGGCGTGAACCCGCTGCACGACCGGTAGTGGATCATGCCGTCCTTGTACCGCCACAACATGCAGAACCGCGCATCGCAGACCTCGATGGCGCTGCTTGTGATCCGGTCGAGAACGGGTTGCAGATTGTCCGGCGATTGCGAAATCACCCGCAGCACGTCCGCGCTTGCGGTCTGGCGCGCCAAGGCGCTCTGCGTGTCTTTGAACATCCGCGCGTTCTGGATCGCGATCACCGCCTGATCGGCAAAGCTTTCCAGCATTTCCATTTCGCGTTGCAAAAACGCAGATTTGCCTTGATCGGTGTAGGGGCGTGCCAGATGCAATGCACCAACGGCTTTGCCCTTCCACATCATCGGAGCAATCAGTGCAGCATAGTTGCCGACCTTTTTTGCAACATTCCTGACAACTTTATTGGAAGAAAGCCCTTCAAGAGCATCTTGGACATAGACAAGTTTGCCGGCCTCAACGGCACTGTGGATGATTGTCTGCGCGACTGGCAAAGGCTTGTATCCTTTGGCGCTCGCAGTTCCGATGGGGCCGTGTACCGCGCCCAGATGGACCAGATTGTCGGCCTCAATCGTCAGGATCGACATATCCGAGCAGGGAATGACACGCTGGCAACTTTCTAGAATTTTCTCGAACACAGGCTGCGCATCTTCGACCGAGTTGCTGATGACCTCCAGCACTTCCGCCGTCGCGGTTTGTTGCTCCAGCGCCTCGGTCACTTCGGCGGTGCGTTGCTGCACCTCGTCAAACAGTTGCGCATTGCCGATGGCGATCACCGCCTGCGACGCGAAAGTCTCGAACAGGGCGATCTGCTTGGCGCTGAACCCATGCGTGTCGCCATGTGCAAGCGTGATTGTACCTATGGTCTCGCCGTTCTTGACCAGCGGCACACCCAAGGCGCTGTTGTAATCCCCGCTCCGGGCGTGATCGGCCCATTCATAGTCGGGATCGCGGGTCAAATCCGCGACATAGACCGTTTTCCCCAGGGACGCCACGCGCCCCGTCACCGTGTTCTGACCCGGCGACACCGGGTTGTCGCGCAGTATCTTCTCAATCTCAGGCGGCGCATTGCGGACCGCCACCACATCAAACAGCCCTGTTTCCGGGTTGCGCAATGAGACATAGCACCCCTTGGGATTGCCCAACCGCAGCGCCACGGAAAGGATCGCATCCAGCACCGGCAGCACCTCGTTGGGCGAGCGCGAAATCACGCCCAGCACGTCTGATGTGGCGGTCTGGTACTCCAGCGCCTCTTCGACTTCTGCAGTGCGTTGCTGCACCTCATCAAAGAGGCGCGCGTTGTTGATGGCGATCACCGCCTGTGCTGCGAACGTCTCGACCAGCTTGATCTGTTTGGCGTCAAAGGCATAAGGGTTGCGGTGCGCCAGGCTGATGACGCCGACAGTGACCCCATCCCGGATCAGCGGCACGCCCACAGTGGATTGAAAATTCCCCCGGTGCGCGGCTTCTTTCCATTCGTAGCTGTCGTCAGTTTCGGTGTCCTTGATATACACGGTCTTGCCCAGCAAGGCGGTGCGCCCGGTACATGTGCCGGTGCCCGGCTTGATTGGATTGGCTTGCAGGTAGTCGAAGAAATCCGAGTCCACATTCAGCGATGTCACCATCTGGTAGTGCCCGCTCTCCGGCTCCAGCATTGCGACATAGGCATATTGCGGATGACAGATACGGGCCGCAACCGCGAGGATGGCGTCCAGCACCGGCATCAACTCATCGGGCGAGCGTGAAATCACGTCAAGCACTTCGGACGTGGCCGTCTGGTACTCCAGCGCTTCTTCGACTTCTGCGGTGCGATCGCGCACTTCGCGGAACTGCCGCACGTTTCTGATGGCAATGACGGCCTGTGCGGCGAACCCCTCGACCAAAGCAATCTCATCCGCGGAAAACGGCCGGACTTCGCGTCGCCACAACCCGATTGCCCCGATCGATTTGCCCTCCCAGAACAGCGGGACAAATACGGCGGTCCGAATGCCTTCCAGCTGAATTGTCACCACACGGTGGCTTTCGCCTGCGCCATACAGCGACGGATCCGCAAGGTCTTTGATGTGAACGACCTGCCTTTCCATCATCGCACGGGCGGCGGCAAATCGCTCCGGATCCAAATCTGGCGGATTGCTTTTCAGGTTCTCGACAAACTCGGGGCGCGCGCCCTGCGCTGCAACAAGGTCATATTTGCCACGGTCGTAATCGGCCATGACGAGGGCGGCAATGGGCGCAGAACACAACCGGCGTGCGTCACTCAGAATGGCATCAAAAACCGGAGCCTCGTCATCACGTGATTGCGAGATCACGTTGAGAATGTTCTTGGTCGCCGTCTCCCGTTCCAGCCGCGCCTGAACTTCATCAAACAGGCGCGCGTTGTTGATCGCGATCACCGCCTGATCAGCAAAGCTTTCGACCAGCTCGATCTGTCGCCGGGTGAACGGTTTGGCCTCGGGGCGCGCAAGGTCCAGAACGCCGATCACTTCGCCCTCGAGGATCAGCGGCACCGCAATGATCGACCGCCATCCGCCCAAGAGCGGCGATTTCGGGTTCTTGAATTCCGGGTCGGCGTCGATATCGGGGATATGAATGGTCGCCCGCTCCAACACCGCTCTGCCCGCGATATTCTGGCGGGTGATCTTGTGCGGGTTGTCAATGTGGAACTGGATGAATTCAGGCCCGCAGCCGGTATTGGCGCCGACGTGCAGTTCCTCACCCACCTTGTTGAACAGAATGCAGATGGACGCCCCGCACAGTTTTGCGGCCGCATCGATCAGGGCTTGCAACACCGAGGGCAAATCAAAGGCGGACTGACTGATGACCTTCAGAACATCCGCGGTCGCGGCGGCCTGCGCGCGCTGCTCCGCCACTTCCGCTTCAAGCACACGAACCCGGTCTTCGAGCGTCTGCCCTGTGTGCGAGGTGTCCGAAACCATACAGCGCGCCCCTTGCCGCAAAATGAAGTAAGGCCAAAAAATCCGAGCTTATCAATAGTTTCAAAATCGTATGTGGTTTCGATTTCTTTGTATAGTCAGCAATCGGCAGGATCATATCCGTGTGGCAGCAGTGATTGGAAAACTGGCTGGGTCATCATGTATCACCGCTTGAAAAAATGGCCAATTATGACTAAGCTATAGCTAAACCGTAATCCGGACAAAGGAGCATCCAATGCAAGTATCCGTTCATGCGGCAAAGACAAACCTGTCCCGGTTGCTGGAAGCCGTGGAACGGGGCGAACGTGTCGTCATCGCGCGCCATGGCGTGCCCGCAGCCGAGCTTGTGCCGGTGCGGGCCTCCCAGATCAGGTTCGGAAGCCTCAAGGGCCGCCTTGCGCCACCACCCGATGACTTCCTGGCCCCCATGTCCGAGGATGATCTGCGGGATTGGGACGCCGTTTGAAACCGGTCATCCTCGACACCAACGCGCTTGCGATGGTTCTGACAGACGACGCTCGGCTGCCCCAGAACGCCAAAGCGGTGATCCTGCAATCGCCCCTCGCCTCTGTCTGCGCGATTTCCTTTTACGAGATCGGGCAGAAAGTGCGATTGGGCAAGTGGGACGCCATGGCCCCCTTTGTGCAGGATCTGATCGACATCGTGACGGCGGACGGGTTCAATCTGATCGGGCTCAACCCGCACCAGGCCCTGCGCGCATCCCTGCTGGACTGGAGCCACCGCGACCCGTTTGACCGCATGATTGCCGCCGTGGCCCTCAGCGAGGACGCGGCGCTTGTCTCCAGCGACACCGCCTTCGATGCGCTTGGGGCCGTGGATCGGATCTGGGACTAAGGTCGCGTCGATACGCCAAAACGGCGCTACCTGCGCTCGACCTCGCGGATGCGGGGCGCATGCACATGGGTCGGGATCAGGACCGCCGCGGCAGCGCCGGCAAGGGCACCGTACAAATGCGCCTCCCATGACACGCCCGGCTGGCCGGGCAAGACGCCCCAGATCATCGCCCCATAGAAAAACCCGACAATCAAAGCCGCCCCAAGGGTCATGACCGATCGGTCCGCAAGGCCCCGCGCCACCAGAAACCCGAACCAGCCGAACACCAGCCCGGACGCACCGATATGAACGCCCGTGCTGCCAAAGAGCCAGACCAGACCGCCGCCCACAAGGACAATGACGGCGTTCACCGCCACAAGGCCGCGGGTCGCTGTGGCCGCCAGCAAGACACCCATCACAATGAGGGGCGGCGTGTTCGCCGTCAGATGCTCGAAACTGCCGTGCAGCAGCGGCATTGCAGCGATCCCATCAATGCCGCCAACATAGCGCGGGATCAGCCCAAAGGTCAGGTTCAGGCCATACCCCGTCGCCCAGTTGATCGTTTGGACCACCCAAAGCAGGGCCACGAAGGCCGCCAGCAAAAGCAACCGACCGAACAGAACACGTGTATACCGGTTGCCCACCATAAGGCTGAGGCTAGCGGCCGTTCAGACAGTTTCAAGATGTATTCACCCGTTTCAGCAGATCCGCGAAACACGAAAGGTGAGCCGGACCTACGCCGCCCCCTCCAGCGCCAGCAAGGCCGGGTCGATCTTGCGTTTTTCGGCACTCATGCGAACGGATGCGCGCATCGCCGCGCTGCGGCTCAGCAAGCGGCGAAACCGGGCCTCGTCCAGCATCAGAAGGGTTGATGGCGCAATGGCCCGCACCTCAAGGCGACGGGGCTTTTCCATGAGCATCATCAACTGCCCAAACATTTCTCCGCGTCCCAACAATGTCGTCTGGCCTGCCGCTTCGATTTCCACAGCGCCCGAGGCGATGAAATACACGCTGCGGGCCGGATTGTCCCTTGTGAGGATGATGTCGCCGGCATTGGCATGATAGGTCTGCAACGCCTTTCCGAGTTTTTTGAGGGAGGCGTCATCCAGATCGGAAAACAGCGGAAACTGGCGCACCAGATCCGGCCCCTTCAGCGCGATGTCAAGGCGCGGGCGATCCTCGCACAACGCCCGGCGCGCGGACACATCCTGCATCAGAACCGTATAAAGCTCCTCGCTGACCAGACCGTCCTCGCGCATGATCGTGTATTCCCGCTCTTCCAGACGCAGGGCCGTGCGCCGGATAAAGCGCTGTTCCAGCTCTTCGGCATAGTCGGGGTACTGCAGTCGCAAGCCCTCCAGCGCAGTCTCGACCGCCTCCTTGCGGCGCTCCAGAAGCTCGTCCAGCAGGGCTTCGACCCGGCGGCCGTGAATGCGCCGAATGCGCCCCCGGACAAAGCCGTCAAGATCGCGCAGGATCAGGCGCTGGGTCAGCAGTCTTTCGAACCGGTCCGCCGTCATGCGCTTCAAAAGGCCGGAAAACCGGAACCAGTTGTGCAGAAGAACGGCGATCCTGAACGACTGGCCATAGACAACGGTCCGGTTGGCGGCACGCTGATAGCCCAGCCGCCCGCCGGTGCGCGCCCATTCGATCAGCCGGTCCGCATCGGTCAGGATCTGTTCGCTCAGCCCGGACGAGACACTGCGTTC
>CAYGQZ010000059.1:13455-18699 GCA_964352055.1 uncultured Rhodobacterales bacterium
GACAACGCGGTGTCCAGCGGCGACAGCTTGTCCAGACCCAGCTTCGCGATGACAAGGCGCAGGGTGCTGCCCTGCACGATCAGCGTGAACAGCGTGTAGCCGGTCGCAAGGATACCCACCAGCCGTTTGGTCTCGTGCGGGACAGCCAGGCTTTCCGTGACGGCCAAAGCCAGCGCAAGCGTCACGGCACCGCGCAACCCGCCCCAGAGGATGGCCGTTCTGTAGGGTCTCTCGATCGCGGGGGACAGGCGGATCGCGGTCAGCAACGGCAGCAACCCGAAAAGGATCGCGGCGCGTGCGACCGTGGCCGCAGCAACAACCACCAGCAACAGACCGAAATCAGAGAACCGGACCTCCTCAAGCAACCTCGGGATCAGTAGGGCGGCCAGAATAAAGATCAGCGCGCCCGCCCAGTGCGCCAAGAGGTCCCAGACTTCGCACAGGTTCTTCCAGGCCGCGGGCGGCAGCCGGCCCGGGCCGGTCAGGTTCAGCGTGAGGCCCGCCACCACCACGGCAATCACCCCGGATGCGCCGACGCTCTGCTCTGCCACGATATAGGCCAGATAGGGCAGCCCGATCGAAATCGAAATCTGCGCCACTTCCCAGCGCTCGACGATGGACATGATCCAGACGGCGATGCGCGCCGCAAGCCAGCCGGTCAACGCACCGCCGAGGATCAGCAGGGGGAACCGGGCCAGCGTCTCGCCCAGGGCCGGATCCGGCACACCCAGCATGACAAACCCCATGAACAGCCCGAACAGCGCAACGGCCGCTGCATCGTTCAGCAGGCTTTCGCCCTCGATGATCCGCGACAGACGGCGCGGGGCCGAGATCGAGCGAAAGATGCTCACGACCGCCGACGGGTCGGTTGTCGACACAATCGCGCCGATCAAAAGGCACGCAACAAGGGGCAGCGTGCTGACCCAACTCAGCGCATAGCCCACCGACAAAGTGGCCGCCACGACGGCAACCACAGCCATCATCAGGATCGGCATCCAGTCATCCAGCATCCGGCGCAGGTTCATCCCCAGCGTCGCCTGAAACAGCAGCGTCGGCAGGAACACATAAAGGAACACGTTGGACTTGATCGGCAAACCGAGGATCGCAATGGCCACCGGGTTCAGGGCATCCGTCAGGTCCGTCCGCAGAAAAAAGATGGCCCCAAGCCCGATCAGGACGCCCAGCACAGCAAGAATAACGCTGAACGGCAGGCGCACGCGGGCCGCCAGCGGCTCGGCCACCCCGATCACGACAAACAGGGATGCAATGATGGTTGTAACAACGACAATATCCATCATTCATCCTTAACCGAAGTCGTCCCCAATGGTCACGACACGAAGTGTTCAATTCCGGTGTTTTATAATGGTTTCCTGCCCTTCGGAAGGGAGAGAGCGCGCGGCGCGGACAGGCCGGACAGCCCCGCGGACGAAGGACCCGCCAGGTTGGCCGCAGGACATTCGGAGTCACTTTTTTATCACGCACGAACCCGCTCTGCGCGAAGCCCGAAATACCGTTGGTAAATCAGGCGTCAGCGCCTTATTGCAAGGTCGTTTCTCACCTCAATCTCCAGGATCACTGGAAGGACCGATCAATGACATTCGTCAAGACCATACTGCACAGCGCCGCCGCATTAAGCTGCTGTCTTCTGACGGTTCAAGCCGTGTCCGCACAGGATGCCGTGCTGCCCGGTCTTCTGTCAGCGGGCGGCGTTCTGGACGATCCGGATCCGGATCTGGTCATGACGATCGGCGCGGGGGCCGCTTATGCGCCAGCCTATTTCGGGTCGGACGAATACGAAGTGGGCCCGACCGGAGCGTTCCGGTTTGATTACGTCCGTTTTCCGAACGGGTTCACATTCGGTTCGGGCAATACCGTCGGGTTCGTGGAAGGGTTCGGCCTGCGCGGGTCGGCAAATTACATCGGCAAACGGAACTCCAGCGACTATTCGGAAATCGATGGGCTGGATGATGTGGACGCAACGCTGGAACTGGGTCTGGGCCTCGGCTACGAGCAGGCGAACTACCGGGCGTTCGCCAACGCACGCTACGGTTTCTTCGGCCACAACGCTTTTGTCGGCGATGCGGGCGTCGATCTGATCTCGCGCCCTGTTCAAGGGTTGACGCTCACGGCAGGGCCGCGCATCAACTTCGGGACTGACAAGTTTGCCGACACCTATTTCGGCATCAGCGATGCGGAATCCGCCGCAAGCGGGCTGGCCGCGTATTCTGCGGATGGCGGCATCATCAGCGCAGGGGTGGAAGTCACGGCGTTGTACCAGTTCAACCCACGCTGGGGCCTGCGGGCCGATTTCACCTGGGATCGCCTGACCAATGACGCGGCCGATTCTCCGATCACCAAGCAGGGCAGCGACGACCAGTTCCGGGTTTCGCTGCGATTGGTGCGCCGCATTTCCATCAACTTCTGACCGGGTACAGGCGGGCTGCGTCAAAGGCAGGCCGCCCGGCCCCGCGCTCCGGACGGGCCGGCGACAACAGCAGGTCGTAGCCGTCTTTTCGTGACGTTTTTCTGCACTGTGCGCAAATGACCAAGCCATGTTATGCTTGGCCCATTCACGTACAGGAATTTGAACATGATCGAAGATTTGAACCCCGTCATTCTGTTCCGCATGTCCGAACGATTGCTGCTGACCGGCATGGTCCTTGTCGTGGCTATCGTCGTTCTGGTGGGGTTCTGGAAAACCGTGCAGCGGATAAACATCAAGGACGGCGGACCCGTCGGGATCGCGGGATCCATGGCGCTGTCGACACCGGTTTTCGCACTGCTGGCCATCATCCTTTATGCATGGGTAAGCCTGTCGCACCCGATTGTCTTCACCCCGGCCAGCGGCACACCGGACGGTGGCCCGGACCGGGTCGCCTCGGTCGAGGCCGTGGATCCGGGGCAGTTCACCGGGGCCGCAAACATCCAGACACAACCCATCGCCCCGCAAGAGGTCAGCAACTACGCCCGCCAGCGCATCCGGCAACAGATCCGGACGCTCAACTGTCTTGCCGGGACGACCACCGTGCGCCCGCCCGCCGAAAGCGAGCTGGTCGAGATCAGGCTGACGCTCATGGGCACCGTCTGGCACAGCGACTGGGGCACTCAGACCCAATTCGAGACATGGGCACGCACCCCGAATTCCAACATCGAACCGCCAGCCGCCGCGCTGGACTTCTTTAATGGAAAGGACACAGGATGCTGAAAACCGCATGTGCGCTCTGGCTGGCCACCGCCAGCCTGCTCAGCGCCGAAGTCATCTATACTCCGGCAGAGTTGGAACACACGCGCAACCGGGCGGTCCCCAGCATCAAAACGGTCATGTGGCGCGATATCGTGCCCCGCCTGCCCGCCGACCTGCAGGACAAGGCCCGCACGGTCACCCTGCAGTTCCCGGATCGTGGCCCGGGCCCGATGTCCTTCTACGCATCGCCGACAGAGGCCAAAATCTACATGCCGCTGACGTCGATCCGGTTCTATGACGACATCGCCACATTGCAGGCGTGGTTCGAATCCCGGGGCTGCTCCAAGGAATTCATCCAGACCTATCTGGCCGCCCTGCTGCGCGCCGGAGAAGACCTGCCCGCACCGCTTATCGCCTTTGATCTGGACCGCGACGTGCTGTTTGCAGACGATTACACCTACGACCTGAGCGGCAAGATCCTGTCCTCGGGCATACAGTTCCTTCTCGCGCACGAGCTTGGGCATATCCTGCTGGACCACAGCACCGGACTGGATGGCATGTCCAGCCAGCAGCAGGAAAGCGCGGCAGACGACTTTGCGTTCGATCATTTCGCGCGGCTTGGGGGCAATCCGATGGGCATCTTCTGGTTCTATCAGGCGGCATGGTGGCATGACCCCGCAACCCCCGAAGGACGGTTGCAGAACACGCATCCCGTCTCTGCCGAACGGATCCGCGCCCTGGGAGAACGGCTGATGAGCGCCCCCCACGATTTCGCCCATGGCGAGATCGATCCCGACCGCGAAGCCAATTTCGTGTCCCAGCTTGGCATGATGGCCATCGGCTTTGCCGATTTGATCGATGACGATGTGTTCTTGCAGTGGATGGCGCCCGCCATGTTCAACGACTACCCGCTGACCCGGCTGCACGAGGCATGCCCGCACCCGTGATTGATTTTCAAGTGGTTGATTTTCAAGTGCCGGGGACTCAAACTGGAAAGGACGTCCTAAGACACAAGGGTTGCTCATGAGCCGACTTAAGCGCATCACCATCGCAGCTCTCGGCTTTGCATGTGTCATCCTCTTCCTGGCATGGCTGGTTCTGTCCAGCGCCCTCTTCAGGGATACGCGGGTCAGCATCGTTTCAAACGTGCTCTCGGACCTGCTGGGGCAAAGCGTCATGATCGACGGCGATGTGTCAGTGTCCGCCAGACCGGGCCTTGCGGTTGTGGCAACGGGTCTGCGACTGCCCGCCGAGGACTTTCCCGATCTGGATCTTGCGAAACTCGACGTGGTGCGGTTCGGCGTATCGATTGCCAACCGGATCAGGGGCGGCATCTACCTGCCCGAAATCGAGGCACGGGGACTCACCGTCTTTCTCATCCGTCGCGAGGACGGCGCCGAAACATGGATAAGGTCCGCCGCCAAACCGACACCCAAAGCCCAGCCCGACGCCGACGCGGCCCAGCCCGATCTGATCGCGTTTCTGGGCGAGCGGGACATCACGTTCAGTGATATGCGGGTGCGCGCGGAAAACCACCTGACCGGGTTCGAGTTTGATTTCGAATTGGACGATTTTACGATCGCGCAGGTGCTCACCGGCCAGACCGCAACCGCGCAGGTGCAGTCCAGCGGTACAGTCAACGGCCAGCCGATCGCGTTTCTTGGTGACTTCCCGAACGACGCACCCGGCCGGGCGCAGGGCCGCCTGGGTGCACTGACCTTTACCATGGACGGCGAACGGCCCCCGGACGCGGGGCGGGGCGATTTCGATGCACGTCTGAACCTCGAAACGCCGGACCTGCAGAACCTTCTGGATCTGCTCAAGCTCAAGGGCAAATCTGGCGCTGCAGCCCAGGCAGAGGTCACGATCTTGCGGCGCAACACGATGTTCGACCTCGAAGATATCGATCTGCGGGCGCGCTTTGCAACAGGCGAGACGGCGCGCCTGACCGGCCGTTTTGCCGATGCACGGGCCGGTTTCGATTTCGACCTGTCGCTCTTGCTGGATTTCATCGGAGAGAACACGCCACCGCCACCGGCCGTTTTCCTCAAGGATGTGCG
>CAYGQZ010000060.1:0-18422 GCA_964352055.1 uncultured Rhodobacterales bacterium
ACTGTTTCTCGCATTCCCGGCGTGACCTTTATCTCGCCATAAAGCGCGCTTGCACAATTCAAACCCTGTGCAAGAAGCGTTCCCCGGGACGCTTTGTCAGGTCATGCCAAGTGCTTCCTTGTAGAGCTCGAGGACGGCTTCTTCTTCAGCAATATCGTCTGCATCACGTTTTCTGAGGCTCAGGATCGCGCGCAGGGCTTTGTTGTCGTAGCCACGGGATTTGCTTTCTGCGTAGACCTCCTTGATTTGCTCAGCGATATCTTTCTTTTCGACTTCCAGACGTTCGATACGCTCAACAAACTGGCGCAACTCGTCAGCCGTGACGCGGTAGGTGTCCGGCGCGGTGTTCTCTTCCATTCTTGGCCTCTTTTTGGGTCAGCTGATGGTTCACATACATTCGATGTATTGGGAAAACGCATTTCATTTTTTCAAGCGTTTTACATCGAAACTCACATAGCTGCATCAAGTGTGCTCGCGGGTGGTGGATAGCCATGCGACCGACCGGCTGCAAGAGGCTTCCTGCACCAATCTCGCACTTGCTCCGCACCTGTGCATCCGTTAGGGGGGCAATATGGAAACCAGCAAAGCATTTACCTTGTTTGACGGCCTGATCTGGGGCGGTGCAGCGATTTCAATACTGGGGCTTTTCGGTCTTGTGTGGTGCATTGCCACGGTTTGGCGCGCGCGCCGTGCCAAACTGGAAGACACTCAGATGCGCGCCGTTATGCAACGCGTTTTGCCGCGCAACATTGGCGCGCTTTTCCTGTCTGTCATTGGATTGATGATCGTGATCATCGGCATTTTTCTGAGCTGACCACCACTGATGAAATTTGGTGTCCGCAAACCCGTTTTCGGTTTCATCTATCCAATGGTCGTCGGCTTGGCTTGAGATCGCAGATGTCGGGCAGGTCACCTGCCTTTGCGCGCACGGTTGGGGTCGCTTTCTGGCCGCTCTGCAGTCGATTGATCGACATTTTGCGCGTTACCGCACCGGAACACTGGACAGTGAAACGTTCGCGACATAATCCTTCATACCATGGATATGCGCCAAATAACCCCGACCTACTTTGTAGCACCGCAAATTGATGCCTCCGATATCCAGGATATCGTGGCAGCCGGTATTACGACCGTGATCTGCAATCGCCCGGATAGCGAGGTCCCCCCGGCCCTGCAAGCTGACGCGATCGAAGCGGCCGCGGTGGCCGCGGGTTTGAACTTTGTGCGACTGCCGTTAACGCACCAGACGTTAAATCCGCAAAACGTAGCAATTCATGCGAATGCCATCGAGCAGAGCGCTGGTCCCGTGCTGGCCTACTGCGCGTCTGGCACGCGCTCTACCATTGTTTGGGCGCTGGGTCAGGCTGGCAAGATGGACATTGCCGATGTGGTCGCCGCTGCGCGATCAGGCGGATATGACATCGAGAATCTGCGACCGACGCTGGAAGCCATCGCAAAAACAGTCTGACATGTCCTGTTAGCTGGCAATCGGCAGTTTATTGTCGGACAGATCCACCAGATCGGGCAAATCTGCCAAATCTGGCAAGTCCTCCAGCTCTGGAAGGGCTTCAAGCGTCGTCTTTTCCAATTCACGCCCCTGGCTTGTGGCAACCAGCGGATCAGGCAAAACATCGGACTTGTTTACGTCGCCGATTTGGACAGGAAGCGCGGCGTCAGAGGCTGGCAAGGCGCCCGCATGGTTTTTGTTGGCGTCCGTCGCGGCGATACCGTTTGTGCGCCTTCGGTCGCCAATCTCTTCAACCTTGGGCATGTCAACATGCTCTTGATCGTCCGCCCGGCGCAAGGGTTGCGTGGCATGCAACGGTTTTCGTTTCGGTTTGACGGCGCGGATCCCGTCAACATGCCCAACGGTGCCTTGCCCAAGAACTCGTCCTCCAACTTCGCAAATCTGAACGTTTGGAAAAAGGCCAGAAGGTATATCCAGCACATCGCCGGGTTTGAGTTTTTGCACCTGCATCAGGGTCAAGGTCTTTCGGCACAGAACCATGTTCAAATTCGTTGTCAGGCCCATTACAACCTTGCTCATATCGGGGGTCCGAAGCGTTTTTTCGGTCGCGTCATCCTTGCTATCGGTTGCGGTCACCCGTGCAATGTGGACCGGCAGTATTACAATCATTTCCCCCTGCCTCACGCCGCGGGACAGGTCGATCGTGAGACGCAAGACCTTGTACCTGGGGGCGTCAAGCGACATCAGCAATGAGCGACTGTGTTCCGCCTTGGCCCCAAAGCGGAAGCCCTCGACAAGCCGGGCATCTTCTGTACTGTCAACGATTGTCGGCACCTTTTGAAATAGAGCGTCCAGCAGCGGCGCACAGATGGCTGCATCCGTGCGCGTCATCTGACGGGCGGCGCCGGTATCTGGTCGAACGGTTCCTATGGTTTGTTGTTGGATCAGACCGCCGACCAAGTACGACTCTATGAGAACAGCGCCACCCAGCTGGCCCGGTCCATCCAGCATCAATAGCAACATCTCGTCAGAAATAATGGCTTCCAAGCCTTCGCTGGAAAGCTCCTGCATCACGGATCCGATAACTGCCAGTGGCAGGTTCATCAACGAATTCGCAACCTTTGCCAAAGTCACGCGCATCGCTTTCTGCAAGGACATTGCCCGGGCCTGATGATCCTCGCGCCCGGCGGCCGCGATGCGACCCAAAACTGTGTTTGATCTGGTTGCGCCCATATCCCCGCCAGTGAAAATGACCTAGACTTCGCGTCAACACTTAAGGCGGAATGGTTACCAATCGCTTTATCAGGATATTGGTTGCTGAGGTATCACTGCGCAGCCAGCGCAGCGCGACCCGGCAAATCTACGACGAAGGTGTTTCCCTCATAACTCGGATCGTACCTTATATTGCCACCCAGCCGGGTCATGATCTCACGGCAAATGGCCAGACCCAGTCCGGCCCCCGCTCCTGCGGTATCCTGAATCCGTGCGAATTTTTCGAAAATTACCGCGCGTGACTGCACAGGGATCGGATTGCCGTTATCCGCAAACACAACGGACACATCATCACCATCGCGGCGCACTGCAATCGTCAGAACCGGAGACGGCGCTTCGCAGTATTTCTTCGCGTTTGTGATCAGATTGATAAAGACCTGGTTCAGGCGATCCAGATCCGTTGTCAGCAGGATTGCCTCATCCAGATGGCGTCTCTTGATGGTCAATGGCCGGGTTGCGCCAGCCTGCGCTGTAATGACCGCCTTTTCCAGTACGTCGCTCAGCCGACCTGTTTCGACATTCAGGTTCACCTGACCATTTTCAAGTACGCTCAGATCAAGCAAAGCATCCAGCAAACGTGTCAAACGGATGGTTTCACCATGAATGATCGAAGCGTATTTGGTCTTTTCAACCTGTCCCAGACCTTCAGTGTCTCTCAGAATTTCAGTAAAGGACCGGATCGACGTCATGGGCGTCCGCAACTCGTGGCTGATCTGGCTGAGAAACGCGTCTTTTTGCACAGACAATGCCGTGAGTTTGTCATTTGCTTCGCGCAATTGACGCGCGGTGCGGCTCAACTCCGCAGACTTGGCTTCCAATTGGTTGGAATACTCCAAAATCTGAGCAGACTCGTCCGCCACAGCCATCAGATCCTGAACCGAAACAGATGCGCCACCGACAAGCTGGCTGATCATTGCATGGGCTGTGGCCGACCCGACCGATGCCGCCAGTTCACGCTCAAGGTGCTGCAGGAAGGTTTGCGTGGGTTCCGGCAGATGTCCCTTGACCCCCTGCCTGCGTGCTTCGGCACGAAACAGACCCTGGGCCTCTGTTGCGCCCAGAATTCTCTGCGACATGATCATCAGATCCTCGGACGTGGCCAGTGCCGCGTCCCAGCCGCGGGTTTGCGTCGAATGATCATAAACATTCACGAATTGCGCACCTTGCAGACGCTCCAACGGCCCCGGGAACGTGAGCAAGGACACAATCACAAACGTGAAGGTGTTCAACGTCAGTGACCAAACAACCGCATGCACAGTTGCATCCATGCCTTCGATGCCAAAGAAGGCTTCGGGCCGCAAAAACCCAAGGCCCCAGGGCCCGTTCTGGAAAAGATCGCGGCTCAGCACGACGTCCGGGCCAAAGCTGGGCAAGAGCGAACAATAGACCCAAATGACAAAACCGGTGATCAGCCCAGAAAGGGCGCCCGTTCGCGTGGCCCCACGCCAGAAGATACCGCCAAGCATTGCAGGCAAAAACTGGGCTACACCGACAAAGGAGATCAAGCCAATGGCCGCAAGTGCGGCGCCGCCGCCGGAAAACCGGTAATACAGATAGCCAAAGCCGATGATCACCAGAATTGAGGTTCGGCGGGCAAAGATCACCACGTTGCGCACATCGCCCGACACCGACGCACCATTGCCCTGTGAGCTCAACCAGATCGGCATGACCACATGGTTGGACACCATGGTCGCAAGTGCCAGAGTGGCCACGATGACCATTGACGTAGCCGAGGAGAATCCACCCAGAAAGCTGAGCGTTGCAAGCCCGATCCGGTCCTCCGCCAGCGGAACGGTCAGCACAAAAAGATCCGGGTTCGATCCTTGGGGCAGTAAATCCAGACCAATGACGGCGATGGGCACAACAAAGAGGCTCATCAAGAGCAGATAAAGCGGAAAGGCCCAACTTGCGATTTGCAGATGCCGTTCGTCCTGGTTCTCGACCACCAGGACCTGAAACATGCGCGGCAGACATAGAAACGCGGCTGCGGACAGGGCCGTCAAGGCAACCCAGCGGCTGCGATCGACGTTCCACTCGCCGATGGGCGACGCGTCAATCTGCTCCATCATCGGGCCGATACCGCCGGCGACCCCCCAAACGACAAACACACCAACCGCCATCAGGGCCACAAGCTTGACAATCGCCTCGACCGCAATGGCGATGACCACGCCGTCATGACGTTCGTTCGCGTTCAGGTTTCGCGTCCCGAACAAAACCGTGAAGATGGCCAATCCCACGGCAATCCAGAACGCGGTTCCAGCATGACTGAAACTGTCAGCACCGTCCGGCCCGGCAAAAGCGGACAAAGACAAGGTGACCGATTGCAATTGCAACGCGATGTACGGGGTCACGCCAATGACCGACATCAACGTGACGACAATCGCCAGGACGTTGGACTTGCCGTAGCGCGCCGAAATCAGATCAGCGACAGACGTGGCCCGCTGGGCACGTCCGATCCGCACAAGTTTGCGCAGTCCCCACCACCAGCCGATCATGACAAGGCTCGGTCCGAGGTAAATGGTTACAAACTCCATCCCCGATCTGGCGGCGTATCCAACGGCACCATAAAATGTCCATGCGGTGCAATAGATTGAGAGCGACAGAGTATAAACGAGTGGCGAGCCCAGCCAGCCACGGCGGCCTGATGCAGCCGCCCGTTCTGCGAAAAAGGCAATGGCAAAGAGGAACACGACATAGGCAAGACTGACACCAATCAGTTGATTGACCGATGCCATCAGCGCGCCTCGCTCACACTCGCATCATCCAGTTCTGCTGCATCCTGTTCCAATGTCGGGCGCAGGATACCGCGTAGCGCGCATGTCGTTGCGATCAGAAAAGCCCAGACTGAAAACACATAGGTCACGGCGGACGACATGCTCACAGCCTCGGACGCCGCCAATTCTACCGGGCCTGTTGGCCAGAACATCGGAAAAATCCACAGCATGACCCCCAGAACGGGCAGTAAACGCAAGGCATCCATCAACCGGCGTTGCCGATACCCGCTCCGCTCCAGAAAGATGGGAGGCCTGCTACGTCTTTTCATCGCGCCAACTGTACCAGGTCGCGCACCGCGGTCACAACTTCGGTGTTGGAAAACGGTTTTGTCATGAACCGGCTGACCCCTGCTTTCTCGGCTTGCTCGCGGTCACGCGACTGACCACGCGCCGTCAACATCAAGACGGGCATTTTGGCAAACGCAGGATCTTCGCGCAGCTCTGACAGGATATCGAGGCCGTTTTTACCCGGCAACATGTAGTCGAGTACGACCAACGTGGGTTTCAATGCGCGAATTTTCTCGACGGCCGTTGCGCCATCGGAATGGGTATCGACCCGCCACCCTTCTCGTGTCAGCAAATACTGAATGGCTTCGATGATATTCATCTCATCTTCCACCAGCAGAACATGTTTGTCCATGCTCGCGTCTCCTCCCCTGATGCGCGCGGCCTTTGGCTCGTATCTGCGCAAGATCGACTATGTGCAGTTTTGCACGCCCTGTCAAAACAGTCAGAACCCTTCGCTGAGAATTGACGGCTCGCGGCGCCCGACACAGCTGCGGCGCGGACAAATGCGACAGGATGCGCCCATTTCCTGCGGGGCATCCGCACTGTGTTGCTGCGAGCGCGGGACCGGCACAATAAGCATGGTTGCCTCAATCAGTGGCGACGCATTCACAACGATCGGGCCCGTGGCTTCTGCTGCGGCATAACAATCAAACACCGCATCGGCGCGTCCCGGCACCTGAACTCTCTGAGACAGGACGTGACCAGGCTGACCCATCACCTGAAACAGCGGCCACAGTGGACATGCAGCGCCATAGCGCGGAATCGCAAAGCCTGACACGCCTTTGCGAAACAGCAATGCGCCTGCCCGATCCGAGACAACGAGGCCAAACCCCAGGTTCGGCACAGAGGCCAAGCGGCGCATGATACACGGCACCGAAACGTCAAAATGCGCGGCCAAGGCCACCGGATCAGGGCCCACTGTGTCGAGAGCACTCTGAAGCTCCGGCATCGCAACTTTTGCACTGTCCAGCACAATCCGCTTCAAAACATCCCCGGCAATCTGGCGCGCAGCGATCGACGTGAGTTCCGGCGCGCCCTCAATCACGTCGGCCAGTTGGACCTGACCACTTTCCACTTCTGAAAAACTGTAGTCCCGCGCGGCCAAAAAGGCTTCGACCTCCTCCTGGGGCGAGCTGGTGGTTACAGCTTCGCCGGTTTCTGTATCCAGAAATCCGACAAGGGCCTTGGAACTTGCAGCCAGTCGTCGGCTGTCGGCGTCGATATTGGCATGAAAGCGGTCGCGCAACTGCGGGTCCAGATCCTTGTTTTCAGCAAGGATTGAAGCGGTAGAGCGAATGGCGGCCGCTGTCGACAGTACCTCGTGCACGGAAGCGGCCAGTTCGGGATCATGGGCCAAACGATCATTGAGCATTTCAATCATCCGCTCATGCCCTTCAATCCGGCTGTGCGATTTGGACATCGCTTCGGCCCATGCGGGAAAGCGACCTGCAAACTCCTCTGCCCGCTCCATTTCTGCTTGAGGCATACGTGCACTTTGTGCCGCATCGCGCAATGCCGCGATCAACGCAGCTTCAGCCCCTTGGGTCAGCGCTGACACTTCGACGCCCAGAATATCCGCAATATCGAGAAGCAGCTTACCCCCGATTCTGCGGCGATTGTGCTCGATCAAGTTGAGGTATGAGGCGGAAATTCCGATCTTGCGTGCCAGGTCAGCCTGCCTGAAGCCCAGAATGATGCGGCGTTCGCGAATACGGCTGCCGGTGAGCGCTTCTCGGGTCATGGTGCTGACGTTACCGTTTGTGAGTTTTTTCAATGCGTTTCTGCGCTGCGACATAATGAAATTTACAGATCATGATCGCAGACTGTCGATTTATTTACAAAATAGTTGTGAAAAACAAGGGGCTTATTGCGCAATTTTCGAAAACCGGGCGATATATAGTTTGCATCAAAAGGTGCCGCGCGGCTGTGGAAGAGGAGCCTGGCTGCGCATTTAAAACAAATGGGAGGATATTTATGTCCAAATTGAACCTGTCACGTCGTGGCGTGCTGCAAACCGGTGTCGTCGCTGGTGCGGGCCTCGCTCTGCCGACGTATCTGCGGGCCGATGGCCATGCAGGCTTTACCAATGCGCCAACGGGCGACACCGTCACCTTCGGCTTCAATGTGCCCCAGACCAAGGCATATGCTGACGAGGGAGCCGATCAGTTGCGCGCGCTTATACTGGCTGCCGAACACCTGAACGGTGAGGGAGACGGCGGCATGATGAACACCTTCTCCTCCAAGGCGCTGCAAGGCAACGGAGTCTTAGGCAAGAAGGTCCAGTACGTTACCGGTGACACAGCAACGACATCTGATGTCGCCCGCGCTTCGGCCAAGTCGATGATCGAAAAAGACGGCGTCATCATGGTCACCGGCGGGTCGTCCTCTGGTGTGGCCGTGGCCGTTCAGGCCCTCTGCCAGGAAGCCGGCATCATCTTCATGGCAGGCCTGACCCACGCCAATGATACAACAGGAAAAGACAAGCGGGCCAATGGCTTCCGCCACTTCTTCAACTCCTACATGTCTGGTGCGGCGCTCGCGCCCGTTCTGATCGATCAATATGGTACAGACCGCAAGGCCTACCACCTGACGGCGGACTACAACTGGGGCTACACAACCGAGGAAGCCATGCGCTCCTCCACCGAAGCGTTGGGCTGGGAAACCGTCAACTCGGTGCTGACACCCCTCACACAGACCGACTTCTCTTCCTACATCGCCCCGGTTCTGCAATCGGGCGCGGACGTACTGGTTCTGAACCACTACGGCGGAAACATGGTCAACTCGCTCACCAACGCCGTGCAGTTCGGCCTGCGCGACAAGGAAGTGAACGGCAAGAAGTTCGAGATCGTCGTGCCGCTCTACTCAGAACTGATGGCCCGCGGTGCGGGCGCCAACATCAAGGGCATCTTCGGCTCGCAGAACTGGGACTGGAAACTGGAAAACCAGCTGGGATCCCGCTTCGTCGGCACCAACGCCTTCGTGCAGTCCTTCGGCACCAAATACGGCTTCCCGCCGAGCCAGGCCGCGCACACAGGCTACGTGCAGGCGCTGCTCTATGCGGATGCAGTCGAGCGGGCTGGCTCGTTCAACCCTTGTGCCGTCGGCGAAGCGCTGAAGGACTTCGCGTTCGACGGTCTGGGCAACGGCCCGACGCTTTATCGCGGCGCGGATCACCAGTGCTTCAAGGACGTCGTCGTCGTGAAGGGTAAAGAGAACCCAGATAACGAATTCGACCTGGTGGAAATCGTCGAGGTTACACCCACGGAACAGGTGTCCTATGACCCCGAGCACCCACAGTTCGCCGGCGGTTCTCTCGGGACCTGCAACGCGGGCGCCTAAAGCTCTCAACAAACGCCGGGCGGGGTCTCTCCTGCCCGGCGCTTCGCGGCCGGCGAGCCGCCATCGCATCCGGAAAGTGGGACCATGGACGCAATCATCCTGCAAATTATCAACGGCCTCGACAAGGGCTCCGCTTACGCGTTGATCGCCCTTGGTCTGACAATAATTTTCGGCACCCTCGGGGTTGTCAATTTCGCCCATGGCGCGCTGTTCATGATCGGCGCGTTCTGTGCCGTTACATTCAGCCGCCTTATCACACTGAGCCACACGGTCGTCGACGATACGCAGAAAGACTTCCTCGGCAACCCGCTAAAAGTGGACGTGCCCTATATCTACGACTTTTTCGGTCAGGAGACGGGCAATGCGATCATCGACTGGGCCGTACCGCTCTCGATCCTCTTCGCGATCCCGGTCATGGTCGCCATCGGGTTCATCATGGAACGGGGACTGATCAAGCACTTCTACAAGCGCCCGCATGCGGATCAGATCCTGGTGACGTTCGGCCTTGCCATCGTGCTTCAGGAGATCATCAAGTATTTTTACGGCGCCAACCCGATCCCGACCCCGGCTCCCGAAGTCTTTCGCGGCTCCTTCGACTTCGGCGCGATGCTGGGCTTTGATCCCAACACGATCATCTACCCCTACTGGCGGCTTGTCTATTTCGCTTTCTCGGCGGTGATCATCGGTGCCGTCTTTGCCTTCCTGCAGTTCACCACCTTCGGGATGGTCGTGCGGGCGGGCATGGCTGACCGTGAAACGGTCGGTCTTCTGGGCATCGACATCGACAAGCGCTTTACGATCATGTTCGGCATTGCCGCTGCAGTGGCTGGTATCGCAGGCGTCATGTATGCGCCGATCAACTCGCCCAACTACCACATGGGAATGGACTTTCTGGTGCTGAGCTTCGTCGTTGTCGTCGTCGGCGGCATGGGCTCGCTCTCGGGCGCGGTGCTGGCAGGCTTCCTGCTCGGCATCCTGGAAAGCTTTGCCTCCATGGCAGAAGTGCTCAGCATTCTGCCCGGCATCAACCAGATCATCATCTATCTGGTGGCCATCATCATCTTGCTCACGCGTCCGCGCGGCCTAATGGGTCGCAAAGGCGTGATGGAGGAATAGACCATGCTCGGACTGACAAAAAAGGACTTCACGCTTTTGATCATCGTGGGCTGCCTTGCCCTCTTTGCCCCCTTCATCTTGAACCCCTTCCCCGAAGGCTCGGCGATGGCACAGTTCAATGCAGGCTATCCTGACCTGATGCAGCGCCTGGTGATCTTCGGCATCTTCGCCATCGGTTTCAACATTCTCTTTGGCCTCACAGGCTATCTCAGCTTCGGCCACGCCGCGTTTCTCGGCGTCGGCTCCTATGCCGCGATCTGGATGATGAAACTGCTCACCATGAACGTGATCCCGGCAATCATTGTCTCGGTCCTGATTGCGGGGCTTTTCTCGCTCATTGTGGGTTGGATTTCACTGCGCCGTTCGGGCATCTACTTCTCCATTCTGACACTGGCCTTTGCGCAGATGTCCTATGCACTGGCCTATTCGGTATTGACCCCCATCACCGGTGGCGAAACCGGGTTGCAGCCGAAATATACCGATCCGCGCATTCTGGATCCGGAACTCGTCACAGGCAGAACCCCGCGTGCCAACCTCTTCGGTCTGGAAATGAACGACGGTTTCGACTGGGCAGTGGGTGGCTGGGTCTTCACCTTCAACGCGGGCTACTACATCGCCGCGGTGATCATGATAGTGGCGTTCTATCTTTCGATCCGCATCTTCCGCTCGCCCTTCGGGATGATGCTGCGGGCGGTGAAATCGAACCAGCAGCGGTTGAACTACACCGGCCTCAACTCCAAGCCCTATACGCTGGCGGCTTTCGTGATCTCCGGTATGTATGCGGGCCTGGCAGGGGGACTGCTGGTGGCGATGGACACGCAGGTGGGCGCCGATCGCATGTTCTGGACGGCCTCTGGCGAAGTGGTTCTGATGACAATCCTCGGTGGTGCCGGCACGCTGATTGGCCCTGTCCTGGGTGCCGGTGCGATCAAGTACATGGAAAACATCCTGTCCAAGATCAACTCGGACATCCTGCACACATGGTTTGCATTTCTGCCGGACGGATTGGAGAACTTTGTCGTCACGCTGCTCTATCCCTTTATCGGCAAGGGCTGGCACCTGACACTTGGGCTGATCTTTATGGCTGTTGTTATCTTTTTGCCCGGCGGGCTTGTCGAAGGAGGTCAGCGTGTCGCGAAAATGTTCAAACGCAAGTCTCCGGCCGATGACAAGCCCGACGGCAAAACCACACCTGCGGAATGAGGAGACGGACTGATGGGAATTCTCGAAGTCAAGAACGTGGGTAAACGGTTCGGAGGCCTGCAGGCCCTCGGTGACGTGAACCTGAGCATCGCGGAAAACTCCGTGCACGCGATTATCGGACCGAATGGGGCGGGCAAATCCACATTGCTGAACTGTCTTGTCGGCAAGCTGATCCCTGACACAGGTTCGGTCATGTTCGACGGGCAATCGGTGTTGGGGCGGAAACCTTACGAAATCAATCAGATGGGCATATCACGGGTGTTTCAGACGCCCGAAATATTTGGCGACCTGAGTGTTCTGGAAAACATGATGATCCCGTGTTTTGCCAAGCGGGACGGATCGTTTACCCCCAACTTCTATATCAACATGCTCAAAGACCGCGAGATCGTGGAGAGGGCTGAACATGTGCTCGAAGAGATGAACATGGTTGAAAAGCGCCACATGCATGCCGCGTCCATGTCGCGTGGTGACAAGCGGCGGTTGGAAATCGGAATGTGCTTGTCGCAGAAACCGCGTCTGCTGTTGCTGGATGAGCCGACCGCCGGGATGGCGCGGGCCGACACCAACAACACGATTGACCTGCTCAAACAGATCAAGGATGAGCGCGACATCACGATTGCAATCATTGAGCACGATATGCATGTGGTTTTCTCGCTTGCAGAACGGATCACTGTTCTGGCGCAGGGCACGCCGCTGGTCGAAGACACCCCCGACAATATCAAGGGCCATCCGAAAGTGCGCGAAGCCTATTTGGGTGAAACCCAGGACGCCGCATAATGCAACGTCGATCCAGAAAATTCGTACGAATTTTCTGGGGCCACAACGGATAAGAACGGAACACTGACATGAACGTCAAACCCGATTTCTCCAAGGGCATCAATCATGCCCAAACCGCCCCAGCCTTTCTGAGCGTCTGGGACATGCATTCTTATTATGGTGAAAGCTATATCGTTCAAGGCATCAGCTTTAACGTGCACGAAGGGGAGATCCTTGCGCTTTTGGGCCGCAACGGTGCTGGCAAGACCACGACGTTACGATCGATCGCCCGAATGGATGACCCCGAGGTGCGTCACGGCGAAATATGGTTGGATCACCAGCCCTTGCACAAGATGAAGAGCCATGAAGCATCGCAATTGGGCCTGGGGCTGGTTCCCGAAGACCGCTGTATCATTCCGGGTCTGACCGTCGAGGAAAACCTCAAGCTGGCGCAAATTGCACCCCCGATCGGTTGGTCGATCGAACGGCTCTACAACCTTTTCCCGCGCCTGCGCGAACGGCGCATACAAGAAGGCGTCACGCTTTCTGGCGGTGAACAACAGATGCTGGCCATCGCGCGCGCGCTGGCCCGCGACATCAAGGTGCTGTTGCTGGATGAGCCATATGAAGGGCTGGCGCCTGTTATCGTGGACGAGATTGAAAAAACGCTGCGCATCATCAAGGAGCAGGGCATTACCACCGTCATTGTTGAGCAGAACGCCGTCCGCGCCTTGCAACTGGCCGACCGCGCCGTGATTCTCGACACGGGTGGGATTGTCTTTGACGGTTCTGCCGCTGAAGTCCTTGGAAACAAGGAATTGCGCGCAGAATACCTTGCGATCTGACCCGACCTTTGCCGCGCCGATTTGATCGTATGTGATTATCCCAGCGGAGCCTCTAGCTCCGGTGGCTGCGCGCGCAGCCATTTGTCTCGCAGTAAGGAAGACTCAGGTCCCGAAACCACTCAGGTCCAAAAAGCGCCAGACCGCTTCAGTGTCCGGCGTTTCCGAGCCCATGCACCGTGTTGCATCAACGGCGCTTTTCACTGCGACAAACGCCCGCTATAACCTGACCCGAGCAAGCTCGCGCGCGCGATTTCGGACATCGTGGCCCATACCAACCGTTTGAGGACAAGAATGACAAAAACCAACCATGATTCGGATGTGGCCTTTATCAAGGCACTGGCAGAGTTGCTGCGCGAGAATGATCTCACCGAATTGCAGGTCAAACGGGATTACGGCGAAGACGACAGTCTGAATGTGCGGGTATCGCGGCAAACCGTGCAAACCATCGCCGCCGCCCCCCTTGCGACGGCTCAGGTTTCCGCACCCGCACTGGCAGCACCTGCCGCCGAAATCCCTGCGCCTGTATCCGATCCTGCAAACGATCCTGGTGCGGTCACCTCACCCATGGTTGGAACTGTGTACCTGCAGGCTGAACCCGATGCGCCTGCCTTTATCGCCATAGGCCAAAAGGTAGAGGAAGGCGAAACGCTGCTGATCGTTGAAGCGATGAAAACGATGAACCATATCCCGTCCCCACGTGCCGGCACGGTCAAGCGGATCGTGGTGGACAATGGTGCGGCTGTGGAATTTGGCGCGCCTTTGGTGATCCTCGAGTAAGGCGGACAAGATGTTCAAGAAAATCCTGATCGCGAACCGCGGAGAGATCGCCTTGCGGGTCGTCCGTGCCGCCCGAGAAATGGGTATTGCAACTGTTGCCGTACACTCGACAGCGGATGCGGACGCCATGCATGTGCGTATGGCGGACGAATCCATCTGCATTGGCCCCCCCTCGTCCACGCAATCCTATCTCAGCTTTCCAGCCATCATTTCGGCTTGTGAGATATCCGGCGCGGATGCCATCCATCCGGGTTACGGATTCTTGTCGGAAAACGCCCAATTCGTTCAGATTGTCGAAGATCACGGGATAACATTTATCGGTCCGACAGCAGAACACATACGCGTTATGGGCGATAAGATCACCGCAAAGGAAACGATGAAAGCCCTTGGCGTGCCTTGTGTACCCGGATCAGATGGTGGTGTCGCCACCCTCGAGGACGCCAGGGCGATTGCTGAAGACATGGGCTATCCGGTGATTATCAAGGCAACCGCCGGCGGTGGCGGGCGCGGCATGAAAGTGGCCATCACAGCAGCGGATATGGAAAGGGCATTCACGACTGCCCGTGCCGAAGGCAAGTCCAACTTCGGAAATGACGAAGTCTATATTGAAAAGTATCTGACTACACCGCGCCACATTGAAATTCAGGTTTTTGGCGATGGCAAAGGACGCGCCGTGCATTTGGGCGAACGCGACTGCTCGTTGCAAAGGCGTCATCAGAAAGTGTTCGAAGAGGCCCCCGGCCCATGCATCACAGCGGATGAACGTGCCTATATCGGCAAAGTCTGTGCCGATGCCGTGGCCAACATCAACTACACCGGCGCCGGCACAATCGAATTCCTGTATGAGAACGGGGAGTTCTATTTCATCGAAATGAACACGCGTTTGCAGGTCGAGCACCCGGTGACCGAAGCCATTTTTGGCGTTGATCTGGTACGAGAGCAGATCCTCGTTGCCGCCGGAGCAGATCTTTCCTTTCGGCAGGACGATCTGAAAATCAACGGGCACGCAATCGAAGTGCGTATAAACGCAGAGAAACTGCCAAACTTCACCCCATCACCGGGCCGGATCACGCAATATCATGCCCCTGGCGGCCTGGGTGTTAGGATGGATTCCGCACTATACGATGGCTATGTCATTCCGCCCTATTACGACAGTTTGATCGGAAAGCTGATTGTTCACGGGCGGGACCGCCCAGAAGCATTGGCGCGACTTGCGCGGGCACTTGGCGAATTGATTGTTGACGGCGTGGATACAACTATCCCGCTTTTTCATGCGCTGCTGGCAGAGCCGGGCATCCACACGGGGCAATATAACATTCATTGGCTTGAACATTGGCTGGACAGCAACAAGGCCTGACGCAAGCCGGTTGCAGTGCAGGCAATGCGCAAGCATCAGGCAGGCCAATCGCGTGCCGTGCATATGTTTCACCCGCCGCCCAAAACAGCTCTTAAATCCGGCGTGCGACTGTAGCGGTCAGGCACGATCTATCTCATGGTTTCGTGCGGTATCCGTTCGTCGGTCGGTACAGCCGTTGCGCAGGCGTGATATACACCAAACAGGGCGAACAGAAACCAGACGAGAGGCCAATGAACGACTTTGCGATCACGCCGGAACTTTTGCTTCGGGGCTATGCGAATGGCATATTTCCCATGGCCGAAAGCCGCGACGATCCCGAGGTGTTCTGGGTCGATCCACGCAAGCGCGGTATTCTTCCGCTGGACGGGTTCCACATCTCGCGCAGCCTTGCACGGGCGATGCGGCGCAGCGATTGGACGTTGACAGCAGATGCAGATTTCGAGGCGGTTGTGGAGGGTTGTGCTGACCGCTCGGATACTTGGATCAACCCGGAAATCCGACGTCTCTATTCCGCGCTGCGCCGCAGTGGTCATGCGCATTCGATGGAAGTCTGGGAAGGCTCAGCCTTGGTGGGCGGCGTGTACGGTGTTGTACTTGGGGCTGCTTTTTTTGGCGAGAGCATGTTTTCACGCCGCACGAACGCATCAAAGATGGCATTGGCAGGCTGCGTGGATCGGCTGCAACGGGGGGGCTTCAGGTTGTTCGACACACAGTTTCTGACGGATCACCTTGCGTCTCTGGGTGCTGTCGAGATTACGCGCGCCCAGTATCACACATTACTGGCCGCAGCGCTGGAGCATTCAGCGGACTTCAATGCCCCGCCGCCAGCAACGTTTCAGGACGTGATACAACGCAAGACCCAGACATCGTAGCGGGCATGTTCCATCGGGTTCAAAGCCGGTGAGGATGCAACCATCCATCCCGAAAATACGGCCCCCGTACGGCCCGTTTCCGTGATTTGCAAACCGGCATAGGCGTCTCCGGACGGATTTCCGGTTGGATAACGGCATTCCGTCAGTGTGATATTTAACCGTTCGAATTTCACGGTGCGACCGGTGGGCAACTCAATATCGACCACAGACCCGTTAAACTTGTCGAGCCCGCGCAAGACCGCGCCAGAGGCAGACTGTGTCCGATCCTGCGCAAATGCAGCGGTGCCAAGCACCACGCACAACACAGCCAGACGCAGCATCATTGGCCCGCATCCCCGGACCCTGACACGAATTTCAACAGGAGAGAGATAAGGCTGACCGAGCCTTGCGTATCGGTGATCTCATCCCCCGGTTCAAAGTTGAACGGCGAACCACCTGGTACGATTTCAACAAAATTTCCACCCAGCAAGCCTTCGGAGCTGATGATGATTGCACTGTCATCCGGAATCAGAGTGTCTTGGCCCAGCGCCACGGTGGTGTCCGCGCGAAAGGTGGTCGCATTCAGGCCCACATCGGTGACTGTACCGATTTTAACGCCCGCCAGACGCACATCTGTGCCAACATTGACACCCTCGAGACTGCGGAAACTTGCAGACAAGGGATAGGTCGCGCTGCCACCGGTGCCAATACCGCCGACTTGGGCGCCGTATATGGCGATTGCCACAGCAGCCGCCAAAACAGCACCGCCAACCAAGACCTCGGTTGTGTTCTCAGACATCGTGTGGGGCCTTATTCCGGCGTCCAGGCTTCATAGTCACCGCGATCGGCGGGATTTGCCCTGCGGATAGATCCTGCGGGGGCGTAAGCCATTGCTGTACCCGTCAAATTCGGTTGGTGCGGCTTTTCCCAAGCCTTGATTGGCAATGGTTTTTCAGTCGGTGGTTCATTCCAGGTGCGATGCAGCCAACCATGCCAATGCGGATCAATACGGCTGGCCTCGGCCTCACCATTGAAGATGACCCAGCGACGGCTGTCGTCGGCATTCTTGTAAAAAATGTTGCCTTGGGAATCTTCCCCGACCTTGGTGCCCTTGCGCCATGTAAACAGCTGGGTGTTGAGCGTCTGGCCGTTCCACCATGTCACGGAACGCAGCAGCGTATTGAGAATGCCCATTCTTCGCCTCCAACGGTTTCCTCACTCTATGCCGCATCCACCGGGCCGCGTCCAGAGGACACGCGCGCGCAGGCCACTTGGATCATGTCGGCAAAAGCGCGGTCACCTCAATTTCGATGCGGTATTTCGGGTCGATCAAACCACATTCGATCATTGTGACCGCAGGCGGGTTTGCGCCAAATGTGCGGGACAGGATTGGCCAGCAGGCTTCGAACTCTGACCGGTCGGGCAGCATATAGGTGACGCGCACGACGTCTTGCCAGTCGGCCCCCGCATCGCGAAGGGCTTTGTGGATGATGGACAAGGCGTTCTCGCATTGCGCCGTTGCTGTTTCCCCCTGCCCGACCGTCCCCGCGACGTGGACCCAACCGCCTGCGACGACCGCACGGCAATATCCGATTTTCGACTCGTAAACTCCGCCAGATGATATCCGCACTATGCTCATTTTCTTATCCCAATCGGGGCGCACCTAGGTGCGCCTTACGGGTACAGCATTCGCCGCCAGACGTTGAATGGCAAGAGACCGGTGATTGTTTTCGGCAAAGAAAAAGCGGGCACGAAGCCCGCTTTTCGAAATCTGTTCTTGCTTTGGGGATCAACCCGCGCTTGCCGGTTCCTTTTCGGCATCGGCATGGATCATAAGAGGGGAAGCGTCAGAAGTGACGGCCTCTTCGTTTACGACTACTTCCGTGACTGAACCAAGCCCCGGCAATTCGAACATCGTATCGAGCAGAATGTCCTCAAGGATCGAACGCAAACCACGTGCCCCCGTTTTCCGCTGAATGGCACGTTTGGCAATCGCGGTCAGCGCATCATCGGTGAATGTCAGGTCTGTGTCTTCCAGCTCAAACAGACGCTGGTACTGTTTGACCAGCGCGTTCTTGGGCTGGGTCAGGATCGTGACCAGAGCATCCTCATCTAGATCTTCGAGCGTTGCCAAAACCGGCAAGCGGCCGACAAATTCCGGGATCAGACCGAATTTCAGCAAGTCCTCGGGTTCGAGATCCGTAAAGATTTCACCAATACCACGCGATTCCTCATCCCGGACATCCGCGCCGAACCCCATGGCCGAACCCTTGCCGCGCCGTGCGATGATCTTGTCGAGACCCGCAAAGGCCCCGCCACAGATAAACAGGATGTTGGTCGTATCCACCTGCAGGAATTCCTGCTGCGGATGCTTGCGAC
>CAYGQZ010000061.1:0-8889 GCA_964352055.1 uncultured Rhodobacterales bacterium
TAGCGCGCTGTCACCCTCAAATGGTCGAGTTTGTGAAAGTGATAACTGTCGGCGTAGTGTGGCGTCTGGCTGATCCGCAAGTCCGGGGCGTGTTCAAACAAGGCGGGCAGCGCGATCTGCATCTCAAGCCGGGCCAAGGGCGCGCCGACGCAGAAATGCAGCCCGCCGCCAAAGGCCAGATGCGCCGGGGCCTTGCGCGCCGGATCGAACCTGTGCGGATCGGCATAGACTGCGGGGTCGCGGCCAGCAGCGCCCAGCATCAGTGCGATCTCGTCACCGGGCTGCATCACGTGGCCGCCGACTTCAATCACATCGTAGGCATAGCGCGTAAACATGTGCAGCGGTGGATCAAAGCGCAGCAGTTCCTCGATGGTGCCCGCGATAAGCTCCGGGGACAGCGCCGCCGTCGTTTCCGTTTCAATCAGGCATTTCACTGCATTCCCAAGGCTGTGCACCGTGGCCTCGTGGCCCGCATTCAGCAACAGGATGCAGGTGCCGATCATCTCGTCATGGGTCAGTTTGGTGCCGTCTTCCTCGGCAGCGATAAGTTCCGTGATCAGATCATCGCGCGGATCCCCCCGGCGTCTTTCGATGTATCCGCGCAGGAAATCGGTGAACTCGGCGGCGGCCGTGTTGGCCGCGTCCTCAATCGCGCGGCTCCGCCCGGCCTGATACATCGCCACCATCGCAGCGGACCACCGCAAGAGGTCCGGCCCCATGACTTCGGGCACACCCAGCAGGCGGGCGATCACGCGCACCGGCACATGCTGGCAATAGGTCGGGATCAGATCAAACGCGCCTGAAGGCAGCTCCTCAAGCAAATCCGCGCATATCTCCTGAATGTCGCGGGTCAGCCCCGCGATCCGTCGTGAGGTAAAGGCGTGCAACACAAGGCGGCGCAGCCGGGTGTGTTCGGGGGCTTCGAGTTCCAGCAGCGAATGCCGCTCCACCGCATCAAAGGCCAAAAGGTGATCAGGAACGGGTATGCGTCTGGCCTCTGGGACGGCGCGGCCCAGCCGTTTGTCGCGCAGCAGGCGATGCACCGTGGCATGATCAAAGGCGGCCAGCATGCCGTAATCTTTCCAGAATTGCACAGGTCCCTTGGCGCGGGCCATATCGTAGACCGGATAGGGGTCCTGAATGAAATCGGGGGCGTGGGGCGACTGGATCAGCATCCGCGATATGTCACAGGCTCCGCCGTCATTGGCAAGTCTGGTCAAGCGCACCGAACGCACGATAAGCTGCCGACATGAGCGATGGTGTGATCACACGGCTGGTCGGCGTGCTGGCCTTTCTCGCGGTGGTTGCGGCCGTCGCCGGGGGCGTCTGGCGCTATGGCTATTTCCAGGCGCTTGATCAGTTGGACCGGCAAGGCGCGTCTGATCTGGCGCTGGCCAGTGACCGGCTCAAGGGCCAGTTGCAGCGCTACCGCGAATTGGCGGTTCTGGTCGCCGATCACCCGCAGGTGGGCACTGTCCTCGCGGGCGAGGACGTGGCGGTGGTGGAAGCCCTGTTTCTGGAAATCGCGGACAAGACGGCGGCCGAAGACATCCTGCTGACCAATGCGGACGGGTTGGTGATGGCTGGTGCGCGCGGCAATGCAGATGGCGTTGATATCGGCCCGCTTGTGCAACGATCCATGCAAGGCGCCTTGGGCTGGGGCAGTGGCCAGACCGCAAGCGGCACGCGTGTGTTTGCCTATGCGGCCCCGGTTTTTGATGCCTCCGCATCTGTGCGCGGGGCCGTCGTGGTTTCTGCGGATCTGGCGAGCATCGAGTGGGACTGGGTTGGTTCCAACCCTGCGGTCTTCTTTACGGACGCCTCGGATCGGGTGTTCATCACCAATCGCTCCGAGATCGTGTTCTGGCAGCGGCCAGAGGGCGCGCCGGGGCTGACCCCGGTCGATGGCCGGTCCTTGCCGTTTGACAGCTACACTCTGGGTCGGCACGAAGTTTGGCAGATGGGCTGGGGGCCGTATCTGCCAAAGAACGCACTGCATATCAGCCGGGATCTGCCGGTGATCGGCATGCGCGGCGAAGCCTTGATCGATGTGGCCCCGGCGCGCAGGCTGGCCCGGTTGCAGGCGGCCGCCGTGGCGGGTCTTTGCCTTGCTTTCGGGGCGCTTTTGTTTCTGGCGACGGAACGGCGACGAACCCTGGCGCTGGCCAACGCCTTGCTTGAGGCGCGGGTGGCCGAACGCACCATTGCGCTGCAGAAGACAAACACCCAGTTGCGGCGCGAAGCCGAAGAGCGGGAAGTGGCGCAGGCGGCATTGGCGCGCGCGCAGGCGGATCTGGTGCAGGCGGGCAAACTGAGCGCCTTGGGGCAGATGAGCGCGGGGCTGAGCCACGAGTTGAACCAGCCTCTGATGGCCATTCAGACCTATGCCGAAAACGCGGTGCAGTTCCTTGAGCGCGACAAGCGTGACCGGGTGGGCGACAATCTGGGTCGGATCGCGGACATGGCGCGGCGCATGGGCCGGATCATCAAGAACTTGCGGGCCTTTTCGCGGCAGGAAACTGCGCCTGCCGTGCGGGTTGATCTGGTCGCCGTGGTGACAAGCGCGCTGGAACTGACCGCCCCCCGCAGGCGACAGGAGGGCGTAGAACTGGTGTTTGACCCGCCCGGTACGCCAGTCTGGGTGTCAGGCGGCGAGGTGCGTCTGGGGCAGGTCTTTGTCAACCTGATCACCAATGCAGTAGATGCGATGGCGGGGCGAGACCTACGGGTGCTGACGATCGAGATTTCAGAAAGCGCCGCAATTGTGCGCGATACCGGCCCCGGCATCGAAGTGCCGGACCGGGTGTTTGACCCGTTCTATTCGACCAAGGAGGTCGGGGCGTCCGAGGGCATGGGGCTGGGCCTGTCGATTTCCTACGGCATCGTGCAAAGCTTTGGCGGAGAAATCCGCACCAGCAGCGGGCCTGACGGAGCGGCGTTCATCGTGGATCTGCAACCCTGGTCAGAGGAGGTGGCGGCGTGACGGTCAAGGTATTGGTTGTGGACGATGATGCCGCCGTGCGCGAGGCGTTGTCCCAAACGCTGGAACTGGCCGATCTTGAGCCGATCAGTGCGGGGTCTTTCGTGGTCGCCAAGGATCACATTGCCGCGGATTTTGCCGGCGTCATCCTGTCGGATATCCGGATGCCGGGGCGTGACGGGTTTTACCTGTTGGAACACACCCGCAAAGTGGATCCCGATCTGCCGGTGATCTTGCTGACCGGGGAAGGCGACATTCCGATGGCGGTGCGGGCCATGCGCGAAGGGGCATTCGGGTTTCTAGAAAAACCGTGCGCGCGCAATGACTTGCTGGCTGTTCTTGAGAGGGCTTTGAAAACCCGGTCTCTGGTACTGGAAAACCGCCGTTTGCGGGCTTTGGTCGAAAGTGGCGATCCGGCGGCAAGGATGCTGTTCGGGGAATCGGCTCTGGCCGAGGGGTTGCGCGCCCGCGTGCGCCGGGTGGCACCGCTGGATACCGAAGTGCTGGTGACCGGTGCGCCGGGCACCGGGATCTCGAAGGTTGCAGAGGTCATTCACTTGTCGTCGCTGCGCTCAAAGGCGCCGTTCGTCAAGCGGGCGGCGGCTGATCTGGCGGAGGATGAACTGGCGCAATCGCTGGAGGTGGCCAAGGGCGGCAGCCTGTTTCTGGACGAGGTGGCAGGTCTGCCTGCGGCTGCGCAACTGGCGCTGCTTGAGGCGTTGGAATCCGGGTGCGCCGCGCGCCTGATTGCGGGCAGCACCCGTGATCTGGCCGCGGCCGTGCAGCAGGGCGCTCTGAACGCCGATCTTTACTACCGGCTTGAGGTGATGCCTGTGCGCATCCCGTCGCTCAGCGAGCGGCCCGAAGACATCCCGGTGCTGTTTCGTCACTATGTGGCGCAGGCCGCAGAGCAGGCCGGGCTGGCTCCGCCAGAGCTTGCCCCGGATCATATGGCGGCCCTCATGGCGCAGGACTGGCCCGGCAATGCGCGCTCCTTGATGAGTGCGGCCATGCGCTTTGTGCTTGGGATGCCCGAAGAGGTGACGCACGCGGTCGAGTTGGGGCTTGCGGAACAATTGGCGCGGGTCGAACGCTCTTTGCTGGTGGCGGCCCTGGGGCGCCAGAACGGCCATGCAAGCGATGCGGCCAAAGCGCTGAAACTGCCGCGCAAGACATTCTACGACAAGCTTGCACGCTACGGGATTCGCGCGGAAGACTACCGGCGCTAACACTGTGCGGAATTTCGCACAGTACTGCATCGCACTGTGCGGGTTTTCGCACTCTGTGGCGAACGGCGCTCTGAAAAACTCTGAACTTTGATCCATAAATAACAGAAACAAAACACTAAAAATTGTTTTTGTGTTTCGATCTTATTTGAGCTTGGGCAAAGCTGCTGGGCTTGATTTCTTGATGGGGACGCCGCCCGTTTCGGTGCGGCGGACCCAACCCTAAGCTCTCTGGGAGGAGACACCATGAAATTTTTGACTGCTGCCGCCACGGCTTTGGCCATGACCGTAAGCGCGGGCGCTGTGTCCGCGGCGTGCGATGATGGCGAGATCGTTATCAAGTTCAGCCACGTGACAAACACCGACAAACACCCCAAGGGCATTGCCGCGTCACTGTTCCAGGAGCGTGTGAACGAAGAGATGAACGGCAAAGCCTGCGTCGAAGTGTTCCCGCAGTCCACTCTCTACAACGATGACCAGGTTCTCGAGGCGCTGCTGCAGGGGGACGTGCAACTGGCCGCGCCGTCGCTGTCGAAGTTCGAGCAGTTTACCAAGAAGTTCCGGATTTTCGATCTGCCCTTCATGTTCAAGAATGTCGAGGCGGTTGACGCATTCCAAACCTCGGAAACCGGGCAGGCGATGAAGGAAGCGATGACGCGCCGCGGTCTTCTGGGACTTGAATTCTGGCACAACGGCATGAAGCAGATGTCGGCCAACCGGCCACTGATCCTGCCGTCCGATGCTGCAGGCCTCAAGTTCCGCGTGCAGCCCTCTGACGTGATCAAAGCGCAGATGGAAGCGATCGGTGTGAGCCCGCAGCCGATGGCCTTTTCGGAAGTCTATGGCGCGCTGCAGACCGGCGTTGTCGATGGGCAGGAGAACACCTGGTCCAACATCTACGGCCAGAAGTTCTTTGAGGTTCAGGACGGCATCACCGAAACCAACCATGGTATCATCGACTACATGGTCGTGACCTCTGTCGACTGGTGGGACAGCCTGCCCGAAGACGTGCGCACGCAACTTGCCACGATCCTCAACGAGGTGACCGTCGAGCGCAACGCCGCCGTGGGCCAGGTTGACGCCGATTCCCGGCAGGCGGTTCTGGATACAGGATCGACGATCCGCGAACTGACGCCCGAGCAGCGCCAGGTCTGGGTAGATGCCATGAAGCCCGTCTGGGAGCAGTTCCGCGACGATGTCGGTCAGGAGAACATCGACGCGGCCCAAGCCATCAACGCGGGCTTCTGATCCGTTCCGACACGACCCGTCCGGCCCCAATTTCGGGGCCGGATCACTTTCCATCGGAGGGGAAATGCCATGTCGCATTCCTATGAGGCGGGCACTGTTCTGGGCCGTATCGTCAACGAAATCGAAGAGACGGCCATCGCGGTTATCCTGGGGCTGATGACGATCCTGACCTTTGTCAACGTCGTGCTGCGCTATGTGTTCAATACGGGCATCATCTGGGGGCTGGAGGCGGTGACCTTCCTGTTTGCCTGGCTGGTTCTTTTTGGCGTGAGCTATGCAGTCAAGGTCACGGCGCATCTGGGGGTTGATGCAGTCATCAACCTGTTTTCTCCGCCTGTGCGGCGTGTTCTGGCGCTTGTCGCAGGTGTGATCTGCGTGGTCTACGCGGGATTGGTGATGAAAGGCGCCTGGGACTACTGGGCCCCCTTTGCCGGATTCGACGTCACCAGCGGACGCTGGTTTCCGACCGGTTTCGAAGACACTCGGGATCAGGCCTGGTACGAGGTTGTCGACATGCCGATGCCCGATTGGCTGCGCTGGATCGAGCCGATTTTCAACGAGGGCGAAGCCTATGAAAAGGTCCCGCGCTTTATCCCCTACGCCATGTTGCCCTTCGGGATGGCGCTTCTGCTTTTCCGCTTCATTCAGGCGACCTTGCGCGTTTACCGCGGCACGTCCACCAGTCTGATCGTCAGCCACGAAGCCGAAGACGCCATCGAAGACGTCAAACATCTGAACGCAGGAAACTGAACCATGGAAGTCACAATTCTTTTCACCATGGTCGTTGGCCTGATGCTGATCGGCGTGCCAATTGCCGTGAGCCTCGGGCTGTCTTCCATCGTCTTCTTGCTGGTGCTGAGCGACACGTCGCTGGCCTCGGTCGCGCAGACCTTGTTTCAGGCCATGGCGGGACACTACACGCTGCTGGCCATTCCCTTCTTCATCCTCGCGTCAAGCTTCATGTCGACAGGGGGCGTGGCGCGGCGCATCATTCGCTTCTCCATCGCTCTGGTCGGTCACCTGCCCGGTGGGCTTGCGATTGCCGGTGTCTTTGCCTGTATGCTGTTTGCGGCGCTGTCCGGGTCATCGCCTGCCACTGTAGTTGCCATCGGATCCATCGTGATCGCGGGGATGCGTCAGGTCGGGTACACCAAGGATTTCGCGGCGGGCGTCATTGCCAACGCAGGGACCCTTGGCATTCTGATCCCGCCGTCGATCGTGATGGTGGTCTATGCCTCGGCCACGGACGTCTCTGTGGGCCGGATGTTCCTTGCGGGGGTCATCCCCGGGCTGATGGCCGGAACCATGCTGATGGTCACAATCTATGTCATGGCAATCCTGCGCGACCTGCCCAAGGGCGAATGGCGCGGCTGGGGCGAGGTCTGGAGTGCGGGCCGCGAAGCGGGCTGGGGGCTTTTTCTGATTGTCATCATCCTTGGCGGTATCTACGGCGGCATCTTTACACCGACCGAAGCGGCTGCGGTGGCTGCGGTCTATGCCTTCCTGATCGCCTGTTTCGTCTACCGCGACATGGGGCCGTTGCATGTCAAGGGCGACGGCGTGCAGAACCTGACGCTGATGCAGAAACCTCTTGCGCTGATCACGGCCTTTTTCCACCGCGATACGAAAGACACGCTGTTCGAGGCCGGCAAGCTGACCGTCACACTGATGTTCATCATTGCCAACGCGTTGATCCTCAAGCATGTTTTGACGGATGAGCAGATTCCCCAGAAGATTGCCGGAGCCATGCTGGATGCCGGGTTCGGGCCCATCGTGTTTCTGATCATCGTCAACGTGATCCTGCTGATCGGTGGGCAGTTCATGGAGCCTTCGGGTTTGCTGGTCATTGTGGCGCCGCTGGTGTTTCCCATCGCAATCGAATTGGGCATCGACCCCATTCATCTGGGCATCATCATGGTTGTGAACATGGAGATCGGGATGATCACGCCGCCGGTGGGGCTGAACCTTTTTGTCACCTCGGGCGTGGCCAACATGCCGATGATGTCGGTGGTCAGGGCGGCGTTGCCGTTCACCGCCGTGCTCTTCGTCTTTCTGATCATGGTGACCTACATCCCGATCATATCGACATGGTTGCCAACGCTGATGATGGGCCCCGAGGTGATCATAAAATAGCGCCTGTTTCAGGCGTGGTCGGGGGGCTCTGCCCCCCGCCGCTGTGCGGCTTCCCCCCGGGATATTTAACGCCGAAAGAAGATCAGGACGCTGCGAGTGCGTCGATGATCGGCTGGAAGTCTGATGCTTTCAGGGAAGCGCCGCCAACGAGGGCTCCGTCCACGTTTTCCGCCTGAAAGATCTCGGCGGCGTTGCCGGGTTTGACCGATCCGCCGTAGAGCAGCCGGACCTTGTCGCCCTCGGAACCGAGCCGCGTTTTCAGTTCAGCGCGCAGCATATCATGGGTTTCGATGATCTGATCCAGCGTCGGGACCTTGCCCGTGCCGATGGCCCAGATGGGTTCATAGGCCACCACTGTGTTTGCCCCGGTGGCACCGTCGGGCAAGGACGCCTGAAGCTGTGCTGCGATGATGGCCAGCGTGCGGTCACCGGCCCGTTCCGCCTCGCTTTCGCCGATGCACAGGATGGCATTGAGACCGGCGGCCCAGGCGGCCTCAGCCTTGGTGCGGATGTCTTCGTTGCTTTCGCGGTGACCGTCGCGCCGTTCGGAATGGCCGACTATGACGTGGGTTGCGCCGGTGTCCGCGATCATGGATGCGGCGATGTCTCCGGTGAAGGCGCCCTTGGAGTGTGTGTGGCAATCCTGGCCGCCGATTTCGACCTGGCTGCCTTTGACTGCATCTGCGGCGCGGGTCAGCAATGTGTGGGGCGGGCAGATCACGATCTGCGGTGCCTCGGCTGATTGGCCGCCGGCCAGCGTGCCGAGTTCGGCCAGAAGGCCGCTGTCGCCGTTCATTTTCCAGTTGCCTGCTGCCAGTTTGCGCCGCATGTCGCTGTTCTCCATGTTGTTTCCGATGGTCCTAGCACCCGTGGGCGGCGTCGGCTAGTGCTGTCGCCCGGTGATGCGGGCGGCGGCTGTGATCCTGCGGCTGGATGTCCGGAGACCGGTCGTGAAGCAGGCGATCCCGGGACCGGGCGTCTGGCAGCGTGCGGTGGCGTTAACCGACCGTGCGACGGTTGATATCCGGTAAAACGTGCAGTTTGCACTGGAAACTGCGCATTTCGCCCGCAGGTATCCGGCCCTGTTCAGGTCGATTTGGCCAAAATGCGCAGTTTCGTTTCACATATGTGCATTTTGATGCCGGGATCTGGGTTAAGCCTTTGTTCAGACGTCGCCCTTGTTAACGTTTGAACACAGGCGGCAACTTTTGGTTAACCTTTCGCAACACGCCGGTCTTTGCCGTCCTGCAAAAAAAATGCCGGTGCAAGAGCACCGGCAAGTCAACAGGGAGGTCGTTCAAT
>CAYGQZ010000061.1:8989-13034 GCA_964352055.1 uncultured Rhodobacterales bacterium
CTGAAGATGCTGGGCAAACCGGCGGCAGAGATCAGCACGTCCGTCGCGCGTGTGCTGGCATTGGTCAAGCTGGAGGATTTTGCGGATCGTCTGCCCGCACAGCTGTCAGGCGGCCAGCAACAGCGTGTGGCGCTGGCGCGCGCGCTGGCCCCCGAGCCGCAGGTCCTTTTGCTGGATGAGCCGCTGTCCGCCCTCGACCTGAAATTGCGCAAGGAAATGCAAAGCGAGTTGAAGCGTTTGCAGACCGAGACCGGGATCACCTTTGTCTTTGTCACCCATGATCAGGAAGAGGCCCTGACCATGTCCAACCGCATCGGCGTGATGTCGGCGGGGGCCTTGTTGCAGGTCGGCACGCCGCATCAGATCTATGACCAGCCGGTCAATCGCTTTGTCGCGGATTTCATCGGCGAGACCAATTTTCTGCCCGGCCGGGTCGAAGCGGGAAAAATCCGCATCGGGACCGGAGACCTTCTGGAAGTGGCGGCGGGCGACCATCAGGGCGACATCACCCTTGCCATCCGGCCCGAACAGATCAGGCTGGTGCCGTCCGGGGCGGGGCTGCCTGCGAAAGTGGCCGACACGACCTATCTGGGCACCGACACGCATTACACACTGGCACTGGGCGATGGCAGCACGCTTGTCGCGCGCGTGCAGTCCAATGCCGCGCAGTCCTTTGCGGTGGGCGAGCCGGTGTCTGTGGCCATTGATCCGGGCACGGTGCGGGTGCTGACCTCATGACCCGACGGATCGGCGCGCGCAGCAAGGGGGCCAATGGCTGGCTCTTGTCGGCCCCGGCGCTGGTTCTGCTGGTGGTGGCCGCCAGTGGCCCGCTGATCATTGTCGCCATCTATTCGGTGCTGGAAAAGGGCGATTATTCCGGCGTGCGCTGGATCCTGTCGGGCGAAGGCTGGTTTCGGGTGTTGTTCGAGCGCGATATTTTCGACCAGACCGTGAGCCTTGCCGATGCGAACCTGACGATTTTCTGGCGGTCGGTGAAGCTGTCCTTGCTGACGACCGCGATCACCTTTGGCTTTGGCCTGCCGACCGCGTGGTTCATTGCGACCCGTCCGGCCAAGGCGCGGGCGTTCTGGCTGTTCCTGATCACGATTCCGTTCTGGACAAACCTGCTGATCCGCACCTTTGCGATCATGGAGGTCATTCGAAATCAGGGCATCCTGAACACCGCGCTGATCAATCTGGGTGTCATATCGGAGCCGATCCAGATCCTGTATACCGACACGGCGGTGCTGATCGGCATGACCTATGTCTATCTGCCGCTGATGGTGCTGCCGCTTTATGCGGCCATCGACCGGTTTGATTTCAGACTGATCGAGGCGGGCTACGACCTTTATGCCTCGCGCTGGCAGGTGCTGCGCGGGGTGATCCTGCCGATCATCAAGCCGGGCATCATCGCGGGCAGCATTCTGGTCTTTATCCCCAGTCTGGGGGCCTATGTGACGCCGCGCGTTCTGGGCGGCGGCAAGAACATGATGATCGGGAATTTCATCGAGTTGCAATTCGGGCAGGGGCAGAACTGGCCGCTGGGGGCGGCCCTGTCGACCGTGTTGCTGCTGGTCGTGCTGGTGTCGCTGGTGGTCTATACGCGGGTCTCGTCGCGGGACGGTCCCAATGGCTGAACCAAAAGTCAAGCCGCGCGCCTTCGATGTGACCACCCTGCCGGGGTTTACGTTCATCGCGATCCTTGCCTTTGTGCTGCTGTATGCGCCGATCGTGACGCTGGTGTTCTATTCGTTCAATGGCGGCAATTCGGTGAACCAGTGGGGCGGGTTTTCGCTGCGCTGGTATGCCGTGGCCTGGCAGAACGAAGCGGTGCAGGATGCAACCGCCCGGTCCCTGATCATCGCGGTCTGGGCGTCGGTCATTTCGACCGCGGTGGCCACGATGGCGGCCCTGGGCACCACGCGGCGCGGCAAGTTCAGGGGCCAGACGGTGATCTACGTCATCATCAACCAGCCCCTGATGGTGCCGGAAATCGTGACGGCGGTGGCGCTGCTGATCTTCTTTTCCTCGGTCAAGATCGCGACGGGCTATTCGGGGCTGGGATACCTGATCCTTGCGCATTCGGCGTTCTGCATTCCCTTTGCCTATCTGCCGATCAAGGCGCGGCTGGAGGGGATGGACACCAGCATGGAGACCGCAGCGGCGGACCTTTATGCCTCGGCCTGGCAGACCTTTCGCTATGTCACGCTGCCACTGCTGTTGCCGGGTGTGATTGCGGGCGCGATGCTGGCCTTCATCATTTCGCTGGACAACGTCATCATCACCGAATTTGTCAAATCCGCCGGGCAGGACACCCTGCCGACCTATATGCTGGGCCAATTGCGCCGGGCCCTGACGCCGGAGGTGAACGCCATATCGACCGCGCTGCTGGCGCTGACGGTGGTTATTCTGACGCTATTCGTTTTCGTAACCAAGAAGCGGGACTAACCCGCGATACATCAACACTGGAGAACCACGATGAAGACCATTCTGTTTGCAACAACCGCCCTTTTGGGAAGCACGCTGGGCGCGCTGGCCGAGGGTCAGTTGAACCTGTTCAACTGGGGCAACTATACCAGCCCCGAGATGATCGAGAAGTTCACCGCCGAGACCGGGATTTCCGTGACCATCACCGACTATGACAGCAACACCACCGCGCTGACCAAGGTGGAGGCCGGCGGATCGGGCTTTGATCTGGTGGTGCCGTCCCATAACTACATTCCGGTCTATCTGCGCAAAGGTCTGATCGCGGAGCTGGATCATTCGCGCATTCCCAACATCGGAAACATCGCGCCTGAATGGGTGGATGTGCCATGGGATCAGGGCCGCACCCATTCCGTGCCGTGGCAGTGGGGATCGGTCGGGATGGCCGTCAACACCAGCGTGTACGGCGGTGATGTGAACACCTCTGAATTGTTCCTGAACCCGCCGCCTGAGCTGGTCGGCAAGATCAACGTCGTGCCGGAGATGAACGATGTGATCAACATGGCGATCTTCAACGTGGGCGGCGAGGCCTGTACCGAGGATCTGGAGGTTCTCAAGCAGGTGCGCGACCGTCTGATGGCGGCCAAACCGAACTGGCTGTCCATGGATTACGGCACCACGGACAAGCTGTCTTCTGGGGACTATGCGGCGTCGGTGAACTGGAACGGCTCGACCATGCGCGCGCGGATCAACAACCCGGACGTGGTCTATGGCTATCCGGTCGAGGGCTATCCGCTGTTCATGGATTCGGTGTCCCTGCTGGCGGATGCGCAGAACGTGGACGAGGCCTATGCGTTCATCAACTTCATCCTCGAGCCTGAAAATGCCGCGATGATTTCCGCCTTTGCGCGCTATGCCAACGGTGTTGCAGGCTCTGATGCCTTCATGCCCGAAGACATGGCGACCGCACCCGAGATCGTCCCCGCAGCGGAACTGGCCGCCGCCGGCCGCTTCCTGCCCACATGCCCCCAATCCGCCGTCGATCTTTATACGGCGATCTGGACAGAGTTGCTGAAGTAAACCAACGGGATGCGGGGTTGTCTTGATCCCGCATCCACGCTCAGGCGTCCTTGAACCCTTCGAGCACATTGACCGTGTTCACGCCGACCGCCTCGATCGCATAGCCCCCTTCCATGCAAAAGACCGTCGGCAGTTTCAGCCCGCCGATCCGTCGCCCCGCAGCGGTGAAATCATCGCTTTCCAGTTTGAAAAAGCTGATCGGGTCGTCCTTGTAGGCATCCACACCCAGCGAGACCACCAGCGCCTCGGCTCCCCAGGCCTTGATTTTGGCGATGCCATCCTCAAGGGCGGCAGACCAGACGTCATAGGCGGTGCCGGGCGGCATGGCATAGTTCATGTTCGCCCCCTCGCCATCGCCGCGCCCGGTTTCGTCCGCATAGCCGAGGTAGAAGGGATAGGCGTGTTGCGGCGCGCCGTGCAGCGACACCATGAGAACATCGGCGCGGTCATAGAACAGCGATTGCGTCCCGTTGCCGTGGTGGAAATCAATGTCGAGGATGGCCACACGCTGCGCGCCATCGTTGCGAAACATCTGCGCCAC
>CAYGQZ010000061.1:13134-18417 GCA_964352055.1 uncultured Rhodobacterales bacterium
CGGTCCATGTGCATGCCGCGTGCGGGCACGTTTGCGGCGATGATCTCTCCGGCCATGCCTTCGGCTTTCCAGTCGTCCCAGGCGGTTTCGAGAAAGCTCAGATACCCCGCATCCAGCAGCTGGCGGATCGGGGCCATGTCCACAGCTTCGGGTGCCACGATGTCCGTCAGGCGCTGTTCCTTCAGGCGGCTCAGGACATATTCAACGCGCGATGGACGCTCAAAGGGCGTGACAAACTGCCCGCCCGAAAGCTCGGCCTGCGGAAAATGAAGGCGATGATCCTCGCTGTAGACGATACGCATGTTCTTGTGACCCTTTGCACCCGGTGCGACGTTGGACTGGCCCGTGATGATGCCCCGGAGACGCCCGCCCGACCAGTGGGATTCGGTCCCTTGGCGCAAATACCCGGGCCATTGGAGTGGCAGGTCGTGGTGGCGGAGGATCGGGCGGTTTCACGGCCGATCAGGCGGGCGGTTTCAGACAGGCCGCCGTTTGCGTGTCCGTCTTGGTCAGTGTCGTGCCCGATTGCGGGGAAAACGCGACCGTCCAGCTTTTCCAGGCCCGCACCTGATACGGGGCGGTACGGGGCACCGCGCAAACCGTCAGCGTCGCGCCGTTTGTATCCCGGTCCAGGACTGCAAAACTGAAATCGTCATCCAGATTGTTTTCGCCAAAGCCTGCGTCCAGTTTCGTTCCGCTGCCTCCGACAATCAGCTGGACCGCGCCGGACTCGGCAAATTGCAACATGTCGAAATAGTGGACGTGACCACTGAGGATCAGGTTCACCGCAGGGGGCAGGCCGCTGCGATAGCCCGCGGTATTGGCAGGGGCCTGTACGTATTCTGAACCGTGGTTGCCCATCAGCGGAACGTGCGTGAGGATCCAGGCTTCGGCCGAGACGCCTTGCAGATCATGCCCCAGGTCGGTGTAGGTCGGTTGTTTTTCGTCCGCAGTGTCATAGGCCAACAGCGTCAAGGCCGGAGCACCTGAAGATGCAGGCAAGCTGAGGGTGATGGGGGCCGCAATCCCAAGTTTGTTCGTCACGCAATCGTTGATTTTTCGGGTCACCGACGTCTCCATCGACAACAGCAGGGACCAGCCCCGCCACCCGCGGTCGGCTGTGACGCAGTCTTCGTGATTGCCCCGCACAAACACCCACGGCGCAAGCGGCAGAATGGGCTGTGCCGGGTCGAAGAAGTCGCTTTGCCAATAGGACCATTCGCGCAGTTCATGGTGCGAGCCGCAGCCTTCGTGGCTTTGCTGACCGTGGTAGGGGCCACAGTTCCGGCGATAGACGTAGTCGCCCACATGAACCATCAGATCGGGCTTGAGCGGCTCGATCGCCGCAATCGCGGTGGGAAAGCCCCAATCGTAGGGGTCGCAGGATTGCGAGGCATGCAGTTTGCGGCAGCCCGTGTCGCCCAGGATCACAACCCGCCGGGGCGCGCTTTTGGGAAGGGCGATTGTCGCGTTTTCGATTGTGACAGTGTCCTCGGAATAGGCGGTGAGGTCGATGATATGCTCGCAGACCGTGTTGCCCTGCATCTCCATCCGATCAAATGGCGATCCCGGCGCGTTGTCCGGCGGTTTGCGTTCCGTCATTGCCAGCGTCGTCGCTATCTGATCGCAGGTCCCTGACGTCACGGCCCGCACGCTGACCTTGTCCTGATCGACAAGTTGCACCCAGACATAGGGTGTCTGTCCCGTGGCGGGCAGTGCGAAGGCACTGGCAACTGTCAATCCAAGCAGAAGACGGCGCAGGGACATTGTTTTTCCAATCATGCGGTTCCAACCCGGGCATGCTACTAAAGATTGGGATTCGCACAAGTTTTTGCGACCGCAGCGTGTGGCCGTGCGCGCGCCGACGCGTCGTTTCCGTGATCGCTGCCGGAACGGGGATGCCTACAGATATGTCAGGGCCGTGCGGGCCAGTGCGCTGGCCTCTTCGGGGTCGTCGCGTGCGCTGTCGGGCAGGACCCAGTAGGGCATTGCGGTGGTTTTCCGACCGGGGCGCGCATAGGTCCACCGCGCCAGCCCCATCGCGTCAAACCTGGCCTGCATGTCGCCCTGACCCTTGAGCATCATGCGCCCGTCCGACATCACCAGCGCAAAGATCGTGCCCCGGTGATAGATCCCCAGCCCGCCAAACATCTTGCGTGTTGTCAGATCCCCCAGATCGCCGAAGAGGTCGAGCGCGTGCGCGATCTCTTCGTCCGAGACGGCCATGTCAGGAGGTTTTTTGGTCGGCCGCCAGGTCGTCGACGTTCTTGAAGCTGATCGACTCGCCGCAGCCGCAGGCATCCGACACGTTCGGGTTGTTGAACTTGAACCCGGACTCCAGCAGCGAGGTTTCGTAGTCGATCTCGGTTCCGAAGAGGAACATTTGCGCCATCGGGGCAATCATCACCCGCGCGCCGTCCTGTTCGACGGTTTCGTCGTTGGGATCGGCCTCGTCGACATATTCCATGGTGTATTCCATGCCCGCGCAGCCGCCTTTCTTGACGCCGATGCGCAACCCCTGATGCCCTTTGTTGGTCATCAGTTTGGCAATATGCGCGGCGGCGCGGTCGGTGATGCTGACGGCTTGCTTGCCGGGGATCGAAAACATGGAAGGCACCTCGGGTTCTCTGAGTGTTAAGGTAAGGCTTTGTGGCCCGTCCCGCAAGAGGGGGGCGTGCAACCGGCGCCCTGTGACGCCCTGCGGTCACAGATCGGGCAGGTCCGTGCGTATCTGCCCATTTCGCGCCATTTTTTTCTGTGTACGTTGTGACGCTCCGCGGCGCAGGATAGCCTTGGATTACAGAAACGTGATGACCCGATGCGCGATGGCATCCGGGCGTCAAAGCGGGGGGCAGACAAAATGCAAAAGAATGCGTGGCTTGCGGCCGTATGTGCCGTCTGGGTGGCCGCCGGATCGCCATCGGCGGTGCAGGCGGAAGGTGCCCTTGGCGGCGGCACACCGGTTCCGAGCACAACCGGCGGCGGATCAGGCAGCGCGGCGGATCTGGCCAAAAAGCTGTCAAACCCGGTCGCCAGCCTGATCAGCGTGCCATTTCAGCTGAACTATGACACGGGGCTTGGATCAACCGATGCGGATCGTTGGATCTTGAACATTCAGCCGGTTGTGCCCTTTGACCTTGGAAATGGCTGGAACCTGATTTCACGTACAATCCTGCCGGTGATTGACCTGGATGCCACGATACCGGGCGGCGACAGTGCCAGTGGTCTGGGCGATGCGGTGCAGTCGTTCTTCTTTTCGCCCAAGGATCCTGTTGGCGGCTGGATCGTGGGGGCCGGTCCGGTGTTCCAGATCCCGACCGCCACCGATGACGCGTTCAAGAGCAAGCAGTGGGGTGCTGGCCCGACGGCCGTTGCCTTGCGCCAGCAGGGCGGCTGGACCTATGGCGGCCTGTTCAACCATATCTGGGGCATTGATGCGCCATCCGACCGGGAGAAGGTCAACAACACGTTTCTGCAACCCTTTGTGACCTACACGACGCCGGATGCGTGGACGTTTTCGCTCAACACCGAGTCGAGCTATAACTGGGAAAGCGAAGAGTGGACCGTGCCTGTCAACGTTGGGGTCAGCAAGCTGATCACCTTGGGCAAGCAGCCGATCAGCCTTCAGGGGGGGTATCGTTACTATGTTGATGCCCCGGACGGAGGCCCGGATTGGGGTCTGCGGTTTGCGGTGACGTTCCTGTTTCCGCGCTGATCGCTACACCCGCATCCGAATTGGCAAATGGCGGCACGGGGGCAGGGAGTGGCCCTGTCTTGTCCGCGTCATCGCGTCTGACTTTGAAAGGTGCGGAAAAAAAGGGCCGCCGTTTGGCACGGCGGCCCCAAGGTGTGGACAGTGTCGTTGCGCGCGCAGTGGGTCGCATCGGGGAATGGAGTCGCGCAGATGCAATAAGACACGACGCATGCTTGCCACGAATACATGACGTTTTCTCAACGCATGCGTGAACTTAATGCGACAGGATGTGGAAAAGCTGTGGGACGGCGGTGCGGGCTACATGAAGCCCAGTTCAAGCCGTGCTTCGTCCGACATCATTTCCATGCCCCAGGGCGGCTCCCAGACCAGTTCGACATTGACCTGTTTCACGCCGGGCAGGGATTCAACCGCGTCCGCGACCCAACCGGGCATCTCACCGGCCACGGGGCAGCCGGGGGCGGTCAGGCTCATGAGGATGCTCACTTCGTTGTCGTCCGAGATGTCGATGGTGTAGATCAGGCCCAGTTCATAGATATTCACCGGGATTTCAGGGTCATAGACCGTGCGGCACGCCTCGACCACGGCTTCGTGCAGCGGATGATCGGTGGAGGACGGCGCAATCAGCGGCGTGCCTTCAAGCATGTCATTGCGTTGGTTCATCTGACCCTCACTCTGTTCCTGACCATTTATATAGGGTTAGGGGGCGCAGTGGTAAAGGGGCGGTTTGCCTGCGGGGCCGTGTCCGGGTGACATTTCGCGGCACCTTTGCGGGGTGGCATGGGGTCGGCGCGCGTGAGCCGCACTGTTTTCCGCTGTCTCTTGTCATGTGTTTCATGCTCATATCGCGTGACCATTCTGGCGGGCGGGGGCGGTGATGAAAACTTCGAAGATTGTTCATGTGGTGAGTGCGCATGCTGCGGGCGAGGTCGGCGATGTGATCGTGGGCGGTGTGGCCCCGCCGCCGGGCAAGACGCTGTGGGACCAACGGACATGGATCGCGCAGGACAAGACCTTGCGCAACTTCGTGCTGAACGAGCCGCGCGGGGGCGTCTTTCGCCATGTGAACCTGCTGGTTCCGCCGGTGGACCCGACCGCCGATGCGGCGTGGATCATCATGGAGCCCGAAGACACGCCGCCCATGTCCGGCTCGAACGCGATGTGCGTGGCGACGGTTCTGCTGGAGACCGGTATCCTGCCGATGACAGAGCCGGTGACCGATCTGGTGCTGGAAGCGCCGGCCGGGCTGGTGCGGGTGAAGGCGCAGTGCGCGGGCGGGCAGGTGACGTCGGTGGCGATCACCAATGTCGCATCCTTTGCCGACAAGCTGGACGTAGAACTGGTGATGCCTGATCTGGGCACATTGCGCGTCGACACAGCCTTTGGCGGTGACAGTTTCGTGCTGGTGGATGCCGCACAGATCGGCCTTGATCTGCTGCCCGAAAACGCGCGCGCGCTGGCGCGCCTTGGGTCGATGATCACGGATGCGGCCAATGCCCAGCTTGGGTTTTCCCATCCCGAGATGCCGGATTGGACCCATATCTCGTTTTGCCAGTTCACCTGGCCGGTGC
>CAYGQZ010000062.1:0-8013 GCA_964352055.1 uncultured Rhodobacterales bacterium
GGACGTTTGCCGCATTCCCGATCGCTCCAATATAGCACTATTGGATCAAGCTTTCATGGCAGTCGCATGCTTCCAGCGTCAACGAGAAGCCAGACACCCTCCGCTCCTTGTCCAGAGAGTGAACGCATCGCTGTATCTCGGAGATGTAAGAATCGAACGCGACTAGGATGATACCCTCCAAGCAAAATCTCCCGTGTTTTTGTTGCCGAGTCGGCCATCGACGTCGTGATTCTGTTGAGCCGACGCACAATGGACGCACTTTCTTGCCGATATTTGACGTCTTGCCTGCCATGGACCGGCGGGTTTCTACCGGCGGCTGGCAGGATCATGCCAAGTGAGTGGCCCTCACAAACGTCATCCCCAAACGAGACTCTTTTTCCCGTATAAGTAGCATCTATTCTGACAACCATGCTCGGGTACGTCGATGTCGGAGCTCCGCAAGATAGCCATACCCATTCTCGAAGGTTTCACCGAAACCGGTCAGGAGACAAAGGTTCTATGGCAAGACCACCGTTGGAATACGGGCGAGACAACCCGAACCTGGCTCGTTGATCCCGCGTCTGTGGATGACCTCACCATCCGGGAACGCGCGCATCGGTTCGCGTGCGAGCCTTAGTACGGGTACCAGTCCGACGTTTCCAAATGACCGCGGTAGTCGCCATATTCCACCATGACAGCACGGCTCCGAAAGAACGAAGAACCGATGGGTTCGGGTAATGGGATGGTCTGTCCGTTCAGTGAAACACAGAGCGCGGGCCAAGGCGTGTTTGATCCAAAGGCTTGAGATATGTAACGGCAATTGGTGTTTTCATGATCACAGGACTTCAGCGACCAGCTCCACAACTGGCCATCCTCGCGTGTGGTGTATGAAATCCCTCCCCACCAGAGTACGCGAGTCCGGCGTAGCCATTCATACTCCGGCGTCGAGATATCCAGCGCGGCACGCCCGCCCGGTCCGCCATGCGCAACGGGAACTGCGGCATAGGTGCAAATCCCGAATGGCGGCTGGATCGGCCAGGGTGTAACCCGTCGGATCATTTCGGCGTAGGCCGCTGAACACACGGCGCTGGCGGGAAATCCACCCGCCATGCAGAGCATAATAGCGCAATCCATGTCGTAGGCACTGGCCCTTTGTGCACCGGATGTCAGCGCTCCGGCCACCAGCAATGCAGCTGTTCGAGCATGTTTCATATCGACCTCCAACAGGTTTCTAGGCCAATTCTCGCCTAAACGATGTATTGTGCAATAATGTATATTGCAAAGTAATGGCTTTCTGCGGAATGCTGCCGATTGTAGAAGGGGTCCCAGTGGGGGAGCCCGGTGCCGATCGCAAGAGACCAGATTTTGATTACCATTGATGGGGTGAAGGACCTCATTGAGTCGGGAGCACGCTTCCGCTGTCGGTACGAGCTTGTCGAGTTCACGGACGATGGAAAGCCTCGCTATCAATGTGTCTACCTTCGCGAAGGAGAGCCGGAAGCGATGTTGGTCTCGACCCGGTTTGGGCCATACGGCCCTGAACCGCGCCTTTTCAACATCTGGCCGGGGCTTTTCAAGCACCACCATGAATTTGGTGACGGTCGCACTCTGTGTTTTGAGCACGACTATTCTATTCCCCTCGGCCCTCCCGGCGGAGGCGATGATCTTCGCTCGGAACGGAAACGTCAGGGCCACTGACGACTGGACCTTTCACGACACTGCAAAAGAGAGCACTTCCGCCGAAAGCCTTGCGAACCTTTGCTGCGATGCCGCTGCCAGGTGTGCTCGAGGCGATCATAACGACCGCCGCACGGCACGAGCGCAACCAGGCAATTCAGGACATGGGCCTCAGTGCCGAGGGATGGCATGCCCTGTTCTGTGCCCTGATAGAAGCGGAAAGCGCCTACAATCCGACCGCTCTCAGCCCGAAAGGCGCATATGGGCTGGGCCAATTGATGGCGACAACCGCCCGCGATCTGGGCGTGGACAGGACCGACATCGCTCAGAATCTCGACGGATCGGCACGATATCTGCTGGCGCAACTGGCCGCTTTCAAAGATGTCGACCTTGCGCTCGCCGCCTACAATGCCGGTCCGCATCGTGTCGATGAATATGGTGGCGTGCCGCCATTCTCTGAGACACAAAACTACATCGCGCGCGTGCATCGCATCCGCGCCCGCCTTTCAAACCCATCTGTTCAAAAGTTTCCGCGCACCGTGGCGCGCCACCGCAAGCGCCCTGCCGTGGTGCTTGATCTGAATTAGGACACCGAACCGAGGGAGACCCATGCGAAGATTACTATCAGGATACCTGCCTCCTCTGATCGGCCTCATGGCCCTGTGTGCCTCCCCTGCCTGGGCCCAGGACCTCTCGCCCATTCAGACCATGCTTGAAACGATTGAAGCTGCGCTGACCGGCCCGATCGGCATTGCCGTTTCCACGCTCGCCGTCATCGGCACAGGTTTCATGTGCATGATGGGACGGCTCAACTGGGGTTGGTTTGCCTCTGTGGTCATCGGGATCGTGTTGATCTTCTCGGCAGGCACCATCGTGGACGGATTCACCTAATGGCCGAACGCTCGCCCCTTTTCCTCGGGCTCGCGCGCCCACCAAAATATCTCGGTCTTCCGGTCGGGTACCTGGTGGTGCTGTCGCTGGGCGTCGTTCTGCCCTTCATCTGGACCAGTTCACTGATCTTCTTCCTTGTCGGGGCCCTGGCCTATCCTGTCCTGTGGTTCGTCGCCGACAAGGAACCGCATTTCTTCGAAGTTCTGCGCGTATCCTACGGTTCCGTGCGTGGCACCCGAAATCGATCACTCCATGGAGGCGACAGCTATGGCGCTTGACAGCATTGGATATGCAAAGCCAGGCGCTGCACTGCTTGAGGCCAGCGGAGTTGCCCTGGCGCGCGAAAGCCGTCTCGCCCAGCACCTGCCGTTTGTAGCGTTTGCCAAACCTGATGTCATGATCCTGCGCGAAGGTGACTTGATGGCCACCCTGCGCCTTGACGGTCTTGCCGCAGTGACAACGCCGGATACCAATCTCGATGCCATGAAACGCGCTGTGGCAGCCGTCATTGCCCAGACTGGCAATCTTTACGGTTTCTATGTTCATCGCGTCTTTGTCCCACAAGACCTGACGCTGCAGCCATTTCAGGGTCAGGGCTTCGCGGCCGAAATTGATCAGCGGTGGCAGAAACACATTTCTGGACTCGCACCCAGGAAGTCACAACTCTATCTCAGTATCCTACGGCGTCCGGAGATTGGTGCCCGCGTTCCGTTGCTCAATGTGTTTGCCAAGCGGACGTGGATGAAAGATCGGGCAGCCCGGGCTCGGGAACTGGATGAAGTGACGGGCTTTTTCGAGACCGCGCTGAGGTCAGCAAAACCTGTCCGTCTCAACAACACCACTGGCGAATGGCTCGGGTTCCTGGGTACGTTGCTGACAGGGCAATACGCGCCGATTGCGAAACCGCTCGCACCAGTGCCGCTTGCCTATGCGCTTGGGTCTTGCCGTGCGACCTTTGAGGGCGACACGGCCCGGATCACATGTGGAACGACAGGCGTGACCCGGTTTGGCGCCCTCTTCAGCATCAAAAGCTACCCTGCCCTTACGGATGTGTCGCTGTTCGACGGCCTCGATCTGCCGCTCGATATTGTGCTGACCAATTCCTTCACGCCGGTCCCCACCAACATCATGGCGGAACGCATCCAGCGGATCGTCCGGCAAATGCGCGCCGCAGACGATGCTGCCGTATCCTTGCGCGATCAGTTGATGGAGGCCGCTGACGATCAGGAAGCTGGGCGGATCGCCTTTGGCGACCATCATCTTTCTATCGCTGTCTATGCGCCTGACCCGCCCACGCTCGAGCAGGCCGCCGCTGAAATCAAACGGCTCGGTCAGGAAATCATGGCGGTGATCGTGCGCGAGACCATGGCGCTCAAGGCGACCTATTTTGCGCAATCCCCTGGCAATTTTGGATACAGGGCGCGCAAAACGCCCATTTCGACGATCAATTTTGCAGACTTCTCCGCCCTGCACGGCTGCGTCGAAGGGCGGTCGGACAAAGACACCCCTTGGGGGTCACGGATTACGATCTTTCCGACGATTGGCACATCCGCCTACGGCTTCAACTTCCACGAACCGGGGGCGCCGGAACGAGAACCAACGGTCGGCCACACGCTCGTTTTGGGGCGCACCGGCAGTGGTAAAACCCTCACAACGGCGTTTCTGGCAGCCCAGGCGCAACGGATCGGGGCGCGGCTTTTTTTCTTTGACAAGGATCGCGGTCTGGAAATGGCGGTCCACGCTTTGGGCGGTCGCTACAATACGATCCTTGCAGGCATCCCGACAGGTTTGAACCCGCTGCAGACGGAGATCGACGAACGTGGACGTGCCTGGCTCTCGGACTGGCTTGCGACGCTCCTTGCCCATTCAGGAAATCTATCCGGAGAACAATCGCGACACATCCAGAACGCAGTGTCGCAAAATGCGGAAGCCGGGCCGTCATTGCAGCGTTTCTTCTCCTTCCAGACCTTGTTTCAATCGCTCGACGATGACGGTGAGTTACAGGCTCGCGTTGGCGAATGGGCACCGGGCGGGCGGTTTGGTTGGGTTTTTGATGACCCGCCAGACAGAGAACCCCTTGAGATGGACGGCGATATCATCGGGTTCGACATGACCGAGATTCTCGACATGTCGACCGAGCGTATGGCGGTCCTGTCCTACATATTGCGACGGATCGAACGGATCGTGGAGGACCGCCGCCCAACCGTGATCGTTCTGGACGAGGCCTGGAAGCTGCTGGACGATCCCTATTTCTCAGCGCGCCTGGAAAACTGGCTGGTGACGCTCCGCAAGATGAACTGCGTTGTCGTGATGATGACACAGTATCCGAGCCAGTTGCGGGACGCGCGGGTCGGTAAGACGATCATTGAGACGGTGCCAACGCAAATCCTGTTCCCAAACGATCGCGCCACACCTGCAGATTACGACTTTCTGCGCGTCAATGAAAAGGAAGCCGACCTTCTGACCCGATCCACGGCCGGGCAACGTATCGCCCTGGTGCGTTCCGCGCGCGACAGTGTTTTCATTGATGCCGACTTATCCGCACTCGGTCCGCTGCTCCATATTCTTGGTGGCGGACAGTCTGGCGAAGCACGTTTGGGACGCGACTGGCGCACCAATCCGGATTTCTGGAGGCATGCATGCGATTAAGGCTCATTCTCCTCGCGGCCGCTCTCACGGCCTGTGAACGCTACACCGACGCCACTTCGCCTTGCTTTGGCAGCGACGGCAAACCTGCGGTGACGCGCGCCAACACGGACTCTCTCACATTTGCAGCAGATCCACTCAAGGACTGTGACTTCGAAGACATCGGACGGCCTCAATGAAACTGGCGATCGGCTTCTCTGCGCTGCTGGTTTGCGCCGCGCCTTCGGCCCAAGCGCAGGGCGTCCCGACACAGGATAATGCGGGCTTGGCGCAGCTCTTCTCGATCCTCTCGCAACTGGGGAAAGACATGGACGCGCAACGCGACCAACACGACACGGCAAGCTCTCTGTCTTCCGTGCAAGGGGATCAATTGAGGGTATTGGAAGCAATGTCGGCGGCACTGACAGGCCCAGGCCTCGACGTGCGCGCCCTCGAAGGAAATGCAGATTTTCCGGCAGGCGAAGTTTACCCGGTCACCCCCAGTCATCCGATGGATAGCCGCCTTTTTGGCGAAGGTCGTGAAACCATCGAGATGATGATTGTGCGTGTTGCCGGTGAACATGCGGGCGCGCCGGGTGTCGGCAGAGCGGGTCTCTCGGCCACGCAATGGCGCTGCCTGTTTCAGGCGCTGATCAAACAGGAAAGTCGGTTCAGCGTCACAGCGCAAAGCCCCGCCGGAGCCTATGGCCTGACCCAACTCATGCCGGGAACCGCATCCGACCTGGGCGTGGACCGCTACGATGTGTTGGACAACCTGCGTGGCGGCGCGCGATACATCACGGCGCAGCTGAAAACCTTTGGGAATATTCCGCACGCCCTTGCCGCCTACAATGCAGGGCCAGGTCGGGTACATGAATACGGCGGCGTGCCGCCCTTTACCGAAACCCAAGGTTACGTTCGGAATATCTCGCGGTTCTACAACGAATATCTGGCGGTCATGGGCGGTGCCGATGCGCTTGGCACGCTGTCCCCTTCCGACATGGCGCTCGCGGAATACAGCAGCATCTCGGACGCCAGTGTCTACTATGCGGCCGACAGTCATGCGACGACGGAACAGGTTATGAATCGGCTGGCCGCGATCATCCGCCAGATTGATGAGACGCCCGACATCAAGCGCGCTTTTGAGCTCAACACTTATGCCAAGGCCGAGATCGGCCGCATTCTAAACCTGCGTGTTCGCCTGATGGCGACCAATCGTCAGCGCGAGGCGGCACATAGCCAGCATCTGGCGGCTGACCGTCTGGCCGAACGCAATTTCATGGGTATGGGAGTGATCAAATGAAGGGGACATCCTTTGGAGCCGCCTTTGTGGCGCTATTGACGGTAACGCCGCCCGATCAAGCCAAAGCCCAGGGCGTGCCGACGTTTGATAATTCGAACCTGCGCCAGCTGGTTCTGCAGCTTGAGCACATGGCCGAAGATCTGAACGTCCAATTGCAACAACTCGCCACCATGCGCCAGGAACTGGAAACGCAACTCAGCCAGCTTCTGAACCTCGAGGCCCAACTCGCCTCCCTGATCGAAGGCAACGCATTGGGTCAGCTTTATGCCACGGTCGAGGAGTTCGAGCGTTTGCGCGGCAAGCTGACCGCTCCGCTCGCCACGGCAGAAGCCATATCGAGTGGTGATTTCCTGAGCGGTTTTCAACCGGGCGCGGAGTTGGACGCCGCGGTCGAGCGCGTCCTGTCGGGCAATGGCTTAACAAAGGAACGCCTGACATCGCTTTCAACCAGCGATGCGCCCGCTGACAACCGAATTGCAACACAGGCCGGGTCCAGCGCAATGCTCTCGGTTGCGGCTCAGGAAAGCCATGCCGAAGCCGGGGAAAGCCTTGGCCGACTGGAATCCATGGTGGGTCTGATCGACGACCAGAACGGCTTGAAGTCTGCAGTAGATCTCAACACGCGTGTGACCGCTGAGATCGGGATCATCCTCACCCAAATCTGGCGTCTCGAAGCGGCCGCCGGGGTCAACGGCGGACAACTCGGTGTCGTGGACGCCGCAACGCTCGCAGAAGAACGAAAATTCCGCTCCATGGAGGTCCCGAAATGACCCACTCAGCCACCGCCTGCTTAATTTCAATCACAATCGTCGCCTTCGCATTCACCTCAAGCGCCCAGACGTCCCAAGGCGGATTTGAGACGATGGCCCAAACGACCGAAGATCAGTCCGAATGCAAGGCCCCGCGTCCGCCGAAGGACCTTGCGGAAACGGCCTACATTCGTAACGGCTACCGCGCGATTTTGCGCATCATGGCAATCGAGAAGTGGCAAAAGACGGGCGACTGTGACTGCCAGTTGGCTGAGTTCACATGGGAGGATGTAATTGATCGCTCAGCGGAATTCGTTACCTCAAATAACCCGCGCCTCCCATTCGACGTTGTCGAGTTGGACAACCGTGCAACAGCGTTTGAGGAAGCCCGTTTCGCGGCCTGTTCGGTGGGTTGATGGGCATCATCCGGGACATTCTCGAACAAGTTGATGACGCCATCGACACAGTATCGCAGGACGGATTTGTCTCTTCTGCTGGCGTAATTGGCGATGTGCTCTCGATTGGATCAGCGGTTCTTCTAGTTCTGATTGGGATAAACGTCGTGATACAACTCAGGCCGATGACCTTCGGCAGCGGGTTCGCGTTCGGCATCAAGATCGCACTTATAGGAATCTTTGCTCAGAGCTGGGACAACTTCCAAGTTGTGTACGCGATTGTCACGGAAGTTCCAGAAAGCATCGGTGCTTCTATCCTCGCGCTTACAGATTCCGGAAACGAAGCAGGCGTCTACGAAAGCCTCGACAGCATGGTGAACCGGATCACGGCCTA
>CAYGQZ010000062.1:8113-18331 GCA_964352055.1 uncultured Rhodobacterales bacterium
ACGAAGCAGGCGTCTACGAAAGCCTCGACAGCATGGTGAACCGGATCACGGCCTATGGCGATGCGATTGGCGATCGTGCGGGCTGGGTTTTTGGGGCGGTTCTGGGCGCGATTTTCTTCGTCCTGTCAGCGATTTTCGCCGCAATCACGGCTGGAATTATCGCTTACGCGCGCATCGTGTTCACGTTGATGATCGTCATCGCGCCCTTCATGATCCTCACGTCTCTCTTCAAACCAACCCAATCGCTCTTCGAGGCCTGGACTCGCGCCACCATCGACTACGCTCTGATGCCCGTCGCTGCTGCCGGAGCCGCTGGCATCATCGTGGCCATCGCTGAGGCGATCGGAGATGCCTCCGCCGATCCTGACAATGTCGAAACCGTCAGCCTGATCCTCCCTTTTCTGGTGATTTTACTGTTGTCTGCGGGCGTCATGGCCGCCGTTCCATTCATCGCCTCGAACCTCACAGGCGTCATGGGAATTGCCTCGAACGCCACCGGTTTGACCGGCCTGGCGCGTCGCGGCGTCATCGGTGCGGGCGAATACAGTGCAGGCGGCGCCGGACGTGTTTTGACAGGTCGAACCCCATACGAACTGCGCCGCGATGTCAGCGGTGCGGCCACCAAGAGCAATGCGTTGATCCGGCGAACACCGGCGGCGGCGCTCGCGCTCACAAAATCCTTCCGCAAGACATGACCCGCGCTGAGTTCGATCAGGACGCCTTTGAGGCAGACTTCATTTTTGGCCCGAGACGGCGGGAGCGGTTTGCCTATTTCGTCGCCGTCGCAGGTGTGGTCATCGGCGTCGCCGGCTTTGTCGGGGCGGTATCATTGTTTCCCCTGAAAACCGTCGAGACCTTTGTTGTCGTGGTCAACAAACAAACGGGCGAGATGGACCGGGTTGCGGCCGTCGAAGCTCTCACGCTGGATGAGAGCGATGCAATCATTCAGGCCAATCTGGTGGCCTATGTAGATGATCGAGAAACCTATGATCTGACGGACAGCGAGCAGCGGATCAATTCAGTCTTGCAACGATCAGATGAAGATGCGGCACGCACCTTGCGCGATCTGTGGTCTTCCCCAAATCCGGAATACCCGATCTCGGTCTACGGTCGTGACGCCAAGATCGACGTGGTGATCCGGTCGGTCAATCAGGTTGAACCCGGCGTCGCGCAAGTCCGGTTCACCAAAACCCTTCGCAAACCGCGCGACAATCGCACTGTTATGCGGCCCTACGTTGCCACACTCCGATACGCGTTTCGCCCGGAGACCCGCCAGCGACTTGAACAGGTCTGGGCCAACCCGCTCGGCTTTGTCGTGACGTCTTATCGTGTCGATGCCGAAACGTTGGAGAACTGAACAATGGTGTTGCGTACCGCCCTACCCTTCCTGATCTTTGCTTTGGCCCCGAGCTCGGTGCTTGCTGAAGCAACGCCCCAAGGTGGCCCCAAAGACATCCGTATCCGGTATGCTGCCTATGACGAGCAACAGGTCTTTCGGGTCGAAACGGATCTTCGACACTCAACAACGATCCATTTCGGTGACGGCGAACGCTTTGAGGCCGTCATCGTCGGCGATACCGAGAGCTTCCAGGTCGATCCGATCCCGGAGCTTGGAAATGTTTTGACAATCAAGCCGCATGTGCAAGGCGCCTCGACCAATATGAGCGTCATCACCAACAGGCGCAGATATGCCTTTCACCTGCGTGAAGGGTCGATCCCGGGGCGCACCGGCATGTTCTTCGAAGTACGGTTTCGATACCCGCAAGACGAACGGCGCGGGACATTGGCAAGCGCGCAGGCGAAAGGATTTCAAGCGCCGCGCAACTACAATTACAAGATTGCCGGAGACAGCGATTTTCGGCCGACAACCGTCTACGATGATGGGCGCTTCACCTATTTCACCCTCCCGGAAAACGGGCGCCAACCGGCGATCTTCAAGGTCGACAGTCGCGGGCGGGAGCGGACCATCAATTGGACGCAGCAGGGCAACACCGTTCGCGTCTCCGGTGTTAATGAATTCTGGACCCTGCGTTTGGGCGATGATGCGCTCTGCATCTATCGCGACACCTCCGCCATCTATGTGAGCAACTGAGCGATGGCGGATGATCCAAACCTCCGGGACCGTCTTCACAAGTTCCGTGACGACAACCGCACCACGCCCCGTTCAGGCTTCGGTATCACAGCGCTGGCCCTCGCGCTTGGTTTGGGCGGCGCAGGCGTGGCGTTCTTTCTCGCCACAGAATGGCAAACTGATACCGACCTGTTGCAAACGTCAGACGTCGAGCCCTTTCAGGATGATCGCTTGTCCAATGGCGGGCGATTGGAGTTTCCCGCCGAGGAAGCTGACCAGCGCGTGAACGACGCATTGATCGCCGTCGAGGAGGCACTTGAAGAGCCCGCTCCGACGGCATCAGCTGGTGAGCCAAGATCAGAAATCCTTGCGGAATTGGCCGAACTCCGCGAAGCTCTCGCTGCGGCCCAAACGGAACGGAACGCCGAAATTCAATCTGCGGTGCGTGATTTGCGGGATGCCTTCGCTGACCAGACGGGCGCGCTGCAGGCGGCGGTGGCAGAGCGAGATGAAAGATTGGCTACCGTTGAGCGAGAAAACGAAACGCGCCTGAATTCCCTTCAGAGCCTCCTTGATGCAGAACGGGCGCAGCGCGAGGCGCTCGAAGCAGAGCGTGCCAATGATGCGCTGATCCGCGATCAACACCTTCTGGAGGAACGGCGCAGGCAGGAAGAAGAGCAGCAGCGCCGACAGGCAGAGCGGCAAGCGTCAGACCTTCTGACGGCACAGATCAGATCCCCCGCTGTCGTCTATTCAACCAAATCGCCAGCTGCGCCGTCAGGCACAGATGGGTCCACAAACAGGGGACCTGACACAGCCATCACCCTCAATGACGACGAGTCATATCTCAGAGGCGCCGCACCGCCTCTTCAAGTGGACGAGGCGACCCGAATGAAACGCCCGGACCGAACCCTTGCACAAGGGTCGGTCATCCAGGCCGCCCTTCAGACCGCGATCAACAGCGATCTGCCGGGCAACGTCGTCGCGGTGGTCACAGAGCCGGTTTATGCGTTTGCTGGCGATGCCGTGCTCATCCCGCGCGGCGCCCGTTTGTTCGGACAATACAGGTCAGGGCTGGAGGTGAACCAGAAGCGTATCCTCATTCTTTGGACGCGGATTCTCACACCCGATGGCACGTCAATGCAAATAACATCGGTTGGCGGTGATCAGTTGGGGCGATCCGGCCTGACAGGCTTGGTCGACACGAAATTCGGTGCACGGTTCGGCGGCGCTGCCTTGATTTCGATCATCGGCGCTGCACCTGCAGTTGCCGCAAATCAGATCGAGGGTGACCTCGCACGAGACGTGGCACGCGACATCAGCGGCAATCTTGAAGAGGCAACCAGTTCGGTAATCGCAGATCAAGTCTCAATTTCACCCACAATCTACGTAGATCAAGGCGCGATGGTGAGCGTCCTCGTCGACAGAGATGTCGTAGTCTATTGATACAGCGGGCATGTTTTAGTGATGAAGGAACCATTCATCAAACGCGTTCAATCCGCACGCGCGCGGCGGCACAGTGCGATGCAATGAAACCGAACCGGTCATGACATCTTTGCCTTCATCCTATCTTGAACAGTATCTGGAACCATACCGCGATCTGATCCTCAGCGAGGATGTTGTCGAATTGGCGATCAACCCAGACGGCAAGGTATGGATCGAACGCCAGGGCGCCAGGGCGATGGAAACGGCAGAACGCAAAGTCGAAGGCAAAGCTGCGGCAAATCTGGCAGCAACACTGGTTGGGGATGCGCGCGCCAGAGTCTCCGAGAAATCACCGCTCGTGTCCGGGAAGATCGAGTACAGGGGCCGCCCATTGCGCATTCAGGTGATTGTCCCGCCCGCGGTGGAGAACGGTGCAGCCATTTCCATACGCCTCTTCAGCTTGGGTGAGAATTCGACATTCGAGCCAAAATATCTGTTTGAAGTGCCTGTTTCCCTTGAAGAACGGCGGCAATCGAGGCTTGCAGAGGTTCAGAAGCTCGCGGAAGCTGACCTGGCGGAAGCATTATCCTTGCTTGTTTGCCATCGATTGAATCTTTTGGTCAGTGGCGGAACATCCACAGGCAAAACTACATTTGCGCGGCATCTGCTCAAGTCCGTCTCAAACGATGAGCGGCTGATCACGATCGAGGATGCATTCGAACTCTTTCCAGACCAGCCGAATAAGGTTTGCTTGCTTGCCGAACGTGACGCGACCTCTCAACGGTCTCCAAACGCGCTCTTGCAAGCCAGCCTGCGCATGCGCCCGGACCGCATCGTTCTCGGCGAGGTGCGTGGGTCGGAAGCCCTGACCTATCTCGAAGCCATCAATACGGGCCACGGCGGGTCGGTCACAACAATCCACGCAGAAACCGCTGAGCTTGCGATCGACCGTCTCGCCATCATGGTGCTGCAAGCCGGGACACCTCTGACCTTTGCCGAAGTTCAGACATACATTCGCAAATCCATAGATGTCATCGTTCAACTGGGCCGATCACAGGGCAGGCGCGGCGTTTCCGAGGTATTGATGGTTGAAAGAGAATAGCGGTCCGAAGCTGCAGCTCGCCGGACATGCTATATGCCTCAGAGCAGCCTTTAGCTGGCGTAGCTTTCGCTTCAGCAGAAAACCTTCGCATGTACGGCGCGCCAATCACTGTGATGCGGCCTGTGTCACCAAATCAGCCGCTCAACCTGATGCCAATAGGCCCGCTCCAAACTGTCTGTTCGCTGCACAGTGCCTGAACCATCGAGACGCGGACTTTTCTGCCGTTCGCAGCGAGTTGATAAGGGTCCGCTTTGAGCTTTGTCCGACCGCCTCCCACTATTTCCAAAGTTGGTTTTGCCCGGCGCGCGCGGTCATCAACAGCGTGCATTTCAACCCTTAACCTGTGAAGGGAAATTGCATAGTGTTGGACGATGGCTCAGTTGGAATCAGCGGAATACACATTGTTTTGGGAGGCAATGTCAGGCGCAATGGTCGTTGAGGTTCTGCTAGAAGAGATGGCACTGCCTTACTCCCTGAAGCCCGTTGACATGGCAGCAGGCGAACACCGATCCAAAGACTACCTGAAGATCAATCCAACAGGACAAGTTCCAGCACTTTCATTTCCAGATGGAACAACTATTGGAGAGAGCGCGGCAATCATTTTGAGCTTGGGGGATAGACATCCAACGTCTGACTATGTCCCGCGTTTCAGTGCGCAAGAGCGCCCGGTTTTTCTGCGCTGGCTCATTTTCATGGCAGCCAGCCCCTATATGACCTTTGTGCAGCTCAACCATCCCGAACGTTTTATTGATGACACCGCCACACATGATGCACTTGTCGCCAATGCGCATCGCCGACTTCTGACGCATTTTGATGCCATTGATGCAGCAATCTCCGGTTCGCCGTTCTTTCTGCCGGGCAGCGCCACGGCACTAGATTTCTATGCTTATATGTTGGTTATTTTCTTCCCTGAAAGAGAGCGCTTGCTGGCGGATCGGCCCAAGCTGCGCGACCTCTTCATCGCCGTTTCCGAACGCCAGAGCGCTCAAAAGGTCATGCAAAAGCACACAGGTTAAGTCTGCTCATCGTGCTGTCGAAGGCGGGCACGGCTTTCGCGGCGTATTTCCTCGGTCACGGTTGTCGGTTCGTCGAACACTTGCGGTGTATCTGACACCCCCTCAGACAGCCAATAGTGACCATCATAAATTTCGAAACCGGCAGGTAGAACTGTCCCCTTGGGTGCGGTGCTCAGAAAGAAATGGAGTGAGTTTTCCGTGGTGCGTTGGAACCAATCCGTTTCTTCGAACGTCCCGGAGAAGACGCCAACAATATCGGGGAACCGCTCAAATAACATATGTGTTTTGGTGCCGCATGTGCGACAAAAGTGAATATGGATTGTCTTGCCGCTGCCTGCACTTCGGTGCTGGTAAACTTCCGGCTTTCCACTGATCTGATCAAAGTTCGCTTTATCGAAGATTGTCTCAACGAGATAGGCGCTTCCAGTCGCGCGCTGGCAGAAATTGCAATGACAGTTGATAATGTCTTTGGGTTCGCTGGTCACTTGAAACTGCAAAGCACCGCATAAACACTGACCTGACTGCATACCATACCCCAAACAATTCAGAGATTTCTCCGCCCGCAAAAGCCCGATCTGCCCACTGCAATCGTTGCGTAACGAAACCGGGGCTATCACGTTTTACATGTAACGATGAAAGCCGCCGTTCGCGCAAGCCGCAGCATCAGTCATTCTGGTTTGAAGCTGCCTTGCGGTGACGCGGCGGGTTGAGCTTGAAACGCGCTCGAGAGCGACTGATCCACTAACGGCACCTCTAAGAAACGCTGCCTTTCGCTGCCTTGTGTACCAACCGTGGAATGCGGACTGGGCAGGCTTTCGTCGCCTGCGCACGAATGGCCGCTGTCAACGCGTTCGAACCGAGCCAATGGTGAAAATAACCCGACCAATCGAGCGTACGAAATGCAAAAGTAGTTGCAAATACCGTCAGTCGGTCAGCTAAATGAGACCGGCACCTTTCGGCTTCTGTCGACACGAAGCGAAAACACGTCCGGGCGAGAATAGTGGCCGCTTACATCGAACTTTCGACGCGAGGATCGCGCGTCAGATACATCTATGTCAGCCCAAAGAAATCCCTTTTCACGGTGCATCGGACCCGCAGCAACCCCACCGAAGGGCTTGTAGACGACGGCGTCGCCCGGATTTACCCATTCATCGTTGTTCGGGAATAGAATGTCGCGATGAGGGATACCTTCGGGGATGTCAGACGCTTCAAGCGCTGTCGCACACCCGATCACCCAACATCCGCCCTCGCGGGCGATGTGCTGCATCGTGGCAACCCATGTGTCGCCGCTATCCCAAGTCGGTGCGACATAGATATCAATGTTCTGTGCATAAAGCGCATAGCGCGCCAAAGGCATGTAGTTTTCCCAACAGAGCAGCGCACCGATACGTCCAACCGCTGTTTCGACCACGTTGAGGCCTGACCCGTCGCCAAAACCCCAAATCATGCGCTCCGGATTGGTCGGCATCAGCTTGCGATGGTTGTTCGCGATCCGACCATCGGCGTCAATGATCGCGCAGGAATTGAATATGGTTGAACCTGATACATCCCCGTCGATTTCCTGATACCCCACCACAATGACCATTTCGTTCTCTGCAGCGGCTTCCTGCAACGGGGCCATGTCATTGCGGCTAAGGTCAATGGAATTGGCTTGTGACAAGGCGAACAACTCATCCGTCTTGTCCGTGTCGGCGCCCGGCGACAGCCGCCAGCAAAATGTCGGGTATCCGGGAAACCAGGTCTCGGGAAAGACCATCAATTTGGCACCATCTTTTGCGGCCTGCGCGACAAGATCAATTGCCCTTTCTATGCTGCCCGCGAGGTTTAGATACACAGGTGGTTCTTGGACTACTGCAACTTTCATGGCGATATCCTATTATTTTGACTAGCCCCGACGTACAGTGACTGCCTGAGGTTGCGGTCGTGTCTGCCTTAGAATATCCGATCGATTGGATGACCCAGCGCCATGGCACCGGCGTATTCGGCCTGCACCTCTTTTTGCAGTGGATGATAGCGCGCGGCCTGAATGTCGCGGAAACGCCGTTCAAGCTCTGTCTTTCGATAAAAGCTCGCGCCGCCTGCCAATTCCATAGCCAATTCGACGGTCCGGATCGCGTTTTCTTCAACCAGACGTCGGCCAATCATCACATCGTTGACGGTTTCGGCAGATGGCGCATTGCGCTCTACGACTTCGATCATGAAGTTATGCGCCATTCGGGACGCAGCCAAGGCCGTATCCATGCGCCCGGCAATGGACTGGGTGCGGTGGTTGCTTGGTTTCGAACTGGCAATATCGATCGCGATGTCACGCGCGCTTTCAGCGATGCCCAGATAGACCGAATAGATTAGGGGAAACGCGATGGTCGCGATCATCTGAAACGCCGGATGCCACTCGCCCGCTGTGCGCCTGAGGGGGATTTTATCGTCTGCGATGAACAACCCGTCGATTTTGATGTCATGTGATCCGGTTCCGCGCATCCCCATGGTGCGCCAGGTATCCAGCACAGTGACTTCAGGCGCTGATAGCGGTACACCGAAATGCAGAACCGTCTTATTTCCGTCTTCGTCACTGATCGCACCAGTCATCAAAAGATCACCTACCGGAGCCCCAGATGAAAATACCTTGCGGGCGGTGATCCGATACCCACCCTCTACCTTTTCAGCCTTACCAGAGCCACCGATCCAATCTGATCCACCCGAACTCAACAGAACGATGTTTTCTTCCGCGACCCTTCGCAGAAGCGGTTCAACCATCGGACGTGCGGTTTCCTGATGAAGCCAGCGCCACGCTGGTATGGCGACTTGATGGGTGTGCATGGATAGGGCGAGGCCAGTCGATCCGCAGACCGCAGAGACGCTGCGCAACATGTCACAAAGCGCACGCACGTCAGCGCCGCCGCCGCCAACCTCGACCGGAACACCCGCCGAAATCAGCCCGGCTTCTTTCAGGTCTGCGTAGTTGGCTTCGACAAATCTGTCATTATCATCATGGTTAACCGCCCGTTCAGCGAAAGATTTTGCCAATGTTTTGGCAGTATCACTGAGGTTGGCGGCGATGGTAGCGCGATCAATTGCTTTGTTCACAGCGTATCCTCCGTTTCCATTAATTTGCTTGTTCAGGGTCACGCAAATGCCAGCGCGGCGATAGTCCAGAAACTGTACTGGTCACAATTGCCCATCCCGACTACGCTTAAAAAGACGCGTTGGCAGTTGAGTGGGAGTTATATCATGCGTGGTGGGTACGGGCAGTTTTGCCCAATAGCGATGGCTGCGGAAGTCTTATGCGCACGCTGGACGCCGCTGCTGATGCGAGAGCTCCTGTGCGGCAGCACGCGGTTCAACGACCTTAGACGTGGCTTACCACGCATGTCGCCGACGCTGCTATCAAAGCGATTGGGCGAATTGGAAGCGACGGGCGTGATCCAGTCTGCCAAGAACGACAAAGGTGTCAAAGAGTATCACCTCACTGCGGCTGGTGAAGAATTGAGGCCCCTGATCATGGGAATGGGTGTCTGGGGACAAAGATGGGTCGAAAGTGGGCTTTCACTCGACAACCTCGACCCCGAATTGTTGATTTGGGACATGCATCGCGGCCTTAACATCGAGCCACTGCCAAAAAAACGAGTTTGCCTTCAGTTCGTATTCAATGATCTTCCCGCCGCAAAGCAGGACAATTGGCTTCTGGTCGATCCACAAACCGGGGTGGAGGCTTGTTATTCTGATCCCGGTCACGAAGTTGACCTCTACGCGGAAAGCCACCTGCGCACCATGACGGCAATTTGGATGGGCGTTGATACTGTCGAGAAAGCGTTGGATGGAGGGCGAATGGTCCTGACTGGCCCGCCTGAGATTGCAATTTGCATGCAGAAGTGGCTCGGTCTTAGCCCCTTCGCGCACGAAGAAAGGATGGCAGATCGACGCCTTCAAGCATGAGTGATGCTAACTATCGTTGTTCACCAGTAACTCGCCCCATGATGAAAAGAATACAGCTGAGACCTGAATGCCGGGGTCAGGGTTGAACAGCCTTTCGTATCGTCAGGAACGAAGGTGTTAGACGCGGGCGAAGTGACATGTCTATCGCCCGCACCAATGTCCGCTCAGGATCATAGAGCTGGCTTGGTTTGTCCAACACAGCCGACCGGATCATGTCGGGAAACCAGAGGCCCCGCTATTCAACGAACATGGTGTCGATGGCCCCCTCGAACTGAAGATATAGGATCGTTTCTTCATCCGTCGGAAAGCTGTCTTGGTGCACCAGTCCTGCTTCTTGGTACCAGTAGTCGCCCGGCATTTGCAGCGTAGCCGTTGCTTCGGTCTCATTTTGGCCCCAGTGCTTAGAAGCACCGCTTACCACAACCGCATGGTACGCGCTGGTGTGGGTGTGCATGCCACCCGGAAAATTGGGTGGAAACTTCATCATGACGGCAGACGGTCCTTCCATTGGGTTTCCCCAAAGAACAGCGATTTGTATTGGCAAATCCCCGATGGGCATAAATTCGAGTTCAGCGAGTGCCTTCGGCGAATAGCCGCTATGGCCGTCTGCGAATGCAGGTGAGACTGCCACTGTTGCAATAAATGCGGTTGTGAATCCCAGTTTTTTCAAG
>CAYGQZ010000063.1:0-18314 GCA_964352055.1 uncultured Rhodobacterales bacterium
CAGTCGATGCGCGGCTCTAATCCACGCTCATTGACCTTGGCCATATAGGCCGCCAGCACCTCTGCCGCGCCCTTGTCAGCATTGGCGTCCACCCAGTCCTGCGCCAGATTGGGCAACCCGTCCGCCCAGGCCGCGATATCTGCTGCGGGTAGCTCCGTGACCGTTGCGCCAACCTCTGGCAGTCTAGCAAGGAAGGTTTCATACCGCTCCATCACCTCAGTGGCGTGGGCGACTGTGTATTCCTGGCCCAATTCGGTCAAAACCTGACGCACATCGTCTGACAGACTTTCCCAGATGTCCTTGTTGAATCCCAGCCCCCCGGTCATATGCGCGCCAAGGCCCACCAGCGTGACATAGGGTGCAACCTCATAGTGCTTGTTCGGGAATGCGCCAGTTATGATCACGACGACACCATCGGCCACGCCTGTCTGGATCTGGTTGTAATAGGTCGGCAATGCGCCATCGACCGGCACCGCCCCCAATGACTTGATCCAATTGGCCGAGGGTCCTGGCGCGATGATCTTGCGCCCTTGCAAGTCAGCCAGCCCATTCACAGGGAAATTGGTGAAGAGGTGATACGTCTCGACCCCGCTGGCCCCAAGGAAAACAACGTTCTGGTCGTCCCATGCCTGTTGCAAAGCCGGCACTTCGCGGTGCAACTCGTTCATGATCTTGAGTGTTTCCACCAGATCATCCGACACGAATGGCGTGAAATAGGTCATGTTCTGGAGCGGCATCTTCGACCCTTCCCAGAGCGTGCCAACCCAACCTGCATCAGTTAGCCCGTCACCGACGGCTTCCAGCGTATCCTTGAAGCCAAAGAGCGCACCACCATAGGATTCCGTCCATTCGATCCGGTCCTCAGAGCCCATCGCTTCGAGCCGGGTGTTGGATTCCGCCACCACCAGTGTCGAAAGCTGTCCGACCCACGGCAAGACCGTTGGATGGCTGGACGCCATCGTCAAATTGTAGGTTTCGGCCTGTACTGCTCCAAAGCTGAGCGCCGCGATGCCCAAACCCGCCGCAAAACGCACAAGTGGTCGTGATATCTTCTTGGGTGTGATGTTCATTGTCTTTCCTCCTCCATTGAATTTGAACGCCTTTTGGCGTTTTCGTCAGATCGTCTCGCAGACCTCGTCGTAGTCCATGCGCGGCAGGCGGCGGAAAATCTTTGACGTATCCGCGTAGCCGAGGTTCACAAGGAAGTTGGACTTGATCGACGTTCCATGAAAAAACTCTTCATCAAGTTTGGCATTATCGAACCCTGACATCGCCCCAACATCAAGACCCACAGCACGGGCGGCCAGCATGAAATAGGCTCCCTGCAACGTCCCGTTCCGAAAGGCATTGACCTGCGCCGCCGTCGCGTTGGTCTTGAAGATATCCTGCGCGCTGGGATTGGGCGGAAAGAGCTTGGGCAATTCTTCCCAGAAGTTCAGATCATGGGCGATGATCGCGGTCACAGGCGCCTCGCGCATCTTGGGCCGGTTGCCTTCCAAAAGGGCAGGTTCCAACCGGTCCTTTGCTTCACTTGAGCGGACAAACACCACACGCATCGGCTGCTGATTCATCGATGTAGGGCCCATCTTTGCAATCTCGTAGAGCGCGCGCAGGGTGTCGTCGCTCACATCCCGATCTTGCCAGCCATAATGCGTGCGTGCCTCGGTAAAAAGCAGCCTCAGCGTCGTCTCATCTGCCGTTAGGCTTTGTGATTGGAAGGCATGGGCTTCTTTGCGCGCAGCCTCATCAGCCGCGAGTGTTGGATCAGTCATTGATGTCTCCGTTGTATCATGCGGGCATCAGCCCGAGAATGTCGCGGGCCTGAGCAGCCGTCGCCACGGGGCGATTGTTGAGGGCACAGATCTCGGAGGTCTTGCGCACCAGAGCTGCGTTCGAGGGTGCAAGCCTGTCGCGGTCCAGTCGAACATTGTCTTCCAGCCCGGTCCGTGCGTGCCCACCCGCCGCGATTGACCATTCGTTGATCTTGAGCTGCTCGCGTCCGATCCCTGCCGCGCACCACGGCGCGCCCGGAAACAGCCGCCCGACGGTTTCTACGTAGAAATCGAACACGTGGCGGTCCGCAGGCATGGCATTTTTGACCCCCATCACGAACTGGACATATGGCGTATCGGGGATGTCCCCCTTGGCATGCATGTCGGCCGCCTTGAGGATATGGCTCAGGTCAAAAGCCTCCACTTCCGGTTTGACACCATAGGTGCGCATCTCGGAGGTCAGCCAATCCACCAGATCGGGTGGATTTTCATAGACTCGCGTCGGGAAGTTGTTCGAGCCGACAGATAGCGACGCCATGTCGGGCCTGAGTGGCAACATGCCACCTCTGGTCTTGCCTGCGCCCGAACGCCCCCCAGTCGAAAACTGGATGATCATGCCCGGGCAGTGTTTTTCCAGCCCCTCCTTGAGAGCTGCGAATTTGTCAGGATCGCTTGAGGGCGTCTCGTCGTCATTGCGCACATGGGCATGGCAGATCGTCGCCCCGGCCTCGAAGGCCGCTTGGGTACTTTCTACCTGTTCGCTCACAGTGATCGGTACGGCGGGGTTATGTGCTTTGGTCGGCAGGGAACCGGTGATGGCGACACAGATGATGCAAGGACCGGTCATGACGCAGGTGCCAACACAAAATCATGCACGACTTCATAGAACGGACCTTTTGCGCCTTCGGCGGCAATACGCGTGGGGTCTTCGATCAGGTCGAACTTGGCCAGAAGGCTCTCCTTCACGCCAAAGACCGCATCTGAGTGGATGTATTTGTCATCTGGGTCGAAGATATGTGTGATCAGGGTTTCAAACCCATCGGCTTCCAGTATGTAATGCAAATGCGCAGGGCGATAGGGATGCCTGCCAAGCTTACCAAGCAACTGACCAACGGGGCCGTCATCAGGAATAGGGTAGAAGCGCGGCTTGGCGCCCCAGAAATAATAGTTGCCGTCATCGCCCGTGCGGAACACGCCGCGCAGGTTGAAATCGGGCTGAATGCCCTTTTGCTGCACGTCATAGAACCCGTCATCATTGGTTTGCCAGACGTCGATCTTGGCACCGGCGATGGGCACACCGTCGGTCCCCATGATCCGCCCCTTGATCAGCATTGGCTCGCCCTTGCCATCCAGGCAGATGTTCGACCCCATCGGCAATTCGGGCACGTCAGGGACATGAAACGGCCCCAGAACCGTGCTTTCGGACGCACCTGTAGGTTTGCGGTTGTTGATCGCATCGACAAGCATCGACACCCCGAGGACATCGCTCAATAGAATGAATTCCTGCCGCCAATCGTCCGATGTGTGGCCCGTTTTGGTCAGAAACTGGATCGCTTCCAACCATTCCTCCTGCGTCGGCTCAATCTCCTTAACCGCCGCATGCAGGTGCCGGGTGATTACAGCGATCACTTCTGCCAGCCGCGGGTCGGTTGAGGGTGCGATCCGCGACACGACCACGTCAGCGGAATTTTCTTCGGTGAAGTATCCTTGTTCATGTGTCGGCATGCCTCAGCCCTCCTGTTTGGCAAGAATTTTGCGGAACACGCGGGTCAGCTCGGCCGCGTGATCAACGCTCCCGCCGTCATGACGCCAGCACACATGCTGGTCAGGGCGTGTGATCACGCACCCGGCGTCGCCCACCTCGCGCGCCCGCGCCCAATCGCCGGTGTGGTCGATATACTGCTGACGTGGCCCGATGATATGCGTCTCGATCACGATGCCCATGTCTGCGGTAACCGTCTTTGCGGCTTCGGCCCATGCCATGCCACCAAGACCCGTGAACAGGGTGAACACGCCATGGCCCGCAAGATCGAGCGTCGAGTGCTTGTCGCCTGCCGCATCGAACAACCAGACATGTGGAATGCGCGCGCCCGGCCATGTGGTGGGCTGATAATGCAGATCGGCGTCGAGGGTGAAATCAGGTTCCATCTGGCCATCGGTGACAATCGCGTCTGACCGGTAACGTTGGTTCATCTCGACGCCGTGGGCGTCAAATTCGTACTTCTTGAACGCAATCGCTTCGTTCAAAGCCGCGCGTTGCGCCTCGGCCTCGGGGGTTGAATCGCAGCGGGCGTCCATGTTTGCCTGAATCTTCTTGATATCCGTGCCGCCCGTCATTCCCAGAGCCTCGAAGATCGGGCCGAATTCTGCGATAGACTGGTTGGCACGGGTCACGATCTGTTTAGCAACAGGCGCGCGCTCGGCCGTGTAGCTGTCCAGCAGCGTCTCCCCCGCTTGCCCCTTTACGACCGCCGCCAGCTTCCACGCCAGATTGAAGGAATCCTGAATGGAGGTGTTCGATCCCAGCCCGTTGGATGGCGGGTGCCGGTGGGCGGCGTCCCCCATAATGAACACACGCCCTTTGGACATCTGCGTCGCATAGCTGTCGTTGACGGTCCAGGTATTGGCACTGATCAGATCGATCTCAAGCTCAGGGTCACCGACCAATTGGCGCGCGACGTCCGTGGCCATCTTTTCGTCGACCTCGGGCGCGGGCTCATTGATATCGTAGCCCCAAACGATCAGCCATTCGTTCCAGGGGCGGATGCAGCGTACCAGCCCCATGCCAATCCCGCCCACGTCTGCCCCGGGCTGCATGACCCAATAAAGGACCGAAGGCCGGTGCGCGACATACTTGGACAGATCTGCGCGGAAGTAGATGTTCATCGACCCGCCCACAGCCATCTGGCCTTCAAAGGGCAGGTTTTCGTTGTCGGCGACCAGAGAATTGCCGCCATCCGCACCAACGAGATACTTCGACCGGATGGTAATCTCCTGCCCTGTCATGCGGTCAAGGCATGTGGTTGTGACGCCTTCGGCGTCTTGCACATGGCTTTTGTATTCCGTGCTCATCCGGGCGCGGGTTCCGCGCTTGCAAGCGGTTTTGAACAGGATCGGCTCCATGAAAGTCTGGGGCAGATCGTTCATGAACGACGGCGAGGAAAGCAAATGTTCGGCCTTGGATAGTGGATGCGTGCCCCAGGATTTCATGCGGCCGATCTCTTCCCCCGCTAGGCTTTCGCAAAAGACGTTCTCGCCCATCAGGCTCTGGTCCATCGCGTTAAGGTAGACTTCGCCCTCTACCTCGCGACCAAGGTCGCGTAGCACCTCCATTGTCCGCTGGTTGGTGATGTGCGCGCGCGGGGTGTTGGCCAGCCAATGATAGCGATTGATGAGGATATTCTCGACGCCGTAGGTGGACAAGAGCGCCGCCGTTGTTGACCCGGCAGGTCCGGTGCCGATAATAAGAACTTCGGTTTTGATATCAGCCATGTTCATGTCTCCGATGTTTGGGGGGCGACCAGCCTGCGCCGGACGGGAAAGAGGTGAAGCCCTGTCCGTTCTGACAGCAGACCCCACAAACCGCGTGGTGCCACGAGCATGATGGTGATCGCCAGCACACCAAGCGTCATTAGGTACCAGCTGCCGAAGTCGGCGAGCAGGGATTGCAGAAGGAAGAAGATCAGCACGCCCAGGATCGGGCCTTCGATGGTGCCGATGCCGCCAATGACGACAATAAAGATCACATAGGCCGTCCAGTCGGTGACGCTGAAGGCCGCGTCCGGGCTGATCCGCGCCTTTTGCATGTAGATCAGACCACCGGTCAGCCCCGTGCCAAAGGCCGACGTCAGGAACACGACCCACTTCATCCGCACGGCATCCACGCCGACGGACTTGGCTGCCTCGATATTGTCACGCACCGCGGCCAATGCCAGCCCGCGCCGCGTCCGCAAAAGCCAGTAGATGCCGCCTATCGTGGCAACGGCCAGTGCAAGCGCCAGCCAATAGGCCAGGATGTCGCGCGCAGCAGCGGACCTGACCCCGAATAGTGTCTCGATTCCCTCGACAAACCACATCTCACGGGTCGCCTCACGCGGTAGTGACGTGCCGGTCCCGCCGCCCAGCGTTTTCCATTGCGCAACAAGTAGCCGTACGACCTCGGCAATGACCCAGGTGCCGATAGCAAAATAGGCCCCGTTCAGGCGGAAGGCGAAAAAGGCCGTTGGGACGGCGATAATCAGCGCGCCGATCCCGGAAAACAGGATCGCTGCAACAGGATCGACCCCGCCCAGAATGACCACGCCAAACAAGGTGTAAGCACCCATGCCGACAAAGGCCTGTTGTCCGATGCTAACCAGCCCGCCATAGCCCGCCAGCAGATTCCAGAATTGCGCCAGCACCAACATGGTCAGGATCAAGAACATGTCCTGTATCAGACTCCGGCTGGCAAAGAGTGGTAGGCAGACCAATGCAATCAGGATCCCCGCGCCTATGATTGCCGCTATACCTGAGGCGCGCGTGCGTGTTTGAACCGTATAAGCCATCAGTCATGTGCCCTTGGAAAAAGCCCGCGCGGGCGAAACAAGAGCACCACCAGAAACGCGACATGTCCGGCAAGGATTTGCCATTCGGGATTGATCGCAGCCCCCACGGTTTGCGCGACGCCAATGATGATCCCACCGATCAGCGTCCCCCAAAGCGAGCCCAGGCCGCCGATGATCACCGCTTCAAAGGCATAGATCAGCCGCGCAGGTCCGATGTTGGGGTCGAAATTGGAGCGCAGCCCAAGGTAAAGCGCCGCAATCGTCACGATGATCATCGCGATGCCCGTGGCCACGGCAAAGATGTTCGCCGGTTTGATCCCCATCAGGCTGGCCGTAACCGCATCGTCAGACGTCGCCCGAAACGCGCGTCCCAGCGATGTTCGATAGAACAACTGATTCAGCCCCACGATCACCAAAATGGCCGAAGCAAAGGTCAGGAGCGGCATCACACCAAGCGAGATCGAACCGACCTGCACCGATGCCGTCGTCAGCGCATCAGTCGGCAGGCGCTGGCTGTCGGCAGAAAAGCCCTCAAGCAACGCATTTTGTAGTACGATGGAGAGACCGAAAGTGACGAGAAGCGGTGGCAGAATGTCGTCGCCCAGCGTGCGGTTCAGCAGAAATTTCTGCAGCCCCCATCCGAGGGCGAACATCAAAGGCATGGCAACCAGAACCGCAATGAAGGGCGGCAGCCCGAGCAGCGTAACCAGCACAAGGATCAGATAGGCCCCCATCACGATCAAATCGCCATGAGCCAAGTTAACCAGCCGCATGATCCCAAACACAAGGCTCAGCCCTGCCGCAAAGAGCGCATAAAGCCCCCCCAGCAGGATCCCTTGTACGATTGTATCCAACCAGATCATGCCGCCGCTCCAAAATAGGCGTCGTGGATGGCCTCGCGACTTAGGGTGTCGGGTGTTCCCGACAGAGTGACTCGGCCTTCCATCATGCAATAGACGCGGTCAGCCACAGCCATGGCCTGCGCGATGTCCTGCTCAACCACGATCAGGGATGCGCCCGCCGCCTTGATCGCTGGCACCGCCTTGTAGATGTCCTTGATCACCACCGGGGCGAGGCCAAGGCTGATCTCATCGCAGAGCAGAACGCGCGGGTTGCTCATCAACGCGCGGCCGATTGCGACCATCTGCTGCTGACCGCCCGAGAGTGCTGTGCCCGGATTGTTGCGCCGCTCGCGCAGGATCGGGAAAAGGTCATAAATCGTGTCAAGCGACCAACGCCCACCTGTCTTGCGTCCGTAGGTGCCGATCAGCAGGTTTTCCTCGACGCTGAGCGACGGGAACAGCTTGCGCCCTTCGGGCACCATCGCAACACCTTGCGCCATGATCTCATCGGAGGGATGGCCGCCAATGTCCGCGCCGTCATACTGAACCATCGAGGGTGCATTGCGCAGAACGCCAGAAATCGAGCGCATAAGCGTCGTCTTGCCCGCCCCATTGGCCCCGATGATCGCCACGACCTCGGCCTCGTTGAGCGCAATATCCACACCGAAGAGGGCTTGAAAATCGCCGTAGTGGGCGGTCAGCCCCTCTGTCTGCAACAGCGCCATCAGACTTCGATCCCCAGATAAATCTCCTGCACCTCTTTGGAGGCCATGATCGCATCAGGTCCGCCGATGCCAATGATCTTGCCGAAATCCAGGACCAGAAGGCGTTCCACCACGGATGTCAGCGCGTGCAGCACATGTTCGATCCAGATGATCGTGACCCCTTGGGCATGGATGTCCTTGATCGTGGCAATCAACGCCTGACACTCGCCTTCGGTCAGACCACCCGCGATTTCGTCCAGCAACAGAAGCTTGGGCCGCGTCGCCATAGCGCGGGACAGCTCCAAACGCTTGCGTTCGAGCAAGGACAACTGCCCAGCCGGCGTATTTGCCCGCCCGATGAGTTCCGTGCGCAAAAGAATGTTAGCGCAGTCATCCAGCACCGCCGCTTCGCTGAGGTTGCGGCCATGGGTGGCGGCAACAACGAGGTTCTCAAAGACGGTCAGCTTCTCGAAAGGCTGCGGGATCTGAAACGACCGACCGATGCCCGTCAGACACCGTTCCATAGCAGAAACACGGGTGACATCGCGGCCCTCGAAATGAATTCTGCCCTGATCCGCACGCAGGTTGCCTGTGATCAGGTTGAACAGGGTCGATTTGCCTGCCCCGTTGGGTCCGATGATGCCCAGCGCCTGCCCCTGCGGCACCTCAAAGGTGACGTCGTCGGTCACTGTTAAAGCCCCGAAGGACTTGGATACATTTTCAAGTGCAAGGATCATAGCTGCTTTCCGGTTGGGGCGGGATCACACCCGCCCTTGCAGGGGTCAAACGATGGCTTGCATCGTGTCGCCAGTCGGGATGTCCGGGTGGTCAGAATTGTCCACGATGACCAGATCGTATCCGGCCTCGCCGTTCAGACGCCATTGACCACCAACGAGCGGCGTCTTCGCGACGTTCGTTGCTGCAAAGGGCGGCAGACCAGCTCCGTCGAACGCGATGCGTCCAACGATGGAATCCAGCTGAGAAGCGGCGATGGCGGCTGCAACTTCATCGGGATCGCGGCTGTCTTCAACTCGTCCCATAACATCGGCTGCCATCTCGAACAGCGCATGCACAAACCCAATCGGTTGGGTCCATTGCTTGCCTGTTGCCGCTGAATAGCCCGCTGCCAGATCGCCTGCCGATTGCCCATTGAGGGACGATGCAAAGGGGTGCGTCGGCGACCACCAGACCTCGGAGCTGAGGTTGTGACCCTGATCCCCCAAGGCCTCAACCGCCTGCGGGAAAAGGATCGCTTTTCCGATACTCGCGGCCTTGGGCGTGAACCCCTGCTGCTTGGCCTGCGTCCAGAAAGTCGTGAAATCGGGCGGGATCGGCACGCCAGTGATAATCTCGCAATTCGCAGCCTTGAATGCATTGATCTGCGCGCTGAAATCATCTGTCAGGTTCTGGTAACGGCCCGGATCAGTCAGACCGTAGCCTTGAGCCGCCAACGGTTGCGGGAAGCCCACGTTTGGATCGCCCCAGGCATTGCCGTCGCCGTCATTAGGGAACAAGCCACCAACCTGCTTGTTGGTGTCCAGCTGGTTCCACATGGCGGTAAAGGTGCTGATCACATCCTCCAGCCCCCAGAAGAAATGAAAGCTGAAATCAAACGGGCGCCACGAGCCGGGATTGCCGGGATTGCCTTGCTGGCCGATAAAATAAGGCTGCCAGGGTGCGACGGTCGAAATCACCGGGATCTCTTCGGCCTCGCATGTTGTGGCGACAGGATTTGTCGTCTCGGGCGTTGACGCGACAAGCATCATGTCGATCTCGTCGTCGAGGATCAATTCCTTGGCAACTTCTGCAGCGCGGTTCGGGTTGGACTGGCTGTCCTTCACGATCACCTCGAAATTTGCGCCCGCCTCGGAGCCAAGGAACCCATCAATAATGAATTGGTCCGCCTCGGAAAATGCCGCCAACGGCCCCGACTGCGGGCTGACATAGCCTAGGCGTATCTTTGCCCCCTGTGCGAGGGCCGGTGACGCCAGCCCGCTTGCGGCCAGAGTCAGCCCCGTGGCGGCGGATGATTTCAGCAATTTGCGTCGCGTAATCATGTAGTGTCCTCCCAGACGTCTTTTTCTTTAGATAACAGGTGTGTCCCCGGCCCATGCCGCCTGAAGCAGCGCCCGAATATCGGGGGCCGTGACCGGATGTGGGTTCGGATAGGGTTTCGATGTGGCCAGTTCCGTGGCGCGATCGAGGTCAGCCTCTTTCAGGCCAAGATCGCGTAGTGCCAGTGGGGCTCCCAGCGACGTGGCAAAATCGTAAAGCGCAACCCCGGCATTGTCCCCGCCAAGAAGGGTTACGATCGGGGCCAACTCTGTTGCCGCGCTTCGCGCATTATAGGCAATCGCGTGGGGTAGAATAACCGCGTGCGTCTGCGCATGCGGAAGATCAAAAGAGCCGCCGAGCGTGTGGCACAGCTTGTGGTGCAACCCCATGCCAACCTGTCCCAATACCGTTCCACAGGCCCATGCCCCACGCAGCGTGTCTTCGCGCGCGTCCAGGTCTTCGGGATTGGCAGTGACCCTTGGCAGACCTTTCACAAAGGCTTCCAGACCTTTGATTGCCAATTCATCTGATGCCGCCGAGCGGTTCTCGGCATAAAGCGCCTCGGCAGCGTGGGCCATCGCATTCAAGCCCGACGTCACCGTCATCCCGACTGGCAGCGTCATGACAAGTTCCGGATCATACAGAATGACTTCCGGCAGGACCGACGGATCGCTCAGCGTGGTTTTGACGCCATCTTCAGTCTGGCCAAGGATCGGTGTTGCCTCGCTGCCCGCATAGGTCGTCGGAATCACGATCTGAGGCAGATCCGTGCGGTAGGCCAGTGCCTTGCCCAGACCCGTGGTCGATCCACCGCCGATTGCAACTAGGCAATCCGCTTGGCACGCCTCAAGATGTTCCAGCGCCTCTTGCGTGACCGAGACAGGGGTATGCATCGCCGCCTTGCAGAAAACCCCCGCTGCCGCCTGTCCCAACGTCGCGGCAAGTTCTGTGGCCATTTCGGACTGCTCCGGCGTAGACAGGATCAGCGCCCGACTGGCACCCAAGTGCGAAACTTCAGAGGCAATGGTCTTGCGGATGCCTGCACCGAATTGAACGCGGACCTGATCCGCAACCGGCATAGATTTCTCAGTTTGCGTTGCCATGATGTCCTCCCTCGACACGTTCTTAATCGATCAAGAATTGGAACTTGATCGAAATGCGAGAGATTAATATAGCTTTGCGTTATGAAGATTGATCCAAACCACCTAGAGATCCTGTCTGCGGTCGTCAGCGCCGGAGGGTTGACAGAAGGTGCCGCAGTTCTGGGCAAATCGCAGCCGAGTGTCTCGCGAACGATTTCCATGCTCGAGGACCGCATCGGCTCGCGGCTTTTTGAAAAAGGGCGTCGCCCGCTCCGTCCGACCGAACTGTGTCTTACGCTCGCCGCTGAAGGACGTCATATTTTTGATGCCACCGAGCGCGCGTCACAGGCCGTGATAAAATACAACGGTGGCAAGTCCGGCACCGCTCGGGTCGCAGGCAGCCCGATCTTCATGGATGGTGTGATCTCCAACATGATTGCGGGCTTTCAAGTCGCCTTTCCCGACGTGCGTATCGATCAGTCCTACGGATATGCAGCTGGGCTCATGGAGCAATTGTCTGCCGGAAATATCGACCTAGCCATCTGCCCCATGAAGAACGATCACGTTCCGCCTGAGTATGATTTCGAAGCCATCCTGCCGGGCCGGAATGTCATCGCCTGCGCGCCCAATCATCCGTTGGCCCGCAAGACATCCCTCAAACTTGGTGACATCGTGGCCTATCCCTGGATTGCACCGCCACCAGACAGTCCACTTTACGAGGACCTGCAAAAAGTCCTGAAGGGCATTGGCATCACTGATTTTAAAGTCAGTTTTTCCGGCGGCTCACTGGTCTCAGTCATGAATGTCTTGAAAGGGTCGGATAGCCTGACGGTGTTACCCTACTCAGTGGTCTTCCTGCAAAAACACCTCAAGAGCCTCGTCGCCCTTCCCATCCGCATCGAACACCCCGAGCGTCAACTTGGTCTTTTGCGTCGAATTGACCGCCCAGAGCGCCCTGCTGTTTTGCGTTTTCGGAAGTATGTAAAGCAACAGTTTGCAAGCCTGTCACATTCAATTGGCGAGCGGGAGAGAAACACCCTATGGAGAAAGTAGGCGCAGTGCAACGGATTTGTAAAAGGTTATCGGTCTGTATTCCGACGGAATTGGGATACGCCAAAAAAGACAGGCCCTTCATATACCGAGGCAATGCCGCCAAACACCCGAAAGAGCGCGCAAGAAGGCGATTTTGCTTTAAGCACATAGTACATATGGCGTCACTTAAGCTGTTGAATATAAATATGAAGCCATCCGATCTTTGATAGGCGCGATGGATAATTTTGCCGCCGCAGTGGCTGCGTTGCTGGGCATTCTTAACTATTCCATGGTCGGTGAACCGATTTTCGCTTCCACATTGCAAACAAACTGCACAACAATTGGAGCAGTCTTGCCCCCTGAGAGCGCAGACAGGTTAAGCGAACATCAGGCTCTGCCAGAATGAACCTTTGCACGGCTGTTCAAACGCCCATTGAAACAGACAACATCCGAGTATTACCGTTATCAAAGGCCAAGTCTCAGTTGCGGAATTCAAGCTACCGGATCAACGAAATCTGCAGCCATTGCGGTTTTCCAGTCCCGAAAGCTTCGCCCGGGCGTACAAGAGTCAACTCGGGGTGACAGCGTCGCAGGAAAGAGAAAAACTGCTATAAAATGGCGAACGCGTTGATCCCAGCATCACTTCGTCGACCAGATCTTGCGACGACGTTCCTTCACCATTTCGTTGCCCTCATCTGTTCCATCGTGGAACGTGTTGAACCATTCGTCCCACGGAGTCTCGAAGGTGCCGTAGTTGCAATCAAAAAACCGGTGATGAAGCTGGTGGAAGAAATCGACAACCTCGACGCCGCCGATCCTGCCAATCTTCAGCTTTTCAAAGCCAGTATGGGATGTCGGTGCGCCAACGCCGTGGTGGAAGAGTAGGAAAATCACGTGGATCGGATGGGCCGGTATCACCAAAAACAACAGTGTATCCGTCATCAGGATGAAGCTTTCGACGGGATGCATCGCAAGGCCCGACCACGGCCCTGTGTTGATATTGCGGTGGTGCCAGGAATGGACATGCCGGTACATGAACCCGCGGTGCAACAGGCGGTGATGCGCATAAAAATAGAAACCCGCCCAGATCGGGATCAGAACGATCAGCACGACAAACCAGACTGGATTGCTTTCCAACGTAATCATCGTGGCCCAGCCATTGGCGTAGGCAAACCACATCAGGCATTCAAAGAAGGTCCAGAACTGCAAAGCCACAAAGGACCAGAACATGTTGTCCCAGACTTGGTTCTTGAACCAGAACACCTTTGCACCCTTCATCATCGGGCGCATGTCATAGCGCATCTCGTTGCCTTGAACGCCGAATTTCCAAAGCAGGAGATGCAACCCTCCTGCAACGCTGAACAGGATGATGAAATTGCGTAACCAGACCTCGATGATCCATTCAAACGACAAGGTTTGCGCGCGGTTCAAGTCTGGCGTGAAGAATGCCCAGGTGATGATAGCGCCCAGCAAAAACAGACACCGCATGCCGACCGGATTCCAGCTTCGCAGAAGATACACCAGCGATGCAATCGGCTTGAGTGGCCACGCGTAATATGGTGCCATTTGCAGCGGCAAGCTTGGGGTGAAGTTCCAGATTTTGCGTTTTGCGGGTGCGTGTGGGTCTTGGCTGTCAGACATATCAAATCACCTTCAACGGATCAGGCGGCGCGCTGGGCTGCAACATCGGCGTCTTGCAGCGGTGCGCGCACGCCACTCAGGGTAACTGCTGCGTCATAGGGAGTGCGGGCGAAGACGTCGCGCACCATTGGCGCAAAGAACGAGATCGGCAGCATGTCGTAATCAGGATCAAAGCTGGATTGATCCCAGCGTTCACAAAACATGGCGCAATCCTCGAAATACGGGCTGTCGCGAAACGCATCGCGCTTGTGTGGGTCAGCCCCCACATGTTCGCCGTAATAGATCATCTGAAAATCGCCGTGTTTTTCAACGGTCCACGCGCATTGCTCGCGCACAAAGGGCCGGATTACAGCTGCTGCATATTCGTCATGATTGTATGGCGCGTAAATATCACCAATATCGTGCAATAGCGTTGATACGACCCAATCGATATCCGCCCCATCGCGCCAGGCGCGCGTGGCAGACTGCAATGAATGGCCCAACCGCGTCACTTGATAACCCGACAGGCTTTCGTCCAGCTCAACGAGCGCTTTGAGCAGGCGATCCGCCGTGCCAGCGGCATATTCCGTCTCATGCTCGGTAAGGAAGTCATATTCTTCCTTGGTGCCGTCTTTCATCTGTCTAAAGTTTACCCGCTCCACGGCATGCTCCATTATTCGCCTTCACGGTTTGATCATGGTCCAGAAAAGCAATTGCGCCGAGGTCAAAAAATGTCATCCTCTCATAACGAAAAGGTATGGAGAGATCATGCGCCGCAAACTGCCCCCGATGAACGCTCTGATTGCTTTTGAAGCGGCCTCCCGCCATCTGAGCTTCACCAAAGCCGCACTTGAACTTGGTGTCGCGCAACCGGCTGTGACGCGCCACATCGCCAATCTGGAAAACTGGGTAGACACCAAGCTATTCACGCGAAACGGTAACGTTATTCGCCTCACACGCGTGGGCGAAGCTCTTGCCGATCTGGCAACATCAAGTCTGGATCGAGTGGAATTGGGCATGCGTGCCTTGCCTCGTGAGCGGGGCGACCAGATTGTGCTTGGGGCATCGTTCGGGATCATGCATTTGTGGTTGATGCCACGCCTCGCTGCGATGCGCGCGGCCACGTCGGCAACTGTCAACTTCATCACCGCCGATGATTACCACCAGTTTGATGACCTTGCCGTGGATGCGTCCATTAGGTTCGGCGCAGGACACTTTCACGGTCACGAGGCCGATTTGCTGTTTGCTGAGGAATGTTATGTCATCGCCGCCCCTCAATTTCTGAATGAACACCCGGCGCTTGATCCAGATGATTTGCCCGGCACACTTCGAAAGGACTGGTTGCTCGACCACGGAGATCCTCATGGCATGGGGTGGATGGATTGGCGCCTGTGGAAAGAGATCATGCAGGCAAAATTTGACGCTGATGCGCCCCTTCACGAAGTCCGCAACTATCCCGCGATGCTGGACATGGTCCGCCACGGTGAAGGTCTTGCGATCGGCTCGCTGGGGCTGGAAGACGCCTATGTCCAATCGGGCGACGTCATTCGAATTGGACCACCAATTTCACGAGAGGGATTTGGATATTATCTCGTCTATCGCCATGAAAAATTGCAGCGACAAGGATTTCAGGCGTTGCGCAATTTGCTGACGGCCTCGGCTTGAGGCTGCTGTTTCGCCCACAACGCAGGTGACGCTGATCTACTCGTGTATTGCAACGTCGGTGTGAACGCCCAGCAATAGCTTGCGGGGGTCGCCCGATGTCTTTCTAATCAGGTAGACGAGGTACGGCCCGAAAAACAGAATGCCCAAAGGAGCCGCAAAAACGCCAAGGGCAAGGCCACCCTTTGAGAACCCGCTGCGCCACGCCATCCAGATACCGGACAGGGTGATGTAGCAGGCAAAGTCTACATTGAACTGTCCCTGCCAGGTCAGCGCAACTATCGCACTGAAATATGGGCTCAGCAGATCAATTCCCCCTTGCGCCACCGCCGCGATTGTCATGATGACAAGGGCCACGGTCATTGCGATCAGGGCATTGCGAAAAAGGGTCATGAGGCGTCTCCTGTTAAGGGTGTTTCGGTTTGGGCAGGCCACCACATGGGGCCGACGACCAGCAAAAGGACAAGGATATTCCAAAGCGCATTGGGCCAGTTGCCCGACGTGATCGAACCAAAGCTGTCGAGGACAAACCAGAAGCCGACGCTAACAAGCAATGTACGGCGCACGGCTTCGGGAGCGGCGTCATAAACCCAGATCGAAAGGCACCAAACCATGACACCCCACCCCACGAGGAAGCCACCGGTAAGTGCAGACAGAAACCAGATTTCAGGGGCCTCATAGGACGGAAATCCGTCAAGCGGCCACGTCAGAAGATCAAGCCCCCACCGCGCGGGTTCATTAAATTCTGGCATGGTGCCCAAGGTCAGGAAGGGGCCAAACCCCGCAATCACAAGGGCCGAGACTTTCATCCACATTTTATGAGTTGCTTGGCGCGCCATGAGATACTCCGCGGTTTGGCAATCCATAGCGCGCCACGAAGCACACTCGCAATTACCTCAGAGGTAAGTGAATTTAGTTTTCCCTTATGGTACGACGCGGCATGAACGACTTTGCACAAACCCTGAAATCATGGCGCACCGCGCGCCGGTACAGCCAATTGGATTTGGCGCATGAGGCGGATATCTCTGGCCGTCACCTGTCCTTCTTAGAGACCGGGCGCGCTCAACCGAGCCGTGAGATGGTGGCCAAGCTTGGCGACGCGTTGCAACTGCCCTTGGATGCGCGCAACCAAATGCTGACCCACGCCGGATTTGCCGTTCGCTATGCCGCGCGGAACTGGTCGGACGACGAGATGGCCCCTATCCGCAGTGCCGTTGATCGCATGCTAACCAACCATATGCCCTATCCCGGCCTTGCCGTTGACCGCCTTTGGACCATCCGCCAAGCCAATGCGAGTGCGTTAGCGTTGTTTGGTCTGTTTGGCATTGGTGAGGGCGACAATATGATCGATCTGATGACATCCGGCGTTCTGCCTGACATGGTCGAAAATTGGCCCGAGGTTGCGCACCACGCGGCCAAGCGCCTGCGCGTTGAAAGCCTGGCCCAAGGTGGGGTGCCTGAACTGGACCGAGCGGTTGCCCATTTAAGTCAGGTTCGCGGTCATGTCGATGTTGGATCAAACCCGGTCATTCCAACCATCTTGCGCCACGGTGATGTGCGGCTGTCGATGTTCGCAACGCTCGCCCAATTCGGGACACCTGAAGACGTCACACTCGATGATCTGAAGATTGAACTCTACTATCCTATGGACGACGATACAGCCGAGATCTTTGACAGGATGGCGCAGAATTGACCCGTTAGGACGCATGTGGGTTTGCTCGTTCAAACGAGCCGCAATTGGATCGAGCCAGTTCAACCGAATAGCACCCGACAGAGCGCGCTGGAAGGCGATTTAACGTTGCACACATAGTGTGCATGACACCACTCAACCAATTGAATTAGATTAGATTAGATTAGATTAGATTAGATTATAAAAAAAATCATTCCATCACCAGAGCGATATGACCACACCTCGCGGATGACGACCTATTTTTGGCAGAACCTCGAAACTGCGTTTTTAAGTTGGGGTTCAGGTTTCAAACTTACTCGACGCCTTTCCGGTAATACCGCGCCGCGCCTTGGCAAATCCGCGATCCGTCGCGATAAACCGTTCGAGCATTGGCACGATCAGCCGACTTGGCACGATCGATTCCTGCCCTGCTTCGCGACCAAGGATTTCGCCATAGGCAACGAGATCGCGATGGAGGGTCGCGGGCAATTCAATGGCCAGCTTCACAGGTTTTTCGTTCGGGATCGGCCCAAGTTTCAGCTTGGTCATGTCAGCCTCCGGGTGGTGCGAAGACGAGATCGCGGGTGACTATCACGCGGACGGGGAAGCCGGGACGGATGGTCAGGGTCGGCGGAACCTCCAGCTGGCGTTGGACGATGCGCTGGCCGGCCTCGTCGATGGTGTCGAGGGCCCCGTCGCGGAGGGCACGTGCGAGGCGATCTTCGTCGTCGATTGCGAGTTCCGCACCAACCGCCAGCAACGTTGAAAGACCGGCGGCACGCAAAATGCTGGCCCAGTGGTAGTCCACGCGATCCTCAAGGCCGGCATAGCCCGCGGTATCGGTGCCGGGCTGGCGTTCGAGCACGAAGGAGCGTCCATCGGCAAAGATCAGCCGTGTCCAGACCAAGAGCACGCGACGCTGGCCAAAGGTTACCGCGTCATCATACTCGCCGATGAGCCGCGTGCCTTGCGGAATCAGGAGCAGGCTGCCGGTCGGGCTGTCGTAGACATTCTGGGTGACTTGCGCGGTGATCTGGCCCGGCAGGTCCGAGCGGATACCGGTGATCAGGGCGGCCGGAATGATCGAGCCTCCCTGCAGAAGATAGGGCGAGGCCGGGGATTGGATGCGGTCGGGCGCTACCGTACGACGATTTGTCGGCGCGTTCAGGAAGGCCTGCCGAGTATCAGTCACCGGGTTGGCGCCGAATTCGGGCTGCGGTGCGCCGGGCGGAAGCGAGAAGCCGGGGGATGTCGGTTGCGCGCCGGGCCGGGTCTGAAAGAAGAGATCGCTGACGCGGGCGGCGTCCAGTTCGGCAAGCCGTTGCTGTTCCG
>CAYGQZ010000064.1:0-16024 GCA_964352055.1 uncultured Rhodobacterales bacterium
CGGCATCACGATACCCTTCTCTTGGCCAAAAATATCCTCGGGGGAGTTTGAGGGGGCAGACAGCCCCCTCATCGGAAAACAAAATCACATGCGCCGCACGGCGCGCATTGCGATCACTCCGCCGCAACCACCTCGGTGACCGCTTCGACCCGAACCGCCGAGAACTTGAACTCGGGGATCTTGCCATAGGGATCGACGGCAGGGTTGGTCAGAATATTGGCTGCCGCCTCGACATAGGCAAATGGCAGAAAGACCATGTCGGGCGAAACAGCCCTGTCTTCGCGGGCCATAATCTCAATCGATCCACGCTTTGTCGTAAGGCGCACAAAATCACCGGCCACGATGCCCAGCTTGCGCAAGGTTGAGGGATGGAGTGAGCAGTTCGCCTCAGGTTCGACCGCATCAAGTACAGTCGCGCGCCGGGTCATGGACCCGGTGTGCCAGTGCTCCAACTGCCGACCCGTGGTCAGGATCATCGGATACTCAGCATCCGGCACATCATCGGGCGCAATCACCGAAGCAGGGGTAAACCGCGCACGGCCGTTGGGACGCGGGAAACCATCGCCAAACACAATCGGCTGGCCCGGATCTTCGGGCGACAGGGACGGATAGGTAACGGCATTCTGCACCTCAAGCCTGTCCCATGTGATGTTGGTTAGCGATTTCATGTTCAGCTTCATCTCGGCGAACACCTCCGCCGGACCGGTGTAGTCCCAGCCAAGACCAAGGCGTTTGGCCAGTTCCACTTCGATCCACCAGTCTTCCCGGGCCTCGCCCGGTGGCGGCACCGCGGGGCGACCCATTTGCACCTGACGGTTGGTATTGGTCACGGTCCCGGACTTTTCCGCAAAGGCAGAGGCGGGCAGAATTACATCGGCATAGTTCGCCGTTTCAGTGATAAAGATATCCTGCACGACCAGATGGTCCAGCTTGGCCAGAGCGTCGCGCGCATGCTCGACATCCGGATCCGACATGGCCGGGTTTTCGCCAAGGATGTACATCGCCTTGATGTTTCCGGCATGCACATCGTCCATGATCTCCGTCACCGTCAGGCCTTTTTCATTCGAAAAGTCGCCGCTGCCCCACACGTCTGTAAAGGCACTGCGCACGCCATCGTCGGTCACAGGCTGGTAGTCCGGCAAAAACATCGGGATCAGTCCCGCATCAGACGCGCCCTGTACGTTGTTCTGCCCGCGCAATGGATGCAGCCCCGCGCCTCGCCTGCCAACCTGCCCCGTCATCAGGGCAAGGGAAATGAGGCAGCGCGAATTGTCGGTGCCATGAATGTGTTGCGACACACCCATCCCCCAGAAAATCATCGCCGATTTGGCACCCGCAAAGGTCCGCGCCACATCACGCAGGACGTCCGCTTCAATTCCGCAAATCTCGCTCATCTTCTCAGGCGAGAAGGCTTTCAGGTGTTCCTTCTCGGCTTCCCAGTTCTCGGTGTAGGCTTCGATATACTGCTGATCGTACAGCTTTTCTTCGACGATGGTGTGCATGATCGCATTCAGCATCGACACGTCCGCACCGGGCCGGAATTGCAGCATGTGCGACGAAAACCGTTTCAACGCCTGACCGCGCGGGTCCATGACGATCAGTTTGCCACCACGCTTGGTGAACTGCTTGAAATAGGTGGCCGCGACCGGGTGGTTTTCAATCGGATTACAGCCAATGGCGATGGCAACGTCTGCGTATTCGATCTCGTTGAAAGTGGCCGTCACAGCGCCCGAGCCCACGTTTTCCATCAAGGCGGCCACAGACGATGCATGGCAAAGCCGCGTGCAATGATCGACGTTGTTATGGCCAAAGCCTTGCCGGATCATCTTTTGAAACAGATAGGCTTCCTCATTGGTGCATTTGGCCGATCCAAAGCCCGCCACCTCACGACCACGGCCCCGCAGACCACAGGCCGCGAAGTCCAGCGCCTCGTCCCATGTCGCTTCACGGAAGTGGGTTTGCCAGTTGCCCGGATCGACGTTCAGCCCCTTGGCAGGTGCATCCTCGCGCCGGATCAACGGCTGGGTCAGGCGGTGATCATGATGGATATAGTCAAAGCCAAACCGGCCTTTGACACACAACCGTCCCTCGTTGGCAGGGCCATTGATCCCTTCCACATATTTGATCTTGCCGTCTTTGACCTTCAGCGAAATCTGACAGCCCACCCCGCAGAACGGGCAGATGCTTTCGACCGCGCTGTCGTAATCCTTGCTGTCCCCCACTTGCGCGTCATCAACCACCGTCGACGGCATCAAAGCCCCGGTCGGGCAGGCCTGCACACATTCGCCGCAGGCAACGCAGGTGCTGTCACCCATCGGGTCAGCCATGTCGAAGGTCGGATAGGCATCGTGTCCGCGCCCGGACATGCCGATCACATCATTGACCTGAACCTCGCGACAGGCGCGCACACACAGACCGCAGGAAATACAGGCATCCAGATTGACGGACATCGCCACATGGCTGTCATCCAGCAGGGGGATGCGTCCCTCTTCCAGTTTTGGAAAACGGCTTTCCGATACGCCATTTGCCTCGGCCATGTCCCAAAGATGGGCAGACTTGTCATGGGCAACGCTGCGCTCTGGCTGGTCAGCCAGCAGCATTTCCACAACCATCTTGCGGGCGTTTGTCGCCCGTGCAGAATTTGTCGTGACAACCATACCCTCGGCGGGTGCGCGAATGCACGACGCCGCCAGAACACGTTCGCCCTCAATTTCGACCATACAAGCCCGGCAGTTGCCATCCGGGCGATATCCGGGCGCCGGTTTGTGGCACAGATGCGGGATCACAAGGCCACGGCCATTGGCGACTTCCCAGATGGTCATCCCGGTTTCGGCCTCAACCTCGACCCCATCCAGCGTGAATGTTACCTTGTCCGTCATCGCGCACATCTCCCTGATCTCGGGCCTGTTGTATCGCAGCCTCCCCCGTTGGAGGACTCCCAATCCCGACACCAAGGCCCGATTTTACGCCACCCGCGTTTCCGATGCGCGCCATTGCAGCACCAAGTGAACGTCGCGCGCCATGGGATATGCTGAACCTGCCCACCCGTCCCAGCCTTGTCGTCACAAGGCAAACCCTGATCGTGGGCGCGCCGATTGCGGTCCTGACCGGCCCGGCGCTCGTGTGGCACGCACCGCCTTGAGCCGACTGCGCACCGGCATCAACGCCAGTGTCACGATGCAATTGTTTATCATTGGCATCGGGATTGGCAGCGGTGTGGACACCAATGCGACCGACGCAATGCTCCGGTGGCCACAGGCCTTTGTGGTCCTTGGCGTCATGCTTGAGGCCATGCTCTAGGCGCGCGCGCTGTTGAAGGGGATTTGGTCGGCTTCGGCGCAGCGCCTACCGTGTAGCCCCGCCCGGCCATCTGACCTTCGTGGTCAGCCTCTCCTCGGCGTTGGACCTCGATACCGCGCGCATCGTGGTCATCCAACCGGTACGATTTTTGGCGCTGGCGCTCTCAGTGCCGGTGGTTGCCACCGCCTTTGGTGATGAATTGTCCGATCAGATCATGCCACCCAGCGCACCCATGGCGCTGAAACACCTTGGCCTCTTGCGGATCGCGGGCCTGATCATCGGACATATCTCTGATCGGATCGGTCTGCCCGCAGCGCTTGATCGGCGGCATATCCGACCCATGTTTCGGGCACAGCACCGGGATCTCGCCCGGCCTACTGGCCCATGGCTCACATTCTTGGGCCTCATGACAGTCGGAAAACGCATCGGCGCGCGCGTTGACGGCGTCGGCAAAAGCGCATTGCTGAAGTTTTCGGTCGCCGGGCCTACATTAACAGTGATTACCACGGCGATGGCAGTCGCCGCTGCGTTGCCAATGGCCTACACCCTTGGTCTGGACCCGACGCATGTCCTGATTGTCTTTGCCGTCGGAGGATTGGAGACCATGATGGCCATGGGCGTTGTGCTGGGCGCAAGCTCCGGTTTTGTCGCCGCTTTTCACTTCGCGCGCCTGCTGATTCTCACCATCGTCATTCCGGCCTTTGTCGGGCGGATCAAGCGCTCCTGATCCTCTTCATCTTGCCAAATAAACTCCCGCCGGAGGCACCCGCACTTTCCACCGGCAGAACGCTGGCCTAAAACAACTCAAACCTCAGCCGAAAGCACACATGTCCCACATCACACTTATTCGCCACGGTCAGGCCAATTCCAGCGCCAAGGATGAGGCAAGCTATGACCAGCTCAGCCCGTTAGGGCACAAGCAATCGGCCTGGCTTGGTCAACACCTTCGAGACACGCATCAGACCCACACGCGGCTCTATACAGGGACGTTGCGGCGGCACATTGAAACGGCCGACAGCATGGATACCGGGTTGACAGCGCAGCGCGATCCCCGCCTGAACGAACTTGAATACTTCACACTCGCCTCCGCGCTCGAAGCCGAGCACGGCGTGCCCATGCCAACGGAACACACCCATTTCACAACCCACCTGCCGCGGGTTTTTGCAGCTTGGCAGGACGGCATCCTCGAAGGCGCGCCAGAAACGTTCCAGTCTTTTGAAACCCGCGTTCAAGACGCTTTGCGCGAGATTGCAGCGGGCAAGGGGGCTGCCCTTGTGGTCACATCCGGCGGTTTGATTTCAATGGCAATGCGCCAGCACCTGGGGCTGACAATCGAGGCCATGGCAAATGTCGCACTGGCAATCATGAACACGTCAATCCACCGGTTACACCCCATTGGCGGCACGTGGTCACCGGTGATGTTCAACGCAATCCCGCATCTTGAAACGCCCGACAGGCACCACGCACAAACCCACGTATGAGCGCGCGCATGAAACTCTACTACGCACCCGGCACCATCGCCATCGCCACCGCCATCGCGCTCGAGGAAACGGGCATTGCCTATACGGTTCAGCGCATCGACTTTGCCAAGGGTGAACAGCTTGGCAGTGGCTACGGGGCCATCAATCCAAAAGGGCGGGTTCCTGCTTTGGACGTGAACGGGATCATCCTGACGGAAACCGGGGCAATCCTAGAATACCTGGCAGCGTTAAGCCCGGAACTGATGCCAAGCGATCCGCTCAAGGCCGCAATGGTGCGGAGCGTGATGTACTATCTTGCTTCAACGATGCACGTGAACCACGCACATAAACTGCGGGGCGCGCGCTGGGCAGATCAGCCAAGCAGTTGGGCGGACATGACGGCCAAAGTGCCCGAGACGATGGCCGCGTCGGCCGCCTATCTCGAAGGGAACTGTATCGAAGGGCCATATATTCTGGGCGACACATTCTGCATCGCCGACGCCTATCTCTTCATGGTCTGCTCCTGGCTCAGAGGGGATGGCGTTGAACCCGCTCAGTACCCAAAGGTGCAAAGGCTGATGGACGCAATGGAAACCCGTGCCTCGGTCAGAACCGTCCGCGAAAAGGGCATGCTCCAATGACACATGTGTGGGGTCGGGCCAAAGACGCAGGCGAAACGGCGCTGCCAAAGGACTGATCCACCTTCATCTTGCCGGATAAACTCCACGGGGGTCTGGGTGTGTGAAACCCCCAGGGCACTTGCGTCAAGGCAAGCGCATCAAAAGAATGACTCCTCATCGTCCCGGATCGAGATGCCAAGCGCGTCAAGGCCCGTCTCTATGTGATCTGTAAAGTGGGGCGTACCCAGCACATAGTCGGCACATGGGGTGGTCGCTTCGGCGATGGCGGTGGCGCGGGCCTCCAGCCAATCCTCAGCCTCGAACGCGCCGCGCCCGATCCACATGATGGCCACCAGTTCCGCCTGTTCATCGCGGCCCAGCCGCTCGATCAGGGGGCGCAACTCGCGTTCACCACGCTCCAACTCGCGGCCCATCAAGACCACTTGCGCCAGGATCCCTCTGTCGATCTCAAGTTCCATAAAACGTCCTCCTGCCCTCAAGATGCAGCCCCGGGCAGAGATTCGCTTTGATCCTGCTCAAGTCACGCGAAGATCCTGTAATACAGCCAATCCGGTAAAAACTGCGACCCGCGAAACAGCAGGGAAAACAAGGTTGGAAAGCTTTTCTTGAAATTGTCGGTCAACATGAATTCAAACATGACCTGCGCCGCGTCTTCCGGCTCCATGATGAACGGCATGTTGAAATCGTTCTTTTCGGTCAGCTGCGTCTTGATGAAACCGGGGTTTGCGACTTGGACGCGGACCCCGGTCTTGCGCAGGTCCGCATACATGCATTCGGCCAGCGACATGGTGGCCGCCTTGGAAGCGGTGTAGCCAATCGAACCGGGTAGCCCGCGAAAGCCCGTCAGTGACGAGGTGATCAGGATATGACCGTCGTTGCGAGAAACAAATTGAGGCACGACCTGGCCCAGAACACGCATAAAACCGGTAAAGTTCACGTCCGCCATCGCAACGGCCTGATCCGGGTTCCAGTCCTTGGCTCCAAAAGGCCAGTAGACACCGGCCAGCAGCACAACGCCGTCAATCTCGCCCACGGCGGCCGCAGCCGACTTGACACTGACATCGTCAGATATATCGACGCATTGATAAGATGCTTTTCCCGGCAACGCCTCAACCAGAGCCGCAAGTTTGTCTTCTGACCGCGCAGAAACAATGACCTCGACGCCAGCCCGGCTCAGGCAATGTGCAAGGGCTTTGCCCAGACCATCCCCTGCACCAACAAGCCAGTAGCGTTTTCCCGCCATACTCTGCGACGCATCGCTCATGCTGCCGCTTTCATCCCATTGGGTGCCGGGCGCATTGTCGCGACGAGTTCCGCGACTTTCATGCCGTATTTGCGGAATTGCGAGCGATTCACGATCGTCCCGTTTGGCGCTAGATACATCCAGTCCACAGTGTCCAGAACATGACCGCCCGAGCTTTCTGGCAACTGGAAGCGATACTTGAGCTGCACGCTGTCGCCCGATTGTTGGCCCGTGCCTTCGCCCACGACATCGCTGGCCGTGGCGCGGATCTTGCCGTCGTTGCCAAGGGTCAATTCCCACGCGCGGGTCTGCTGAGAGCCATCGCAATAGCGAAAGACTTCGTTCATCACGCCTTTGTTGCCGTCCCAAACGCAATCAAAGTCACCCACAAACCGCGATGTCACGCGCCCTGTCGGGCCATAAATGATGCCTTCGCAAATGATCGGCCCGTTCAAATGGGTCCGGATGTCGAAGACTTCGCCACTTGAGGCGTAGTCTTCGGGCGATTGCGCCAGAAAGTCTGCATAGCGGGTCCATGCCCAAATCAGACCGATTACCGACAGCGCACCAAGTGCGACGAAAAGAAATGCGTCCATCTCAAGTCTCCTTCAGATCTGTCGTTGCCAAGAGCGCAATGGCAACGACTTTGAGGCCGCACGGGACCGCTGCATAAAGCAGGGTCAAAAGCATTAATGCTTCCGGCGGATTATCAGCTGCACCGCTGACAAAGCCCGTCTGCTCAAGAGCAGGCAGCAGCAAGACAGCGGCAAAAGCCAGTGTGAATTTCGAAACAAATGACCAAAGGCCAAAACCTTCGGCCGCCGACGGGCTGATCCGCGCCATGCGCGATGCAAAAATTGCGGGCAGCAGTGTCAGGTCAGCGCCGAGAGTGGCCCCCGACAGGACACAAATCACCGCAAAAAGCACCCAGTCGCCCGGCCCCAATGTAAGCGCACCGGCAAAAGCCAAAATGGCCAGCACCATTGCGCTCAGCAGCACCGGTTTCGCGCCGTACCGCTCTGCCGCCTTTCCCCACAGCGGCGCAACAGCCGCTGCCGACAGGAAGAAAAGCAACAGCAGCGGCCCTTCGAGGCCCGGCGCCAGCAGTCGACTTTCGACAAAGAACAAAAACAGCGTTGAACTGACAGCCACCGGGGCCGCATTCACCAAGGCAATCAGCAAAAGCCTGCGGGCCAAAGCGTCGCCAAGCACTGCTTTGAACCCAACCGAGGGCGGTAAACCTTCACTGACCCACTCGCTGCGCATTGAAAGGACAGCGGCAACAGCCAGCACCACAAAGCCGACGGCAAAGCCGGTGAAGGGCGCGCCCATGATGCCGCCCAGCATGACAGGGGCGATGGCCGCGACACACACACCCAGCAACGCACCCGTTTCACGCCAGCGTGCCAGCATCAGATGCCCCTGTCCGGGCAATTGGTCGGCCTTTACCACGCCCTGAGCGTAAAAATTGATCGTCAGAAAGCTGAAACCCGAAAAAACGCCGGTCAGCATCAATGCAAACCACAAGAGCGGCGGCAGCATTGGCGGTACTGCAAACAGGCCGAACATCGAAATGGCCATCAAAGCAGCGCCGATCAGAACCGCTGTGCCGCGCCGACTGCGCAGCGCTTCACTCAAACGGCCAAACAGCGGATCCTGTACCACATCGAAGAGACGCAGGATGAACAAGACGCCGCCCAGCGCCGCGAGAGAAACACCGTATTCGTCCACGTAAAACTTGGGCGCGTGGATGTAGATCGGCAGCCCCGCCGACGCCAGCAACGCTGCAAATACCGCATAGCCGGACAGGTTTTGGGGCTGCGCGTTGGTCACCGCGACACCTCTTCGGCAGGCGGCACGGGACGTGGGCGATAGGCCGCTTTCTTGAACCACAGTTTCAGGGCCTGCCAATGGATCAGCGCCAGTACTCTGCGCGACCCAAAGGGACGCCGGATCACAGCCTTCAGGATCGAGCGATTGGTCAGCGCCTTACGCCGCCCCGTCAGAGTCGCAATCAAGCCACCCTGACCGCGCGTATAATCAATCCAGATACCGATACGCGCATCCGAAATATCAAACCGGAATTCATACCCGCCCTCAACGGGTTGAAACGGCGACACATGAAAGATCTTGGTCGCCTGCATCCGGTCATCAGGGCCGATTGGACCCAAATCCGAATGGTTGACCAGATAGCTGTGACGATCCCCGAACGTGTTCGTAACCTCTGCAATGACTGCGATCAAAGAGGCGTCTTTCCGACGGCACAGCCAGAAACTGACCGGATTGAACACATGTCCAAGGACCTTTGGCTGCGCCAGCAACTCGATCTGCGCCACCCCTGTGATCTGATGTGCTTCCAATACCTCACGCACCCATGCAGCGCCCCGACCATCCTTGGGGGTTCCGCCATGGTCGATATCGTTCAAAGCCGTCAAGCCACGACCATTGCGCGCAAAAAGGCCGGGCGTTTTCAGATCGGCTTCGGCATCCAGCAGCACGTAGTCCACCGAATAGCGGAAAGCGTTGGGAATCGCCCCCTTCCGCCCGTGGTAGGTCTGGCCCGCGATATGATCGACGGTGGATGTCATGCGGCGGCGACGTGAATGTTGGCAGCGCGGGTCAACGCGCGTACGACTTCGGATGCGCTGGCAAGACCGTCTTCATGAAACCCGTGGCGCATCCACGCGCCACAGAACCACGTCCGATTGGACCCGTTCATCGCCCGGACACTGTTCTGAGCGGCCAAAGCGCCCAGATCATAGACCGGATGACGCAGGACAGTCTGGTCATAGATCATTTCATCACGGATCTTGCGTTTTGAATTCAGTGTCACGAAATGCGGGTCATCCATCGGCACCGGTTGCAAGGAGTTGATCCAATAGGTCAGGTCAATCTTGTCCGGCTGGGTGTTCTTGTCTTCGGTATAGACCCAGCTGGACCAGGTCTGGCGCTTCTTGGGCATGATGCTTTCGTCGCAATGCAGGACAACTTCGTTGGGCTGGTATTTGACCGCGCCGAGCGCGCGCGCCTCGGCCTCGGACGGGTCCGCAAGCATCTTAAGACTGTCATCGGAATGAGTCGCGAAAATAACCTCGTCGAAGCTTTCCCACTCACCACCCCATGCTTTGACTTCGACACCAATGGGCGAGCGTCGGACTGACTGCACCGGCGCGTGCACGCGCATGTCGACGCCATTTCCACGCATTGCAGCCTCAAGCCGACGCACATATTCGATGGAACCGCCATCGACAGTGTACCATTGGTGCTGACCCGTCGTGTTCAACAGGGCATGGTTTTCAAAGAACTGGATCATGGCGTGGGCGGGGAAATCCATGATCTTCTCCACCGGCGTGGACCAGATCGCGCCGCTCAGCGGCAGCAGGTAATATTTGCGGAACCAGTCTCCGGTCCCCATAACCTCAAGAAACTCGCCAACGGTGCGTGTGCGGTCCTCATTGGCAATGCGCAGTGCTTTCTTGTTAAAGCGAAAAATATCGCGGACCATGCCGAGGAACTTCGGGTTCAGTGCATTGGCCCGCTGCGCGAACAGTGCATCAAGGCTGGCAAGCCCATATTCAAGGCGACCACCGTCAATGGATGCACCAAAACTCATGTTCGACTTGACGACTGGCACGCTCAACTCATCGAAGAGGTTCGCCATCAACGGATAGTTGGCGTAGTTGAATACGAGAAACCCGGTATCAACCGGTTGGTCGCCGTTTTTGCCCGCCATGATGGTTCTGGCATGCCCGCCCAGCCGCGGCTCGGATTCGAACAAGGTCACATCGTAATCCGAAGCGAGCATGTGCGCGGCACCCATGCCGGATATACCCGCTCCAATAACGGCAATACGCTGTGAGGGGCGGGCTAGTGTTTCAAACGGCATTAATTCGGGTATCCTGGTCTGTGTCGTTCTACATAGGTTACGAAGACCACGTCTTTTCGGATTTCAAAAGACCTGAGTTTTATTTTTGATCCAGTTCGAAACCTATCACGTAGACCATTCATGTTAGCAGGCGTAGACATGGCTGAACCAAATGAACTGCATGCGACGGCATCGGCTGCGCAAGCGGTGCCGAGGCCAGTGCGCATGAATACGGAAGACGGGAAACGGATGCTTTGGGTCAGTCACATGACCCGCATTCGCGACCACCAAGACCAACGGGCGTTTGCCGAACTGTTTGATCACTTTGCCCCGCGGGTCAAAGGGTTCTTGATGAATTCAGGCGCGAATGCGTCACTGGCGGAGGAGTGTGCGCAAGAGGTCATGGCAACGTGCTGGCACAAGGCACATATGTTCGATCCTGCGCGCGCATCCGTGGCAACGTGGATCTTCACGATAGCCCGAAACAGGAAAATAGACGTGCTTCGAAAGGAGCGCCGCCCCGAACCGGACGAGTTGACATGGGGACCAGAAGAGGAGCCGGATCAAGCCGACGTGTTGGCGATCCAGCAGGAAAGCGAGTTACTGGGCAGGGCCATCGCCGAATTGCCCAAGGCCCAGCGCGAATTGATACAAAAGGCGTACTTTGGAGATTTGAGCCAAAGTGAAATCGCTGAACAGACCGGTCTGCCACTTGGTACGATCAAATCGAGGATCAGATTGGCGCTCGAACGGTTGCGCCACACGATGAAGTGAACAAAACAATGGAAAACACGATAAATCACCACCTGACCGATGACGTCCTTATGGGTTATGCGTCCGGATCTTTGCCGGAGGCCTTCAATCTGATGGTCGCCGCTCATGTGTCGCTGTGCGATACCTGCCGCGCGCGGGCCGAAAGCTTTGACGCTGTGGGCGGTGAGGTCCTTGAAGAGAACCCGGCAGGCGATGTGGCGATGACAACCAACAGCCTGATGGCGACACTGGCTCTGATCAAGAGCGGCCCGCTGGACGGCATTGCGGCGTCGAAACCTGACAGGACGGCAGACGCGGTGTTGCCGGGGCCTTTGCAAGATTACGTGGCAGGTGGTCTCGACGGGGTCAAATGGCGTGGCATCGGCATGGGTGTGAAACAGGCGATATTGCCCACTTCTGCTGGTGCAACAGCACGGTTGCTGATGATACCTGCAGGTGCCGCAATGCCCGATCATGGTCACCATGGCCTTGAGATGACGATGGTCCTGAAAGGGGCGTTCAAGGACGAAGATGACTATTTCGCCCGGGGCGATGTCGAAATCGCCGATAGCGACATGCATCACACGCCCGTCGCGGACATACACGAAGACTGCATTTGTCTGGTGGTCGCGGATGCAAGATTGAAGTTCGAGGGCATTTTGCCAAGGATTGCCCAGCGGTTCGCACGGATCTGACGGGCTGGGGGCGGCCTGCGCGCCGCCTCCTTCGACACCGGAAACCGACACGAGATGTGTCGTCCCCAAGACAGAAATGGTTCCTCACCAAAGTCCAATCTGAACCACTCATCGGTTTTACGGCGGGGCACCTGGATGCTGGATACACTATCACTTCAAGACGGTCGCCTGTTGCAATCGCAGCAAGAACAATACTGGCGCGACGGCTTTCTGTTTCCCCTGCCGGCCCTTGATGAAAGCAAAGCACGAACAGCGCGCAGTGAACTGGAGCGCATCGAGCAGGATTGGCTGACCCGCGATCTGCCCCATCCACTGAATACCTACAAACGGGTCAACGCGCATGTCGTCATGCCAATGGCGGCGCAGATCGCACTGGACCCCGGCATTCTCGATGTGGTCGAAGGTATTCTTGGCCCCGATATTCTGATCTATTCCACCGAGTTCTTTATCAAGGAACCAAGGACGACACAGGTCGTCTCGATGCATCAGGACCTGACCTATTGGGGCCTTGGCGCAATTGACGGCCTTGTCACGGCATGGATTGCACTGTCTCCGGCCACACCGGCATCCGGCTGCATGAATTTTGTTGCGGGCAGTCACAAGAATGCAATCCTGCCGCACTCGGACAGCTTTGATCCAAACAATCTGCTCAGCCGCGGACAAGAGGTGAAAGTGGACATCGCGCCCGGAGACAAGACCGCCATCGAGATCCACCCCGGGCAAATGAGCCTGCATCACGGCCTTACGATCCATGGATCCGGCCCAAACACCTCTGACGACCGGCGCATCGCGTGCGTCGTGCGCTACGTGCGGCCCGATGTGGCACAGCAAGTGGGGGATGGCGATTATGCCATGTTTGCCCGCGGCACTGATACTCATGGCAACTTCTCCCATGTCCCAGTACCCGACAGCCTCTTTGCGCCCGAGGCATTGGCGCTCTATGATCAGATCCGCACTGCACAGGCGCAGGTGCTGATGAAAGGGGCCTCTGGCCAGACGGAGATTTACGCGTAATGGATCAGGTCAAATTCACCGCCATGAAAGACGGCGACAAGGAAGACTACGATTTTCTGACCACGCACGAGGTTGAATATACCCGTGGCACCGCTGACAGGTTGCTGACCGCATTGGAAGCACTCGACGAAAGCCTGTCAGGCTATCAGGTCACGCGTCTGGGCCATTCGCTTCAGTCGGCCACGCGGGCCTGGCGTGACGGTGCGGACACGGATTGGCTGGTTTCGACGCTGTTGCACGACATCGGCGACATCTTTGCGCCTTACAACCATGATGAATATGCGGCCAGCATTCTCAAACCCTTTGTGCGCGAGCAGTGCACGTGGGTTGTGGAAAAGCACGGCGATTTCCAGATGATCTATTACGGCGAGCATGTGGGTACAAATCCGCACAAGCGCGATGCGTTCAAGGGGCATCCCTATTTCGAGGATTGTGCCACGTTTTGCGAGCGTTGGGATCAATCCAGCTTTGATCCTGACTATGGCACCCTTCCATTGGATCATTTCCGCGACATGGTGCGCGGGGTCTTTGCCCGTGAGCCTTACAATCCCGATGTCATCCAGCCTGGGGTTCGCGTTCCCCTTCAGGATGCGCGTGTAGCTGCGGAACGGCGCTAGATCCCGGTAAGCCCCATGCCGTAATCGCACTGCTCCGACCGCGCAGTTCCAAAGAGTCGAAGCGGACCCAAGGCAAATCGGTCTGATCTGCGCTGTCATGCACGTCGCCCGAAATCAGGATCGGCATCTTGATCTCTTTGGTGGCGCTTTCCAGTCGGGCGGCAACATTCACGGTATCCCCGAGGACGGCATATTCCAGACGACCATCATCGCCAACAACGCCGGTAAAGACGTCGCCAATATGCACACCGATGCCAATGCCGACGTCCGGTTGCCAGTCATGGACAAAGGTCACGATGTTGCGGGCACATCGAACCGCGCGCTCTGCTGCGGTGCCGTCACTATTGTCAAAAACCAGCATCGCCCCGTCGCCGATATACTTGTCGACAAAGCCGCCAGACAGGTCAGCCGCCCGTGCGATACAGCCACGAAAGCCACCCAGAAAACTTGACAGTTCGGCAGGCTCCATCGCTTCGGACATCCGTGTGAAGCCGCGCACATCCACAAACATCACCGCCATGCGCTGCTGCGTGCCTGCCCGCATCTCATCCAGCCCAAACGCGTTCAACTGGTCATCGAGTTCTGCTGGCAGAAACCGGGTCAGTTGCCCGCGGGCCTCTGCCTCGGTTATGGATCGCAGCAACAGCAACCGGATGCGCATCGACGCCACCACGAGGACAGCGGCTGCAAGAGCAATCATCGCAACGCGCGACAGGTTTGGTTGCAAAGCAAACAGTGTTTCCATGGTTTCGGCAGTTCGGTGCAGATCACGGGCAGGTACGGCAAATGTCGCAAGCATGCCTGTGATCAGAACCACCGCCATCGTGGCCTGAATGGCCGGATTAAACCGCAGGGCACCGCACGCCAGTATCACAGGTATCAACCAAACCGTCGGAAAGGCCGTCAGATGCAGACCTGACAGGCCAAGGTTCCCGATACTCGCCCATCCACTTATCAGGATGAACGCGCAATCCGCCATGGCAGAGGGCCACGACATCCAGGGACGAAACCACCCCAAGCGCACAATCGCCAGAAACAGGAGACCAAGGGCGAAATAGCTGGCCATGACCAGAACGGCATAGGCCACCTGTCGCTGGAACATGGCATCGAGTTCAATGTCCAGGCGCGACATCAGAAACACAAGGATCACGGTCAACGATCCCGAGATGAACAACCGCAATATTGCAATCAGCCGTTCGGCCCGTTCTTCGGCGTGATGGAACAGGTCTGAAACAGCTTTGGGCTGGGCGGGGGATGCCATGCCGATTATTCAGCTGCGGACGGGGCTTTGGTCAAGGGCAAACCCGTTGGGCTTGACACCTCCTCGATCTCTTCAAAATCGAAATTGTCCAGACGGTGGGCGCGTTTGCCCGCCTTCTCCGCGCTGATCTTGATGTCTTCGATATCTTTTGAGGCTTGGGAAAAATGGCGGTCCAGATTGCCCACGCGGGCGCCCAGCCGGTCCACATCAGACACCAGCATCGACAATTCCTTGCGGATTGCGCCGGCCTGTTCGCGCATGCGAGCGTCCTTGAGGATGGCGCGCATGGTGTTCAGCGTCGCCATGCAGGTGGTCGGCGACACGATCCAGACCCGCGCCTCAAAGCCTGCTCTCACAAGCTCGGGAAAGTTGGCGTGCAGTTCGGCATAGACCGCCTCGGACGGCAGGAACATCAATGCCCCATCTGCTGTCTCTCCGTCGATTATGTACTTTTCGGAAATGTCGGAGATGTGTTTTTTGACAGCGACTTTCATCTGGGCCACAGCCTGTTTGATCGCCTGATCGGTATCCGCCGCACGCAATGCTTCATAGGCTTCCAGAGGGAATTTGCTGTCGATGACAATCGGCCCCGGCGGGTTCGGCAGGTGGATCAGGCAGTCTGCCCGCTTTCCATTCGATAGCGTGTACTGCATGGCATAGCTGTCGCGGGGCAGCGCCTTGCCGACAATGTCATGCAGCTGGATTTCGCCAAACGCACCGCGTGTCTGTTTGTTCGACAAAATGTCCTGCAACGACAGAACGTCGCCCGACAACTTGGTGATATTGTCCTGAGCCTTGTCGATGGCCGCCAGACGTTCCTGCAGCTGGGTCAGACTGGTTGTGGTCTGCTTGGACGATCCATGCAGGCTCTCGCGCATGCGTTCCTGCATCTCGTTCAGCGATCTTTGGCTGCGCAGCGCGTTGTCAGCCAGCCGATCCTGCATCTGTTGCTGAACACTGGACAGCCGCGCCTCAACCGTCTGGATCATTTGGGCCTGCGCCAATGCTTGCGTATCCGATACGGTTTGCAATCCGCCGCGCAACTGCTCTTGCCCCTGAGACAATGCCTGCACGCTTTGCCCCAGATACCCCAGTTGTTGCGCCAGAGGTTCAGCGGCCCGGGCAGATCGCCCTGCTGCGCGCACCGCCACGATCAACAGGATCAGAATCAACAA
>CAYGQZ010000064.1:16124-18289 GCA_964352055.1 uncultured Rhodobacterales bacterium
AGTTCGTCCAGAATGTCATGGATCATCGCCTTGGCATCCACCTCGCCCAGAATGGCAGGCGTTTCGCGCACCGCGATGGCATCGCCGCCAAAGGGCTCGATCCCAAGGCCCAGGCGGCCCAGATCCTCCGCGACCTCCAACAGGCGTCCGCACGCGTCAGCAGAAAGGTTCACGATCTCCGGGATCAGCAAAGCCTGTGCTGCCACGCCATTTTGCGCCATCTGGGCTTTCAGCTTTTCATAGACCAGCCGTTCGTGGGCGGCGTGCTGGTCGACGATCACCAAACCGGTTTGCGTCTGTGCCACGATATAGTTCTCATGCACCTGCCCGCGCGCCACGCCCAATGGAAAATCACTTGCTTCTGTTTCGGGCTGGGAAACAGGGTTTTCAACCCGCCCGCTATACGCCGTCGTCATCTCAGCGAATGCTGGCGCTGTCCGCGGCCCGTAGCTGGGGCGGTCCATTTGATATACCCGCGGCGTGGTCGGTTCGGGCCGCATCGCGCCCAGTGTTGCCCCTGCCACAGTCGAGGATGCGCGATGCCCGGCTTCGGCGAGCGCATGGCGCAACCCGGAAACGATCAAACCGCGTGCAAGTCCCGGATCGCGGAACCGGACCTCGGACTTGGCGGGATGCACATTGACATCGACCAGTTCCGGGTCGCAGTCAATAAACAGGGCCGCAACCGGATGGCGATCCCGGCTGAGAAAGTCGAAATAGGCGGCGCGCAAGGCACCGATCAACAACTTGTCTTTGACCGGTCGCCCGTTGACGTAAAGAAACTGAGCCACGGCAGCCCCACGCGAATAGGTGGGCAAGGCAGCGTAGCCGGTCAGATGCAGGGCTTCGCGCGTTGTATCGATGGCGATGCTGTTTTCCGCGAACTCCGCGCCCAGAACATCCGACAGGCGGCCGCGCAAAGCCTCCATCGGGTCTCCGGACTGCGCTTCAACCCGAAACACCGTGCGGGGGTCGTTCGAGACATCGCGCAGTTCAAAACGCACGAACGGCTCTGCCATCGCCAGCCGCTTGACGACGTCGCTGATGGCTTGCGCTTCGGCCCTGTCGGTGCGCAGGAATTTGAGGCGGGCAGGCGTCGCGTAAAACAGATCGCGCAACGTGATCACAGTGCCCGTATTGACTGCAGCGGGTTTGACCACCCCCATCTTGCCGCCGGCGATTGAAATCTCGGCTGCGTCTGCTCCGGCAACCCGGCTTGCAATGGTAAGGCGGCCCACAGCGCCAAGACTAGGCAGCGCTTCGCCCCGAAACCCGAATGTATGGATGTTCAAAAGGTCTGAGCCATCGATCTTGGATGTCGCATGACGGCTCAAGGCCAAGGTCAATTCATCGGCGGGGATACCACACCCATCATCAGTCACACGAATCAACGTTTTGCCGCCGTCCGCCACATCAATGCTGATGCGGCGCGCGCCGGCATCTATCGCGTTTTCAAGCAGTTCCTTGACCGCAGAGGCCGGTCGTTCAACCACTTCACCCGCAGCAATGCGATTGATGGCCGCCTCATCCAATTGGCGAATGATAGGCCTTATGTTGGGGGCATGGGTGTTCATGCTACAACACCTAGCATGCTCGTAAGCGATTCGACCACCTCAGACGTTGTCGGCTCACCTCGTTTTCGTCACCTGCCAACGCGCCAATTGGCTGGCTTCCTGATGGCATTTGCAAACTTGGAGCGCGACGTCGGGGACAAGGCGGAATTCGATACGAATTCCAGCCGTTTTCCTTTTGGGAAAACGGCCCTGTGCACTGAACTCAGGCTGCCGCTGTCCGACACGGCCCGGTTCGCGCTGCGACAGCAAGGATGACGCCAGAAACTGTCGCAATCATTCCCGCAGCGCTGACAGAGCCCTGTGCACCAAACCATTGCGGCCCGTAACCTGCCAGAACATAGCCGAGGATCGCTGCCAAAGCCGCGAACGCCGCAGACCAGGCGACCTGATGGCCGAGCCGGTTTGTCATCATCCGGGCCGCCGCTGGCGGGCAAATGAACATTGCAATCACGATGATCGATCCAACCGCATCAAAGGCTGCCACAGCCGCAATAGCCGAGACAACCACCAACGCCAATCCCAACGGGGATGTCGCTATGCCGAGGCCCTGCGCATACCCCTCATCGAATGTCGACACAGTCAAAGGCCGCC
>CAYGQZ010000065.1:0-18188 GCA_964352055.1 uncultured Rhodobacterales bacterium
ATGCAAGACTGATCTCGGCAGGGAGGCCACAGATGAGCACGCAGAAGATATCGCTGAACGATCGTTACGATCTTGAAAAAAGCCCGGTGCTGCTGAACGGGACACAAGCATTGGTGCGTTTGATGCTGATGCAAAAGGCCCGAGATACGACAGCAGGTTTGAACACCGCAGGATATGTGACCGGGTATCGGGGGTCGCCCCTGGGGTCCGTCGATATGCAGATGACCCGTGCATTGAAACAGTTGTCAGCGGCAGATGTCACATTCGAGCCCGGACTGAACGAAGATCTGGCGGCCACAGCACTTTGGGGTGCACAGCAGGCGGAGTTGCGTGGCGAAGGCAAGTTTGATGGTGTTTTCGGCCTTTGGTATGGCAAGGGGCCCGGTGTGGACCGGACCGGCGACGTGATGCGTCATGCCAATATGGCGGGCACATCGACCCATGGCGGTGTTCTGATGGCAATGGGCGACGATCATACCGGCGAATCCTCGACCGTATTGCACCAGTCCGAATTTGCGCTGGTCGATGCCTATATGCCGATTGTGTCGCCCGCTGGCGTGCAGGAAATTCTGGACTTTGGCCTGTATGGCATTGCATTGAGCCGGTTTGCGGGTGTTTGGGTCGGTCTGAAGACCATGAAAGACACCGTTGAGGTCACATCTGTTGTGGATGGAGATCCGCATCGTTTGAAATTCGTGGCCCCTGAATTTCCGATGCCCGATGGCGGGCTTAACATCCGCCTTGTCGATGACCGTATCGAGCAGGAAGCGCGATTGATTGACTACAAACGGTATGCCGCCGAAGCATTTGCCCGCGCCAACAAGATGGACAAACGCGTTTGGGGCAAACCCGGTGCCAGAATTGGCCTGGTTGCGGCGGGCAAGAACTGGCTGGACCTGACCCATGCGCTGTCTTTGCTCAACCTGGACGCCGCAGAGGCGGAGCGTCTGGGGATTACCACATACAAAGTGGGCCAAACCTGGCCGCTGGACACGAAAAGCTTCAGTGAATGGGCTGACGGTCTCGACCTTATCATTGTCGTCGAAGAAAAGCGCAAACTGATCGAAGTGCAGATCAAGGAAGCCATTTTCGACAATCGTCACGGCCGCCGGGTGTATGGTGGGACGCGCGACGGTAAGGAGTTCTTTAGCGCGAAATGGGCGCTGGACCCGGTTGAGATCGCGACAAAGCTGGGGCAGGTCCTGATCGATGAAGGACGTCAAACGGATGGTATCAAGGCGGGTCTGGCACTGCTGGATGAGGCGCGCCGGTCGGACAATGCCGAAGAAATCGCAGCCCGCTTGCCTTACTTCTGCTCGGGTTGTCCGCACAATTCATCCACAAAGGTGCCGGAGGGGAGCCGTGCCTACGCGGGCATCGGTTGCCACTTCATGGCGCAATGGATGGACCGCGAGACGCTGGGCTACACGCATATGGGTGGCGAAGGGGCCAACTGGATCGGCGAAGCGCCATTCTCGAAGCGAACCCATGTGTTCCAGAACATCGGGGACGGCACCTATAACCATTCGGGTGTGCAGGCGATCCGGGCCGCTTTGGCATCGGGCACCACGATAACCTACAAGATCCTCTACAATGATGCTGTTGCCATGACGGGCGGGCAGGGCAACGAAGGCGGGCTTGACCCCTACCGCATCGTGAATGAAGTGCGTGCAATGGGCTGCCAGAACGTTGTGGTCGTCTATGACGACAAGGAAGATGTCGATCTGGCCCGTTTTCCCAAGGACGTGAGCACCCACGAGCGGGCGGAGCTGCAAAACGTCCAGAAACGTCTCGCCAAGACCCAAGGCGTGTCGGTGATGGTTTATGTTCAGACCTGCGCTGCCGAGAAACGCCGCCGCCGCAAACGCGGGACCTTTCCGGATATCGACAAGCGCGTGTTCATCAACACGGACGTGTGCGAGGGATGCGGGGATTGCGGGGTGCAGTCGAACTGCGTTTCGATCATCCCGAAAGAGACCGAGCTGGGCCGCAAACGCGCGATTGATCAGTCCTCGTGCAACAAGGACTTTTCATGCGTCAAAGGGTTTTGCCCGTCTTTCGTGACCCTTGAAGGCGCGCAGGTGAAAAAGCAGGCCACCGCGACACTGGATCTGCCTGATTTGCCGCTGCCGGATCTGCCGACAATCAAAGGCACCTGGAACGTCGTCATCACTGGGGTCGGTGGAACGGGCGTGGTGACCATTGGCGCTGTGCTGGCCCAGGCTGCGCATCTGGATGGCAAGGGTGCAGGCATGATGGAGATGGCGGGGCTTGCCCAGAAGGGTGGTGCCGTGCACATCCATTGCCGTCTGGCGGAACGCCCCCAAGACATAAGTGCCATTCGCGTGGCGACAGGCGAGGCGGATGCGTTGATCGGTGGCGATCTGGTTGTGAGTGCAGGCGCCAAGACCCTTGGGTTGACGTCTAGCGGACGCACCGGCGCGGTGGTCAACAGCCATGAGATCATTACCGGTGATTTCACACGGGACACCGAGTTTTCACTGCCCACTGACAGACTGGCGCTGGCGCTTGAAGCACGGCTGCGGGACCGCGTGGATCTGTTTGACGCCTCGGATCTGGCCAAGGCCACGATGGGCGATTCGATCTTTTCCAACATGATGATCTTTGGCGCGGCGTGGCAGCGCGGTCTTGTGCCACTGACGCTGTCGTCCATACGGGATGCCATTGATCTGAACGGCGCTGCGGTCGACAAGAACCTGCGAGCCTTTGATATCGGGCGCTGGGCAGTGTTGCATCCGGACGAGGCGGCGCGCGTTGCTGAGCCAAAGGTCGTACAACTGCCGAAGTCGCTGGAGGAGAAAATCGCCTTTCGCGCTGATCATCTGGTGGCTTATCAGTCGAAACGGCTTGCGAAACGCTACCGCAAGTTCGTGGACGACATAACGGATACCGGGCTGCGCGAAGCGGTTGCCAAGGGATATCACAAGCTGCTGGCCTACAAGGATGAGTATGAAGTGGCGCGGCTGCATCTGGAAACGGAGGCCAAGGCGCGTGAGCAGTTCGAGGGTGACTTCACAATGAAGTTTCACCTTGCACCGCCGATGTTGTCCAAGCAAGGGCCAGACGGGCGGCCCATGAAAAAGGAATACGGGCCTTCGATGCTGCGCAATTTCCGCATTCTGGCCCAGCTGAAAGGCCTTCGTGGCACACCTCTTGATCCCTTTGGGCACACCGAAGAGCGCCGCATGGAACGTGCGCTCATCAGGCAATATGAGGCGGATATGCTATCAGTTCTTCCCAAGCTGAACAGCGAAACCCGTGATGCAATTATCGCTTTGGCTGAGTTGCCACTGCAAATCAGGGGGTTTGGTCCGGTCAAGCAAGCGAACGAACTCAAGGCTGCGAAACGCCGGGAAGAGCTGCTTTCCGTCATACAAGCGGGCGGACCTGCACACGCCGAGGCTGCAGAATAAACCTGTCATACAGTTGTTACACAAGCTCGTCATAGCAATTGGCGAAGCGTACTTGATCCCATATAGTACCTTCAAATAATCGTCTGACAAAGCACACGCGACGCCATGCCAAACGCTGAACGACATATTGCACGCGACATCAGTTATGCACATTCTGCCGAAAGCAAAGGCGGACGTGCACTCATCAGGTTTATGGAGAATTCCACAGGCCGGTTGCGTCTGATCAAGCGTGCATCAGGGTACGAAAACGAAGTCGCGGCGGGTCGCGACTTTTGGCAAGTGATGGTTGAACGCTATGGTCTGACCCTGGACATCGTGGGCGGCACTTTGGACAATATCCCCAAAGAAGGTCCTTTGGTTTTGATCGCGAACCATCCGTACGGAATTCTGGATGGCCTGATGATGGGGCATATCCTTTCGATGATCCGGGGAGACTTTCGCATTCTGGCGAACAGTGTGTTCCGCAAGGCCGAAGACCTGAACAGGATCGTCCTGCCCATTTCCTTCGACGAGACAAAGGCAGCGATCCAACAGAACATAGAGACGCGCAAGACTGCACTGACCTATCTGGCAAATGGTGGCGCAATCGGCATTTTTCCCGGTGGAACTGTGAGTACGGCGGTCAAGCCGTTCTCGAAATCCTCGAAACCCATGGATCCGGGTTGGCGCAGCTTCACGGCCCGGCTGGTCGCGAAATCTCAGGCGACGGTCGTTCCGCTTTTCTTTGACGGACACACAAGTCGTTTGTTCCAGATTGCCAGCCATGTGCATGCGAATTTGCGCATGGGATTGCTGATCCGCGAATTTGGCGAACGAGTGGACACGCCTGTGAGCGTCGTCGTGGGACAGCCGCTTCATCGCGTGCAACTTGACCCATATGCGACGGATTCCAAAGCCATGATGGAGTTCTTGCGAAAAAGCACCTATGAGCTTGCACCAGGCCCGGTCAAATCCTTTGACCTGGGCTATGAGTTCGAGGAAAAGCACCGTAACTCGTAAGAGTATTGCGGCGTAGCAAGAGGCAGGTCACGGACCTGACGCAGACATGGCGATTGGTATTTTCGATTCGGGCCTCGGTGGGCTGACCGTTCTGGACGCTGCGCAAAAGCGGCTTCCGGATGTCGAGTTCGTGTATTTGGCCGACAGTGCACACGCTCCATATGGTGTGCGCACGGCTGATGATATCTATAATTTGACCTGTGCTGCTGTTCAGAAGCTCTTTGATGCCGGATGCGACCTTGTGATATTGGCCTGCAACACCGCGTCCGCGGCGGCGTTGCGCCGCATGCAGGAAGCGTGGGTGCCACAAAACAAGCGCGTTCTTGGGGTTTTTGTCCCGTTGATCGAGGCTTTGACGGAGCGCAATTGGGGCGACAACTCGCCGCCGCGTGAAGTCGAGGTGAAACATGTCGCCCTGTTTGCCACCCCGGCAACAGTCGCCAGCCGTGCCTTTCAACGCGAGTTGGCGTTTCGCGCGATTGGTGTGGATGTTGAAGCGCAGGCCTGCGGCGGCGTCGTTGATGCCATCGAGGATGGCGACATGATCCTTGCGGAGGCGCTGGTGCGGTCGCACGTGGATGCTCTGATGCGCAAAATGCCGGAACCGCAAGCCGCTATTTTGGGATGCACTCACTATCCACTGATGGAAGATGCGTTCCAGAAAGCCCTTGGGGCAGGCGTCAAGGTATTCTCGCAAGGGCACCTTGTCGGTGAAAGCCTCGCGGATTACCTAAATCGCCATCCCGACAAGATGGGGGGTGGGACATCGGCCTACCTGACAACGGGCGACCCGGTACGCGTCAGCAGCCGCGCAACGCAGTTCCTGCGACGACAGATTATCTTTGAAGCCGCCTGATCTCGACACATATTCAAGAAGACTTACATGACATATTCAATCGCTATTCTGGGCGCTTCCGGTTACACGGGCGCCGAACTCATCCGGCTGATTGCCGGGCATTCTGGCATGAAAATCAAGGCCTTGGGAGCGTTTTCCAAGGCTGGGCAGACTGTGGCGCAGGCTTTTCCGCATCTGCGTCACCTTGATCTGCCTTCGATGGTTTCGTTTGATCAGATTGATTGGTCCGGCATCGACCTGTGCTTTTGCGCATTGCCGCACAAGACCAGCCAAGAGGTGATTTCCGGTTTGCCGCGTGACCTCAAGATCGTCGACCTGAGCGCCGATTTCAGGCTGCGCGATCCCGACGCCTACGCGAAGTGGTATGGAAACCCTCACAGTGCGCTCGAAATACAAAGTGAAGCTGTATACGGTTTGACCGAGTTTTATCGAAAAGAGATCACGGATGCGCGTCTGGTCGCGGGTACAGGATGTAACGCGGCAACGGGGCAGTTTGCGTTGCGGCCCCTGATTGCCTCGGGCGTGATTGACCTGGACGATATCATTCTGGATTTGAAGGCGGCTGTGTCGGGAGCGGGCCGTGCGCTCAAGGAAAACCTGCTGCATGCTGAGTTGAGCGAGGGATACCATGCCTATGCGCTTGGCGGCACACACAGGCATCTTGGGGAGTTCGACCAGGAATTCTCAAGAGTGGCTGGACGGGACGTGCATATCCAGTTTGTGCCGCATCTGATCCCGGCCAACCGGGGTATTCTGGGCACGGCTTATGTGAAAGGGAATGCAGAGGCTGTCTACGACGTCCTCTCGGAAGCATATCATAACGAGCCGTTTATTGAGGTTTTGCCCTTTGGCGAGGCGCCGAGCACGCGGCATATTCGCGGATCGAACTTTTGCCATGTTGGGGTAGTGGCGGACCGGATGCCGGGGCGTGTCGTCGTCATCGCGGCTTTGGACAACCTGACAAAAGGATCGTCGGGCCAAGCGTTGCAAAACGCCAATCTGATGTTAGGTATATCCGAGAGGGAGGGGCTGATGATGGCCCCATTATTTCCATAAGGGAATTGGGGTAGGGCGAAGATTTTTCGTACGAAAAATCTCTCCCTGTGCAAAGGGGAGCCGATGAGAAACCTCAAGAAACAGCGCCGGATTCAGATTATTGCTTTGGCTGCGGTGATGCTGACGCTCTCTACTGTCTTGATCGGTTACGCAATGCGCGACGGCATCAATTTCTTTCGCGCGCCCAGTCAGATTTTGGCGGAACCGCCCGGACCGACAGAGGTCTTTCGGATCGGCGGGCTGGTGGCTGAAGGTACCTTGATCCGCGGTCAGGGTGAGTCGATCCGTTTCGAAGTCACGGATGGTGGTGCGAACGTGCCGGTTGTTTTTACAGGCGTGCTCCCTGATCTGTTCTCGGAAAACGAAGGCATGGTTGGCACAGGTCGCTACATCAACGGTGTCTTTGAAGCCACTGAAATTCTTGCAAAGCATGATGAAACATACATGCCGTCTGAAGTTGTCGATGCGCTGAAAGCACAGGGCGTTTACAAGGATCCAAACGGTTAACGAACGCACCAGTTAAGCCGCGTTAACCTGCATGTGTGCAGTCTTGTCCCGCACTTTGGAACAAGAGGGCGGACATGCAAAGCGTCAGAGATATTGCCGAAGAAATTGTTGCCCGCGAGGGCGGATATGTGAATGACCCTGACGATCCGGGCGGGGCTACGAATTTCGGCGTTACCATTCACACCATGCGGCGTTTGGGACTTGATCTGGATTCGGATGGCGATATCGACGCGGAGGATGTGAAACGCCTGACACGAAACCAGGCGATAGATATTTTTGTCACGCATTATTTCGAACGCCCGCGCATCGCAGAACTGCCCACGCCTTTGCACGCAACCGTATTCGACATGTACGTCAATGCGGGCGGGAATGCGATCAAGATACTGCAGCGTTTGTTGGTCGAAATGGGCCAAGAGATCGTGGTCGATGGGGCGTTGGGCTCGCGGTCCATCGCAGCGGCCCAAGCAGCGTGGCAGGCGGCTCCGGAGCATCTGGTGGATGCTTACGGGATCGCTCGGCGGAATTACTATTTCCGGATTGCAGATCGACGCCCGGCCAGTCGGAAATACGCCCGGACGCGCGCTGGCCGCAAAGGCGGTTGGATCAAGCGAGCGGAAGAGTTCATTGCGCCGCGCTATCATATGACATCGTCACAGTTTCAGGAAAGGGTTGCATCATGGGGTTGATGGAAGGCGTTCTGGGCCTGCTGTTTGGCGGCAGCACAAATGTCGTAAAGAACACGGTTGAGGTTTTTCGCGAAAACGCAGAAGCCGGATCTGCCCGCGCGCAGGCCGTTCAGATGCAGGCGATGAAAGAGTTTGGCGAAGAGTTCCTTGTGCCGCGTCAAGGATGGTTTGACCGGTTCATGGATGGGGTCAATCGCTTGCCACGCCCGGCGCTGGCCCTTGGTACGCTTGGATTGTTTGTCTCTGCGATGGTTGCACCCTTGTGGTTTGCCGAGCGTATGCAGGGCATTGCCTTGGTGCCAGAGCCGTTGTGGTGGTTGCTGGGCGTCATTGTCTCGTTCTATTTCGGCGCGCGACATCAGGTGAAATCCCAGGCTTTTCAACGCGAGATTGTCGAAACGATGAACCGGGTGCCGCAGGTGATGGAAAACGTATCGGCGTTGCGCGAGATGCGGGCCGATAGCGTTGGCGTTGCTTCGACCGGTGCCGATGCCCGATTGACCTCGGCGTCATTGGAGCCGAGCGGGAACTCCGCCTTGGATGACTGGCGTCGCGCGGCCTAAATGTGTTCAGGAGGCTCTGCCCCCGCCGCTTTCGCGGCCCCCCGGGATTTTCACGAACCGAGAAGTCCGAACTGACGTGTCTGTGATGCGGCAAATGAGCAAGGGGCATTGGCGCGGTCCCCTGCGCGTTCTATACTTCGGTCATGATTACAGAGCTTGGACATTTCGCCCTCATTCTCGCCTTTGTCGTGGCCATTGTGCAGACAACCGTTCCCCTGTTTGGCGCATGGCGTCGTAATCCGGGGTGGATGGCTGTAGCCGAGCCTGCGGCGACCACGCAGTTCCTGCTGATCGCCTTTTCCTTCGGGGCCCTGATGTGGGCGTTCATCACCTCTGATTTTTCGCTCAGGCTTGTGGTGTTGAACAGTCATTCGGCCAAGCCCATGCTGTACAAAATCTCGGGCACTTGGGGCAACCACGAAGGATCCATGCTCCTCTGGGTCCTGATTGTGGCCTTGTTTGGTGCGACAGCGGCATGGTTTGGCAGTAATCTGCCGCCAACGCTCAGAGCGCGCGTTCTGGCCGTTCAGGGTGCCATCGGGCTCGCCTTTCTGGCCTTCATTCTGTTCACGTCAAACCCGTTTCTGCGCCTTGCCGTGCCGCCCTTTGACGGGCAGGATCTGAACCCGCTGTTGCAGGATCCGGGTTTGGCGTTTCATCCGCCGTTTCTTTATCTGGGATATGTCGGCTTGAGCATGGCGTTTTCCTTTGCGGTGGCGGCCTTGATTGAAGGCCGGGTGGATGCTGCATGGGGGCGTTGGGTGCGGCCCTGGACCCTTGCGGCCTGGGTATTTCTGACGATCGGAATCGCGCTTGGCTCTTGGTGGGCCTATTACGAGCTTGGTTGGGGCGGTTTCTGGTTCTGGGATCCGGTTGAAAACGCGTCCTTTATGCCTTGGTTGCTGGCGGCGGCCCTGCTGCATTCCGCCATCGTTGTTGAAAAACGCGAAAGCCTTAAAAGCTGGACCATTCTGCTGGCGATCCTCGCGTTTGGCTTCTCGCTGATTGGTACGTTCATCGTGCGCTCGGGCCTGCTGACGTCCGTCCATGCTTTCGCCAATGATCCCGAACGCGGGGTCTTCATCCTCATGATCATGGGCTTTTTCATGGGCGGGGCGCTGATCCTGTTTGCTCTCAGAGCCGGGGTGATGGAGGCACGTGGTGTCTTTGGTATGGTCAGTCGCGAGAGCGCGTTGGTCGCCAACAACCTGCTGCTGGCGGTGAGCTGCTTTGTGGTTTTTGTCGGCACCATGTGGCCGCTGGTCGCCGAGATGTTTTTCGACCGCAAGCTGAGCGTAGGCCCGCCCTTCTTCAACATGGCGTTTACGCCGTTCATGGTTCTGCTTGGCCTGATCATGCCTGTGGGGGCGATGATGCCCTGGAAACGGGCGAGCCTGACCAAGGCGATGCGCCCGTTGCGCTATGCCTTTGTGCTTGCGATCGCGATTGCGGGGCTGGCCTGGGCGATGCAGTCGGGCCGCAGCCTGATTGGCCCGATGGGCGCGTTCCTGGGCGCCTGGCTGGTGACGGGGGCCGCGATCGATTTGGCCAGCCGGACGGGTCAAAAGTTCAACGCCGCACGTTTGTGGCGCTTGCCGCGCGCCGATTGGGGCAAAGCGGTGGCGCATGCGGGGCTGGGTGTGACGATGCTGGGCGTGGCCGGGTTGACCTCGTGGCAGTCCGAAGACATTCGGGTCGCGCAGATTGGCCAGGGTTATGATGTAGGTGGCTACACCATCACCCTCGACGGGGTCGAAGAGTTCGAGGGCCCGAACTTCCTGTCGACCATGGCTTTGATCACGTTGTCCAAGGACGGGCAGGAAATTGCCCAGATGCGTCCGGAAAAGCGGATTTACCCTGTGGCCCAGATGCCGACGACCGAAGCGGCCATCGACTATAACCTCGCGCGCGATGTTTATGTTGTGATTGGTGACGAACAGGTCAATGGAGGGTGGGCTGTGCGCACATATATCAAACCGTTGACCAATTGGATCTGGATCGGTTGTGCTTTGATGTCACTGGGTGGGTTTTTGAGTCTGAGTGATCGGCGCTTTCGCGTGGCGGTCGGTGCACGCAAAACACAAGCCAAGCCGGTGCCTGCGGAATGATCCGGCTTGCCGTTTCCCTCTGGCTGGCGATGGCCACTGTCGCGCTGGCGCTTGATCCGTCAGAAATGCTGAGCGATCCGGCACTGGAAGCACAGGCGCGGGAGCTGGACCATGCGATGCGTTGCGTTGTCTGCCAATCGGAATCGGTGGCGTCATCGAACGCCCAATGGGCCATTGATACGCGTCGCGTGATCCGGGAACAGGTGGCGGCTGGCCAGACGAACGATCAGATCATGGATTTCTTTGTGGAACGATATGGCGAATTTGTCTTGATGACGCCGCGCACCAGTGGTTCGAACTGGATGCTTTGGGCTGCGGGGCCACTGATGTTCCTGCTGGCCGCAGGTGTTGGCATAGGTTACGTCCGTGGACGCAGTCGCGCTGTTCAGGCACCCCAGACCAGCCTGAGTGCGGATGAGGCCAAGCGGTTGCGCGAAATTCTTGAAGAGTGACGTGCCGTTTGGGCTTTTCTGAACGAAACGGTTTGATATGCAGGACGGAGCACGCGTCCGAGGAGACTGCATATGAATTACGAGACCCTCACATACTTGCGAGAGGACGGTATTGCGCTGATCACGCTGAACCGCGCTGACGTCATGAATGCGCTTAACACACAAATGCGCGCCGAAATCACGCATGCAGTTACACGCGGGAGCAAGAAAGCCCGGGTTGTGGTTCTGACCGGTGCAGGGCGAGCGTTCTGTTCGGGACAGGATCTTGGGGATCGGGCCAATGCGGGCAACCTCGACCTTGAGCGGACGTTGCGCGACGAATACGAGCCAATGCTGAAGGCGATTATCGACTGTCCGGTGCCGACGATTGCGGCTGTGAACGGTGCAGCAGCGGGGGCAGGGGCGAACCTTGCCTTGGCCTGTGACGTGGTGATTGCCTCGGAACGTGCCTATTTTTTGCAAGCCTTTACACGGATCGGCCTGATCCCGGATGCGGGCGGCACCTATATTCTACCGCGCACGATGGGAATGGCGAAGGCCATGGGGGCAGCGCTTTTTGCAGACAAGATCAGCGCGCGTGATGCAGACAAATGGGGTTTGATCTGGGAAGCTGTGGCCGATGACGCCTTCGAGGCGCAATGGAAGGCGCGCGCGGCGCATCTGGCGCAAGGTCCGACAAAGGCATATGCTTCGGTCAAACGTGTGATCCGCGACAGTTGGAACAACGATCTGGACGCGCAACTGGCAGTTGAGGCGTCCGAGCAGGGTGGTTGCGGACAGAGCCGCGATTTCCGCGAGGGAGTCCTCGCCTTTATGAGCAAGCGCACCCCCGATTTCGAAGGAAGATAGCCACTATGTCGGCACGTCCACCGGGCCTAGCGTTGCCGACCGGGACGTGCTGCACTTTTGAGCTTTGAAACCGACCTTATCGATCTGACTATCAAAAGTAAAAAGGGCTGACGTTTTGGCGTCAGCCCTTTTTACTTGATGCAAGTATGCGCCGCTCAGGCCCGCATCAGCGGTTTTCAATGTCCACGTAGTCGCGTTCTGTCTCGCCCAGATACAACTGACGGGGGCGCCCGATCTTGTTTTGCGGGTCGCCAATCATTTCTTTCCATTGAGAAATCCATCCCACGGTACGGCTGACCGCAAAAATCGGCGTGAACATCGACGTGGGGAAACCCATCGCCTCAAGAATGATACCGGAGTAGAAATCCACATTCGGGAACAGCTTTTTGTCAGCGAAATACGGATCTTCCAAAGCGGCCTTCTCAAGCTCTTTGGCGACCTGAAGAACCGGGTTGTTCTCGACGCCCAAAAGTTCAAGCACTTCGTCCGCGGACTGTTTCATCACGGTCGCGCGCGGGTCGAAGTTCTTGTAGACACGGTGCCCAAAGCCCATCAGGCGGAAGGGGTCGTTCTTGTCCTTGGCGCGTGCGATGAATTCGGGAATCCGGTCAACTGTGCCGATTTCCTTGAGCATCTCGAGGCAAGCCTGGTTTGCGCCGCCGTGCGCGGGGCCCCAAAGGCAGGCAATTCCGGCCGCAATACAGGCAAATGGATTGGCACCCGAGCTTGACGCCAGACGCACCGTCGAGGTGGAGGCGTTCTGTTCGTGATCCGCATGCAAGGTAAAGATGCGGTCCATCGCGCGGCTCAGGATCGGGTTGACGATGTAATCCTCGGCCGGCACCGCAAAGCACATGCGCAGGAAGTTCGATGCATAATCCTCATCATTGCGCGGATAAACGAAGGGTTGGCCGATGGAGTACTTGTAGGCCCAGGCGGCGATCGTCGGCATCTTGGCAATCAGGCGATGGCTGGCGATTTCCCGCTGGCGTTCGTCGGAAATGTCGGTGCTGTCGTGGTAGAAGGCCGACATGGCCCCAACCACACCCACCATGACCGCCATCGGGTGGGCGTCGCGCCGGAACCCGCGGAAAAAGTTCTGCATTTGCTCATGCAGCATCGTGTGCATGGTGATGTTGTGTTCGAACTTTTCGAGCACGGGGGCAGTTGGGAGTTCACCATAGAGCAAAAGGTAACACACTTCGAGAAAGTGCGATTTTTCCGCAAGCTGACCGATGGGATACCCACGGTGCAGCAATACACCCTCGTTGCCGTCGATAAAGGTGATGGTGCTGTCGCAGCTTGCCGTAGAGGTAAAGCCGGGATCATAGGTAAACACGCCAGCCTCGCCATAAAGCTTGCGAATGTCCAAAACGTCTGGCCCAACCGTGGGCGAGTGAATGGGCAAATCGTAAGTGTCGTTGCCAATCGTCAGTCTTGCGGATTTCGGTGCATCAGCCATCTGGTCGTTCCTTTCGTCGCGAAGCGGTCATCCCGCCACAAGCCACCATTGATACGGATGGCTTTGTCAATGGACTGCGTGCCTTGCATGACGGGGAACCCGATCAGGCCGCAGCGTCTTCTAGTCTGGCGAGGGTTTCGTCGCGACCCAGGACCAGCATCATGTCAAAAACCGAAGGTGTTACGGCACGACCCGCCAATGCAGCCCGAAGGGGCCCCGCGAGTTTGCCGAATTTTGTATCCTGAGTCGCAGCAAAGTCGTTCAGGACCACCTCAAGGCTGTCTCGATCCCAAGTAACGCTTTGCAGGTGCGGCGTCAATTCCTTCAGTATACCACGGGATACCAAATCCAGGGATTTTGCGGCCTTCTCGTCGGGTTCAATTGGCCGGGAAGTGAGAATAAAATGAGCTTTTTCAAGAAGTTCCGGGAAGGTCTTTGACCGTTCCTTGACAAATGGAAGCGCGGCAAGAAGTCCATCCTGTTGGGAAGAAGAAAGCGCCGGAAGACCTGCTGCTGCTCTGTACTTTGCGATTTCGCGCTGCAATGCGGCATCATCGATGTGTGGCATGTGTTGCCCACACAGGTTTTCGAGTTTCTTGAAGTCAAAGCGCGCAGGACTTTTGCCGATCCCACCCAGATCGAACCATTCGCGGGCCTGCGTATCGTTGAAAAACTCATCATCGCCGTGGCTCCATCCCAGGCGCGCCAGATAGTTGCGCATGCCGGCGGCGGGATATCCCATCGCCTGATATTCCTGCGCGCCCAAGGCGCCATGCCGTTTCGACAGTTTCTTGCCGTCGGGTCCGTGGATCAGCGGGATATGCGCCCAGACCGGCACATCCCAACACATCGCATCATAGATCATCATCTGTCGTGCCGCGTTGTTGAGGTGATCGTCGCCGCGGATCACATGGGTGACACCCATATCATGGTCGTCCACGACCACAGCCAGCATATAGACCGGTGTTCCATCCCCGCGCAGCAGCACCATATCATCAAGCTGATCGTTCTGAATGGTCACATCGCCCTGCACCTGATCGTGGATGATCGTGGTGCCATCCTGCGGTGCCTTGATCCGAACCACATAGGGCATATCGGGGAAGGTCGCGGGATCCGCATCGCGCCAGGGCGACCGAAACAGGGTCGAGCGCCCTTCGGCCCGTGCGGCCTCGCGGAAGGCCGCGATCTCGTCCTGCGTGGAAAAGCACTTGTAGGCTTTGCCTTCCGCCAGCAGCGTGTGCGCGACCTCGGCATGGCGGTCTGCCCGGTCAAACTGGCTGATCACTTCGCCGTCATGGTCAAGGCCCAACCATGCCAGACCGTCAAGAATGGCCTGTGTGGCCTCGGGGGTCGACCGGGCGCGGTCCGTGTCCTCAATCCGCAGCAGGAACTTGCCGCCGCGACCTCGGGCATAAAGCCAGTTGAACAATGCAGTCCGCGCGCCACCGATGTGCAAAAAGCCGGTGGGCGAGGGGGCAAAACGGGTGACAACGGGCGTCGACATATGCGGTGTTTACCTTTTCGTAACCATGACGGTCTTAGGGTTTTGCTTTGTACTATCCACCATGGGCGCGAGGGGCAAGCATGGGCCTTGTCACGACCATTCAACAGGTACTTTTGTTTCAACGGGGGTGGTTGTTCGGCTGGTTGCCCGTGGCAATGGCCATCGGGATCGCGATGTTCTTTGGTCTGCGGTTCGAGCCGTCTTTGGCCATGATTGCAGCGGTTGCTTTCGTGGGCGCGTGTTGCATTCGTGTGGCGCGGCACATGGACGAAAGCCTTTCTCCGATTGCGGTTTTTCTGGCGATGATCGCAGTTGGTTTCAGCGTCGCGGCGTGGCGGGCGCATGCGGTGGCAGGCCCCGTGATCGACTGGCGCTATTACGGACCCATTGAGGGTCGGATTGTCGGGATTGACCGGAGCGGTTCGGATGCGGTGCGCGTGACACTGGACCGGGTCAAGCTGGACCGTGTCGCACCTGCTGATACACCGACGCGCGTGCGCATCTCGTTGCATGGGGATCCGGCATTGGATGTGCAGCCTATGCCAGGGTTGCGGGTGATGACAACCGGACATCTCAGCCCGCCAGGTGGACCGGTGGAGCCGGGTGGCTTTGACTTCCAGCGACATGCCTGGTTCGCGCGTCTAGGTGCCGTGGGCTATGTCCGGGTGCCGTTGCTGGCCATTGCACCCGCGGAGTTTGATCTGGCGCAGATGATCTTTCGCATCCGCATGGCCGCATCCTTGCGGGTTCGCGAGGTGTTGCCGGGTGATATCGGCGGTTTTGCGGCCGCTGTCACAACCGGCGATCGCAGCGGTATCAGTCAAGGCGCTTTAGAAGCTTTGCGGGCGTCCAATACAGCCCACTTGCTGGCCATCTCGGGCCTACATATGGGCTTGCTGAGCGGCTTTGTCTTTGGCCTCTTGCGCCTGTGCTTCGCGTTGATCCCCTTAGTCGCTTTGCGCTGGCCTGCGCGCAAAATGGCGGCGGGCGGAGCTTTGGTCGCAGCGGCGGTTTATCTTGCCTTGTCTGGTGGAAACGTGGCGACTGAACGGGCATTTGTGATGGTTGCGGTTGCGCTGTGCGCCATCATGGTGGACCGGCGCGCGCTGAGCCTGCGGGCCGTCGCCATGGCGGCGATGATCGTGCTGGCGCTGCGACCGGAGGCACTGATGGGGCCGGGGTTTCAGATGTCATTTGCCGCCACAACGGCGCTGGTGGCCGTGTTCGGATGGATGCGGGACGCCCCAAAGGGTCCGAAATGGGCACAGCCGGTGATCGGGGTCGTCATCTCTTCGGCGGTGGCCGGGCTTGCGACGGCACCCATTGGGGCCGCGCATTTCAACGCCATCGCGCATTATGGGCTGCTGGCCAATCTGGCCAGCGTTCCGCTGATGGGGGTGCTGGTGATTCCTGCGGCTGTCCTCGCATTGCTGCTTTCGCCCTTTGGTGCTGAAGCCGTTGGATTGTGGATCATGGGCGGTGGCCTTGCGTGGATTCTGTGGGTGGCCGAAACTGTTGCGGGGCTGGAAGGCGCGCGGCGGTTCGTGCCGGGTCCGGGGCCATGGGTGCTGCCGATGATGGCGCTGGGTGCGCTTTTTGTGATTCTCTGGCGGGGCAGGCTGCGGTTTGCCGGCGGTGTAGCGGTCGCAGCAGCACTCTGGATGTGGCAGTTGGGCGAGAGACCTGCGGTTCTGATCGCTGATACGGGCGCCATTGTGGGCGTGATGACTGCGCAGGGCAGGGCACTGAGCAAAGAAAAGGGCGCAGGGTTTGTCGCCCGCAACTGGTTGGAAAACGATGGCGACGGGACTTTGCAACCTGACGCGGCGCAGAAATGGCAGGCAGGGGCCTCTGGCTGGCTCACCGGCAATCTGGTGCACCTCAGCGGCAAACAGGCGCTTGCGGAATTTGCCGGATGCCGCCCAGGTCAGGTCGTGGTTGTGAACGGAGATATCCCGAGGGAGGTACACGCCGACTGCCTGGTGTTGGATGCCAAAACACTGCGCAAGACCGGGGCAATCGCGATCACGGGCGAAGGCGCTCAAGCAAGGCTCATCACGGCCCGCGCGCTCGGGGGTGACAGGCTGTGGTCCGGATGGACGAAACATCCCGCGCCCATTTTGCGGTTGCAGCCACCGGGTGCAGCCCCGGTGTTTGACGAAGTAACGCGCGCGTCGCTTGCCAGTTCCGGCAGCGCCGCGTCAATTCGCCCGTAAGGCGCACCCTGGTGCGCCCGCGCCGTTTCAATATGTGCGGATCAAACCCACAAGCCGCCCTTGCACCTTGACCTGTCCCACCGGATACACGCGGGTTTCATAGGCCGGATTGGCCGCTTCGAGTGCAATGGAGTCGCCGTGACGCTTGTAGCGCTTCAACGTGGCTTCGTGATCTTCGACCAGGGCCACGACAATGTCGCCATTATCGGCAGAAGACGTTTCACGGATGACCACAACATCACCATCGTTGATGCCCGCGTCGATCATCGAATCGCCTTTGACTTCCAAGGCGTAGTGATTGCCCTGCGTCGACACCATCTGACTGGGAACGGCAACAGAGTGAGACACTTCGGAAATGGCCGAGATGGGAACCCCGGCTGCGATCCGACCCATGACCGGCAATTCAACGGCCTGGGCGGTGTCCACATTCATGGCAGAGTCTGGTGGCGGGGCGTCAGGCCGATCGCCGTCAATCACCCGTGGCGTAAAGCCACTTGCAGGTCCCCCAAGGCTTTCGGGCAACCGCACCACTTCGATGGCGCGGGCGCGGTGGGCGAGGCGTCGGATAAATCCACGCTCTTCGAGGGCTGTGATCAGACGGTGGATGCCTGATTTCGAGCGCAGGTCCAACGCCTCTTTCATTTCATCAAAACTTGGCGGGACTCCGTCACGCTGCACCCGTTTGTGAATGAATTCCAGCAGATCCAGCTGCTTTTTCGTCAACATGCCCGTTCCTCCAAGCCAACGTGGTTTACCCACAGGTTTGGTTTTGTTCTACGGACGTTCCCCTTTTGTGTCAACAATTAGTCGATCAGGATGGCATCGACGATGTGCCCTGCGGCCCGGGCAGGGTCGTGCGGGGGGCGAACCATGAGCGCATTGGAGCGTGCAAGAACGGTCAAGAGTGAGCTGTCTTGGAGCCCTGCATCACTAATCATACCTTCTTCAATAGTCGCGCGCATGTAATGTTCGCGGGGGCCATTCGCGCCTATGGCTGTGGCCAGCGGCAATTGCACACGCGGCGTGGGCGCCCGGTCAAAGCCCATCATGGCGCGCAGCATGGGTTGCAGAAAAACTATACCACACACCATGGACGAGACCGGATTGCCGGGCAGCCCGACCATCGGCACACCGTTCAGGCGTCCGGCCATCAGGGGTTTGCCGGGGCGCATGGCCACTTTGTAAAAGGCCTGATCCATCCCGAGGTCCGCTGCGACTTCCGCAACCAGATCATGATCCCCGACAGACGCGCCGCCAATGGTGATGACCAGATCCGCGCCTTGGGTCAGGCCCAAAACCGTGGCGAGGGACGACTTTGTGTCGCGTGCAATGGGCAGAACCCGCACCTCTGCGCCCAGCGTTTCAAAAAGAGCCGCAAGGCCGAAGCTGTTGGAGGCAATGATCTGATCGGGGCCGGGATCTTCGCCCGGCATGACCAGTTCATCGCCGGTGGCAATGATTGCGATTACGGGTTTGCGGACAACGGGGACGTTCAC
>CAYGQZ010000066.1:0-7211 GCA_964352055.1 uncultured Rhodobacterales bacterium
GCCATGACCGAAGAAATGTCACCGATCGACAAGGCCAAGTTTGTTGCCGCGCGGCGGGCTGCCGACTTTGTCGAGGACGGGATGCGCGTGGGACTGGGCACCGGGTCGACAGCGGCCTGGCTGGTCAAGTGCCTGGGGGAACAGGTCCGCCAGGGTGGTTTGCGCATCCGCGGCGTGCCAACGTCGACGCGGACGGCGGAATTGGCGCGCGAGGTCGGCATCGAAGTGATCACGCTGGACGAGGCGAAATGGCTCGACCTGACCATCGACGGAGCGGATGAATTCGACGGTGATCTGAACCTGATCAAGGGCGGGGGCGGCGCGCTTTTGCAGGAAAAGATCGTGGCCACGGCCAGTGACCGGATGATCGTGATCGCCGATGGCGGCAAAGAGGTTGAGAATCTGGGAGCCTTCCCTTTGCCCATCGAAGTGATTCCCTTCGGGTTGCAGACAACACAGGCGCTGGTTGAGGAAACCCTGATCTCCATGGACGTCCTGGGACGTGAGTCGACCTTGCGGATGGCAAATGGCAAGCCGTTTGTCACCGACGAAGGTAACCATATCCTTGATCTGCAATTGCAAAGGATCGGCAATCCGCGCCAGCTTGCTCTGGTGCTGAACCAGATTCCGGGGGTCGTCGAAAATGGTCTCTTTATCGATATCTGTGACACGGTTGTGATAGGTTTCGGCGACGGACGGGTGGAATTGCGCGACGTCAATGAAGGCACGGTTGTTCAGGACCGGGTCGATACCGGAGAGACAGAAAACCTGTTTTCCGATCTGGCGGACTAGGACCACGCGGCAGCGGTGGCGCGCCGTGGGGCCTGTGCCTGTACCTTAGGCTGACCTCACACCTTCGCGACGAGGTCTGGTTTTACGGTGACCCATGTGAAATATGAACACCGGAATACAGAAAGGCTGCTGACATGAGTGCATACGATTATGATCTGTTCGTGATTGGCGGCGGCTCAGGTGGTGTCAGGGCGGCACGTGTCGCGGCTGGCGACGCAGGCGCACGGGTCGCACTGGCCGAAGAAGACCGCTATGGCGGAACCTGCGTCATCCGGGGATGCGTGCCCAAGAAACTCATGGTCTTTGCCAGCGAATTCTCGTCGATGCCGTCACTGGCAAGGGGCTATGGCTGGGATCTGGCCGACGGGTCCTTTGACTGGCCCACTTTTCGCGGCCATCTCAACACGGAACTCGACCGGCTCGAAGGTATCTATCGCACACTGCTGAAAAACTCCGGGGTCGAGACCTTTGATGCCCGTGCGCGCCTGAAGGATGCCCATACCGTGGAATTGTCCACGGGTGAGGTGAAAACAGCCAAAACCATTCTGATCGCGTCAGGCGGGCATCCGGTACGGCCCGACATCCCCAATGCTGATCTGGGTATTGTCAGCGATGACATCTTTCACCTCGATCAATTGCCCAAATCGATCCTGATCGTGGGCGGCGGTTACATCGCGTGCGAATTCGCCTGCATCTTTCATGGGTTAGGTGTCGAGGTCACACAGTACTATCGGGGCGCACAAATCCTGCGCGGCTTCGATGACGAGGCGCGCGGACTGATTGCCGAAGCGATGCTGGAACGGGGCATCAAACTGCATGTCGGCACGAATATCGCGGAAATGGCGCCCGGCGATGCAGATCACGACTTGTCTGATTTCACGGCGTCGGACGCGTCCATGGGGGCCGATGTCAGCATGTCGGGCGCACTTTCGAAGGCCGCCGGGGGAAATCGCTCGGGTCCGATCTGGGTTAAGCCCACGTCGGGAACCCCACGCGAATTTGATGCGGTCCTCTTTGCCACGGGCCGCGATCCCAACAGTGCCGATCTGGGGCTGGAAGACCTCGGGATCAAGGTGGGACGTCGCGGAGAGATCGTGGTTGATGAGTATTCCAGGACCGCTTGCGACAGCGTCTACGCCATCGGTGACGTGACGAACCGGGTCAATCTGACCCCTGTGGCCATCCGCGAAGGCATGGCCTTTGTCGAGACGGTGTTCAAGGACAATCCGACAGCCGTGGATCACGACCTGATCCCGTCCGCCGTGTTTACCCAACCCGAGATGGGCACCGTGGGGCTCAGCGAAGAGGACGCCCGCGAGCAGGAGGCCGTGGAGGTTTACTGCACATCGTTCCGTCCAATGCAGACGGCCTTTGCCGGAAAACCCGATCGGGTTTTGATGAAACTCGTGGTCAGCGTGGCAACCCGCAAGGTTCTGGGTTGTCACATCGTCGCACCGAATGCAGGCGAAATGATCCAACTGGCAGGCATTGCAATCAAAATGGGCGCAACAAAGGAGGATTTTGACCGGACGGTTGCGGTTCACCCCACCATGTCCGAAGAGATCGTCACGATGAAGACACCCATGCGGACCGCTTGAAAGTTCGATTAAAAATCACAGTTTATGACTCAAGGTGCAGGTACGCTGCGCAGCAATAGGAGAACGATACCATATGGCTGGTAATACAGGCGGCCCCTGGGGCGGCGGCGGAGGTTCGGGCGGAGACGATGATGGTCGCAAAAACGGCTCACGTGGACCGGGCCGTGGAAATGGCGGACGTGGTCCGGGCGAAAATGGTCCGCAGATCCCCGAAATCGATGAATTGGTCAAAAAGGGCCAGGAACAACTGCGCGTCCTGATGGGCGGCCGCGGTGGCGGTGGCGCCGGTGGTGGCGGGCGCGGATCAGGGGGCGGTGGCCCGTTTCTGACACGCGGGACGGTCGGAATCGGCTTGCTGGTCGGTTTGGGCCTGTGGGCGTTCTCGTCCTTCTACACGGTGCGCCCCGAAGAACAGTCGGTCGAGTTGTTCCTGGGGGAGTTTTCATCCGTCGGTAATCCGGGTCTGAACTTTGCCCCGTGGCCATTTGTGACCGCCGAGGTGATCGCAGTCACCAGCGAACGGACCGAGGATATCGGTGTTGGTCGCGCAGGCAGCGATGCAGGTCTGATGCTGACCGGCGACGAGAATATCGTGGACATCGATTTCCAGGTTGTCTGGAACATCAACAATCCAGAGGAATTCCTGTTCAATCTGCGGGATCCCGGGGCCACAATTCGTGCCGTTTCGGAATCGGCGATGCGCGAGATTATCGCACAGTCCGAACTGGCTCCGATTCTCAACCGTGACCGTGGTGCGATCGCTGGCCGTTTGCAGGACCTGATCCAATTCACACTGGACAGCTACGGCAGCGGTGTGAACGTGATCCGTGTGAACTTTGACAAGGCCGATCCACCGCAATCCGTGATTGCAGCGTTCCGTGAAGTGCAAGCTGCCGAGCAAGAGCGTGATCGTTTGCAAAACGTGGCGGACGCCTATGCAAACCAGGTGCTTGCCGAAGCCCGTGGTCAGGCCGCCCAGTTGCTTGAAGAAGCCGAAGGCTACCGCGCGCAACAGGTCAACCAGGCCGAAGGTGAGGCTTCGCGATTTACCGCTGTTCTGGGCGAGTACTTGAAGGCGCCCGAGGTGACCCGCAAGCGTCTGTACCTCGAAACAATGGAGAAAGTCTTGGGCCAGATGGACAAGATCATTCTGGATGAAACCGCAACAGGCGGAGGCGGAGGCACGGGCGTTGTCCCGTATCTGCCGCTCAATGAACTTCGCCGTGGAGGGTCAAACTGATGCGCCGCGCAACATTCCTGCTGCCAATCGTTGTCGTCCTTATCGCGGTTGGCCTGTCGTCTGTGTTCATCGTGGATGAACGCGAAAAAGGACTGGTCCTGCAATTCGGGCGGGTTGTGGCTGTGAAGGAAGATCCGGGCCTTGCGTTCAAGATCCCGCTGATCCAGGAGGTCGTCCGCTATGACGACCGCATTCTGAGCCGGGACATTGATCCGCTGGAAATCACACCTCTGGATGATCGCCGTCTGGTTGTGGACGCCTTTGCACGCTACCGGATCTCGGACGTGGAACAGTTCCGCCAGGCCGTTGGTACCGGTGGTATCGCCACTGCCGAAAACCGGCTGGACTCGATCCTGCGGGCGGAAACCCGGGAAGTTCTGGGTTCTGTGACATCGAACGAAATCCTGTCGAGCGACCGTGCAGCCCTTATGCTGCGCATCCGCAACGCGGCCATTGCCGAAGCGCTGGCGCTTGGCATCGAAGTGATCGACGTGCGTCTCAAGCGGACCGACCTGCCGACCGAAAACCTTGATGCGACGTTCCAACGGATGCGCGCAGAACGGGAACGCGAAGCGACGGACGAGCGGGCCCGCGGTAACGAGGCTGCACAACGCGTGCGCGCCCAGGCTGACCGGACCGTGGTTGAACTGGTGTCGGACGCAGAGCGTCAGGCCGAGATCATTCGCGGTGAAGCCGATGCGCGTCGCAACGCCATCTTTGCCGATGCGTTCGGGGCGGACCCGGAATTCTTTGAATTCTACCGGTCGCTGACAGCCTATGAGCGTGCGTTGCAGGGCGACAATTCGACCATGGTCATGTCCCCGGACAGCGATTTCTTCAACTATCTGCGCTCGGATCAGGGCGCGAACAGAACAACGGGCAATTGATGGCCTGGATCTTGCTTGCCCTCGGGCTGGTAATGGTGGTGGAGGGGCTGGCCTATGTGCTGGCCCCTTCGCTTATTGAACGTGTTCTTGAAGTGTTGCGCAGCCTGCCGGAAGCGGCGCGCCGTCAAATGGGCGCGCTGGTGCTGGTGTCTGGCTTGATCCTGATCTGGCTCGCGTTTTTCATTGGGCTGTAATTTTGCAGCGTAATGCTTCACAGTTTGGTAATATTGAGTTGAAAGGTGGAGCGTAGATGCCATCTTTCATGTTGAATGGGTGCAGCGGTTATGCACCCTTGTGCGCACAGACGTACACCCCAGCGCAGTGTGGCCATCATGGCCAGTATGAAGATGCAGGAGACACCTGATGCAACGACAGGCACTCGTGAAAGCGAAACAGCTTCCGAATTATTCCCGATTACGCGCCCTGATGTTTGGCGCACTGGCGTTGGCCTTTGTGGTGGCGCAAGCGCTGAGCGCATCGGCGCGACCAGAAAGCCTTGCCCCGCTGGCGGAGCAGATCAGCCCTTCGGTGGTCAACATCACGACCTCAACCGTTGTTGAGGGGCGCACCGGCCCCCGGGGCATCGTGCCGGAAGGATCGCCGTTCGAGGATTTCTTTCGTGAGTTTCAGGACCGCAACAACGACGATGGGCAGGGCAATCGTCCCCGTCGCTCGGCGGCTTTGGGTTCAGGCTTTGTGATCTCCGAAGACGGTTACGTGGTGACAAACAATCACGTGATTGAAGGGGCCGATGAAATCCTTATCGAGTTTTTCGATGGCAAAGAGCTCAAGGCGACTGTGATCGGGACGGACCCGAACACCGACATCGCCTTGCTCAAGGTCGAAGCGGAATCTGCGCTGCCATTCGTTCCGTTCGGAGACAGTGACACTGCGCGCGTCGGGGACTGGGTGATCGCGATGGGCAACCCGCTGGGGCAGGGCTTCTCTGTTTCAGCTGGCATCGTCTCGGCCCGCAATCGCGCGCTCAGCGGAACATATGACGACTACATTCAGACCGATGCCGCGATCAACCGCGGCAACTCGGGTGGCCCGCTGTTCAACATGGACGGTGAAGTCATTGGCGTGAATACGGCCATCCTGTCACCGAATGGTGGCTCCATTGGCATCGGATTCTCGATGGCGGCCAACGTTGTGAACAACGTTGTCGAACAGTTGCAAGAGTTTGGCGAAACCCGCCGGGGCTGGCTGGGTGTGCGCATTCAGGACGTCACCGATGATATTGCCGAAGCGATGGGGCTTGATAAAGCGGCTGGTGCTCTGGTGACATCTGTGCCCGAAGGCCCGGCAAAAGAGGCGGGCATGGAAGATGGCGATGTGATCATCAGCTTTGCCGGGGTCGACGTTGAAGACACGCGCGGATTGGTGCGTCAGGTTGGCAACAGCCCGGTGGGCGAAACAGTGCGCGTTGTGGTGTATCGTGACGGAGAAACGGTGACCCTGCGCGTGACGCTTGGCCGCCGTGAAGAAGCGCAAGGCGCTGTACCTGCCGTGGCAACGCAGCCGGATGAGACCGATGAGCCCGAGACCAAGGACGTCCTTGGCCTGACACTCAGCACCTTGACGAACGAGCTGCGCGAGCAATTGGGTGTGGATGCAGATCAGGACGGTCTGGCCGTGACGGATGTGGATGAAACCTCCGAGGCCTTTGAAAAAGGTTTGCGCGCAGGTGATGTGATCACCGAGGCGGGACAGCAAAAAGTGACCTCGATCGAGGATTTCGAGACACGGTTGCAGGATGTGAAAGACGCCGGACGCAAGTCGCTGCTTTTGCTCGTGCGCCGTGCGGGTGACCCGCGCTTTGTGGCATTAAGCCTGGGCAGCTAGGTCCTGCGTGCATGGAAACAAAAAGGCGCCTCCTGTCGGGGGCGCCTTTTTTGTTGGGATGCTTGTGGCGCGTTTTGACTGTCAGTCATTCGCATAAGAGCCGTTTTGGAAAAACCTGAATCACCTGACGCTGCCTTAAATCAAGGCGTTCAACGCGTCAGGTGATAACGCCTGTCTCAAGCGATTTCGAAAATGCCATAGTGCGCATTTTGCGGGTCAAAATGTGCAGTTTTCGTCAGATACCTATTCATCTGTGCGCGACGGCGATGAAGAGATCCTGATGGCTTGAGGTCCAGCGGATCAGTTTGAGACTTCTTCACCTGCTGCGGCGGGCATCCTGCGCGTCGGTGCGGCTCTCTGCTGCCAGGTTGCGCCCGGTGTCTTCGCTGAGCAGGTGGTCGAGCATGGCCGAGATATCCTCGATCTCTTCGGCCAGCACGTGGGTCACATCATGCGCCCGTTGCATCCGGCCTGTGACGCGCAACATGCGCCCGGCCACGACGGCGCGGCGAAACCGTTCGTAGATGTGCCGCCAGACGATGATATTGACCACGCCCGTCTCATCTTCGAGCGTGAGGAAAATAACGCCCTTGGCCGTACCCGGACGCTGACGCAGGATCACCAGCCCCGCCACCGCCACCCGTGCATTGAGCGGTGGCAAGCCCAGATCGCAGGCCCGCAAACAGGATGGCGGGCGGGGCCAGGTCTGACCGGAGGATGTTGGAGGCGGATAGACTTGCATGTGAACAAAGATAGAACATGTGCCGCATGCCGCAAGGGCTAAAGACCTGTGACGCAAAAGGGACTGGCGGGCCGAAAAAGAGGCGGTTAGAAGCGTGCGGAACACTG
>CAYGQZ010000066.1:7311-9147 GCA_964352055.1 uncultured Rhodobacterales bacterium
CTTGTGGTGCAGATGCCTGAAAAACAGATTTGATGCCAAAGGGGGCGCCGCGTCTTCTGTGGCACCGGTTGCCCCGTCGCGCCCGCGGCGCGCAGCGGATGTTGTGCCTGTGGCTGGCGTTGCTGGGCCTTGTGGCACCCGCCGCGCCAGCCTTCTCTGAGCACATCGCATCGGCGCGCTATGCGGCCCCAACGGATCGCTATGCTCACGGCGTTCTTGGCGATGCCATCGAGTGGGGCGCGCTAGTCCTGAAGCTGGATACCGGCCGCACCCGCACCTTCACCCTGCCGCAAGACCACGTTTTCGAGGATCTTGCGCCTCGCCTGGCGGATCTGGATGGCGATGGGCAACCGGAAGTGATCGTCGTTGAGGCAGATGTCTCTCGTGGCGCTGCGTTGGCCATCTACGGAGCTGCGGGCAAGATCGCAGAGACGCCCCACATCGGCACAAGCAACCGCTGGCTGGCCCCTATTGGAGCGGCGGATTTTGACGGTGACGGATACACCGAGATTGCCTATGTTGACCGTCCCCATCTGGCAAAAACGGTGCGACTTTGGCGCTTTCGTGATGGGACGTTGCAGCCTGTCGCAAACTTGCCGGGGTTTTCCAACCACCGCATTGGCGAGGACTTTATCTCGGGCGGGGTGCGCGATTGCAATGGCCGCCCAGAGATGATCGTTGCAACCGCCAATTGGTCGCGTCTGGCGGCGATCCGTTTTGACGGTGCTGCGTTCCGGGTTGCTGATCTTGGGCGCAACAGAGGTGCCGAGAGTTGGCGCGCAGCCCTGGCATGCGACTGAATTGCGGTATCCTGAGCTGCGTTGCGTTTCTTTACGGTGGGTCTGCCGCCGCGCAGCAGCAAATCTCCCCGGACGCATTCCTTGATCTGGCAACGGGCCGTACATTGACCTTCAGCGATTACGGGTCCGGTGAGATGGTCGGGACGGAACAGTTTCTGCGCCGCGACCTGTCGGTCTGGGCGCAGGCGAATGGTCGCTGTTCCTATGGGCGCATCGACATTCGCGGGCCTCTGATTTGTTTTCTCTACGAGAACTTTCCCAATCCGAACAACTGCTGGATGCCGTTTCAAAGCGAAAGCGATTTACTGGTCATGTCCGCGGAAAGCCGACAGATCCAGCGGGTGACGGCCATCACGGATGATCCGGTTTTGTGCGAAGGCGCGCCGCTGTCCTGAGCCTGGCATGGCAAAGAATGTCTGGCTCAGGTGTCTTGCAAGGCGCGCCAGCCGATGTCACGGCGGAAAAACCCATCTGGATAGTCGATCTGATCCACCATCTCATAGGCGCGCCTTGCCGCTTCTTGCAGCGTTGCACCGCGCGCTGTCACATTCAGCACCCGACCGCCCGAAGCGGTGACAGCGCCGTTCTGTCGCGATGTTCCGGCGTGAAATACCATTTGGCTGCTGGTTTCGGGCAGTGCATCCAACCCGCCAATGACCGCACCTTTTTCATAACTGTCCGGGTATCCCCTGGCCGCCATGACCACCGTAATCGCATGGTCGTCGGCCCAGTTGACCTGCGCCGTCTCCAGCCGCCCTTCGGCGGCTGCGTGCATCAGGTCAAAGGCCTGCGCGCCGAGACGCATCATCAGAACCTGACATTCGGGATCGCCGAAACGCACGTTGTATTCGACCAGACGCGGCGCGCCGTTTTCGATCATCAACCCGGCATAGAGCACACCTTGATAGGGCGTGCCGCGACGCGCCATTTCGGCCATGGTGGGGCGAATGATCTCGTCCAGCGCGCGGATGGCAATGGCATCTGTCAGAACAGGCGCCGGGGAATAGGCCCCCATGCCGCCGGTATTGGGGCCAGT
>CAYGQZ010000066.1:9247-10534 GCA_964352055.1 uncultured Rhodobacterales bacterium
CCAAAGACAAGCACGCCGGCATCGCGCAACCGGTCCGCAACGCCTGCGGCCAGCGGCGCTTCGGGCCCGACAATCACGAAATCAATCGCTTCTTCCTCGACAAAGGTGACGACAGCGCCACCGTCCAGAATGTCGAGATTTGCGCAATCGGCAATGGCCGCAATGCCCGCATTGCCGGGGGCCACCACCAGCCGGTCACATTTGGGGTTTTGCAGGACGGCCCAGGCCAGAGAGTGTTCGCGACCGCCGCCGCCGAGAATTAGGATGTTCATGGGACAGCACTCCTTGGCCTTTGCGCGCCCCCGTTCTAAGCTGGCGCGTGGCCATGCACAAGGAACGGAAATGGACCTGATTGATGATCCCTCGGATGGGCTGAATGCCCCGGAATTCAGCGTTTCTGACATCTCGGGTGCCATCAAACGTTTGATTGAGGGTGAGTTTTCGCATGTGCGGATCAGAGGCGAGATCGGCCGCGTGAGCCGTCCGCGTTCGGGTCATGTTTATCTGGATCTCAAGGACGACAAGGCGGTGATTTCCGGCATCCTGTGGAAAGGCGTTGCAACCCGTCTGCAAACCCAGCCCGAAGAAGGCATGGAGGTCGTAGCGACGGGCCGATTGACGACCTTTCCGGGCCAATCCAAGTACCAGATCATCATCGAGGACCTGAAACCGGCGGGCATGGGCGCGCTTATGGCGCTGTTGGAAAAGCGCAAGGTGATGCTGCAAGCCGAGGGTCTGTTTGACCCCGAGCGCAAGAAGGACCTGCCGTACTTGCCTGACGTGATCGGGGTGGTCACGTCACCTTCGGGCGCTGTGATTCGTGACATTCTGCATCGGTTGCGGGATCGGTTTCCGCGCAAGGTGCTGATCTGGCCAGTGGCTGTTCAAGGAGCCAAATGTGCGCCCGAGGTTGCCCGCGCGATCGCAGGGTTCAACGCGTTGACACCGGGCGGGGCAATTCCGCGCCCGGATTTGCTGATCGTGGCGCGGGGCGGTGGATCGGTTGAGGATCTGTGGGGGTTTAATGAGGAAATCGTAGCGCGCGCGGCAGCGGCATCAGAGATTCCGTTGATTTCGGCGGTGGGGCACGAGACCGACACGACATTGATTGATTTCGTGTCTGATCGTCGCGCGCCCACGCCGACGGCGGCTGCGGAATTGGCGGTGCCGGTACGGCATGAGTTGATGGCCTGGCTGGACGGGGTCGGGGCGCGGATGACAGGCGCGCTGAGCGGTGGCTTGCAACGGCGCGGGCAAAGGCTGCGCGATTTGGGGCGTGCATTGCCC
>CAYGQZ010000066.1:10634-15111 GCA_964352055.1 uncultured Rhodobacterales bacterium
ACGCAGTTCGAGGCGCGTGCGATTCGTTTGAACCCGCGCAAGCTGGCGCGGGACCACGCCCATGCCAACGAACGGTTGCAGGGGATCGTCGGTCGACTGCGTACAGCGGGTGCGCGCCAGATCGAACGGCTTGGCCAGAAGCTTGAAGCGATTGACCGGCTGCGCGAAACGCTGAGCTACAAGGCGACACTGGCGCGCGGATATGCGGTGGTGCGGGGTGGCGGAGAGATCGTGACGACCCGTTCCGCAGCAGAGCAGGCAAGCGGGCTCGAGATCGAGTTCAGCGACGGTCGGTTGCGTCTGGGCGGGGCAAGCAGTGGCCGCAAATCCAGTTCCAAGGCACCCGAGCAAGGCTCGTTGTTTTGAGGCATGGCGCACCAGGGTGCGCCTTACGGGGAATGCCACGAAGAGTCCCGTAAGGCGGACGCATCGTCCGCCCGCACCCGAACAACCCGCATCAAACGCCGATTTTTGGCCCGAGGCAGATCATGTCCTCACCGACATCCTGCGCCTCGTAAAGCTCGGTCATGTCAGGATCACTCATGAACGTCGCCCGCAATCCTGTGCCGGTCTGCTCAAAGGTCCAGCATTGCGGATCTGATCGATCTTCGTAGACAAAACAAATGTTCGATTGTTCCGCCTCATACCAATACCCATCCTTGCATTCCCCATCGAGGAACGACCAGGTGACCCTTCGGTTTTCGTGATATATTTCAGCCCCATAGGCGACGCCGTTGCTGCCATAGTGCAAGGTCTTTCCAGTCACGTAGGCCTCAAATTCCGCAGCACTCATCGGCTCGGCCAGGGCGGGCAAACCCGAAACGGTCAGGGCAAGGCACAAGGTCAGTCGTCTCATCTCACCACCCTGCCAGACACCCGCCTGCTTCGCCAGTCCGTGCACGCAGTTGTTATGCCGGAAACGGGGGGACGACGTGCCTGCACGGCGTATGGAAACTGCCCCAGAATCAAAAGAAACAGTCCTGGGAAGTCTTCCATTGTGCGATCCAGCCGCAGCACGCTCAGCCCCATTTCATCCAAAACGTGACCGATACGCGCCCGCGTGATCATCATCGGCGCGTGCTTTGCACCTTTTGGCGTCGCTTTTGGGCTGATGTGTGGTCTGACTGACTGCTAATTTCCGCACAACTGAGGTAGGGAGTGCGTCATGGCGCTGGATCACGCAAAGCAAGGCAAAGGCGTCTGGAAATCCGGAAAAGGCAAAGGCCGCGTGCGCCCAAAGGGTCGTGCGCTGGATGATCAGGCCTGGGACGAGGTCCGCACCCTGTTGGGCGACGCACCCCGCCGCCGCGATTTGCTGATCGAATTTCTGCACCTCATTCAAGACAGCTATGGCCACCTGTCTGCGGCGCATCTGCGCGCCTTGGCAGAAGAGATGCGGATCAGCATGGCCGAGGTCTATGAGGTCGCGACCTTCTACGCCCATTTTGACGTGGTCAAGGAAGGTGAAACACCACCGCCGGCCCTTACGATCCGGGTTTGCGACTCGCTCAGTTGCGAGCTGGCAGGCGCGCAGCACCTCAAATCCGCCCTCGAAGAGGGGTTGGACCCCAGTGCCGTCCGTGTGCTGCGTGCGCCCTGCATGGGCCGCTGCGATATGGCTCCGGTGCTTGAGATCGGGCACAACCATATCGATCATGCCACACCGGAAAAGGTGCAGGCCGCGATTGCGGTGGATGACACGCACGCCCATGTTCCGGACTATGAGGAGTTTGACGCCTACGTCGCCGAAGGCGGTTACGAGACGCTCAAGGACTTGCGTAAGAACGGCAACTGGGACGCTGTCCAGGCCCGGATCAAGGAAAGCGGTCTGCGGGGGCTGGGGGGCGCGGGTTTCCCATCCGGCACCAAATGGGGCTTTGTGCGCGGCAATGCAGGGCCCCGATATCTCGCGGTCAACGGGGATGAGGGCGAGCCGGGCACATTCAAGGATCGCTACTACCTCGAGCGGGTGCCGCATCTTTTCCTTGAGGGCATGCTCATTGCCGCCTGGGCCGTTGAGGCGGGCACGGCGTTCATCTACATGCGCGACGAATACCCGGCCGTTCTGGACATCCTGCGGCGCGAGATCAAGGCGCTGGAGGCTGCGGGCATCGTCTCCGAAGGGTACATCGACCTGCGGCGCGGGGCCGGGGCCTATATCTGTGGCGAAGAATCCGCGATGATCGAAAGCATCGAGGGCAAGCGCGGTATGCCGCGTCACCGGCCACCCTATGTGGCGCAGGTCGGTATCTTTAACCAGCCGACTTTGGTGCATAACGTCGAAACACTGCACTGGATCGCGCGGATATGCCGTGAAGGGCCCCAGGTACTGAATTCGACCGAAAAGAATGGCCGCAAAGGTCTGCGCAGCTATTCGGTGTCGGGGCGGGTGGCCGCACCAGGCGTTTATCTTTTGCCTGCCGGGTCGACCATTGCAGACATCATCGCGGCAAGCGGCGGCATGGCGGAGGGGCACGTGTTCAAGGCCTATCAGCCAGGCGGGCCGTCTTCGGGACTGCTGCCTGCATCGATGGATGACGTGCCTCTCGATTTCGACACGCTGCAACCGCACGGGACCTTCATTGGGTCCGCAGCCGTGGTGATCTTGTCGGATCAGGATCGCGCCCGCGACGCGGCCCTGAACATGCTGCGCTTTTTCGAGGACGAAAGCTGTGGCCAATGCACGCCCTGCCGGGTTGGATGCGAAAAGGCCGTCAAGCTGATGCAGGCCGATACATGGGATCAGGGGCTGTTGGACGAGCTTTGCACGGCGATGACGGATGCATCGATCTGCGGGTTAGGGCAGGCGGCGCCGAACCCTATTCGTCTGACGATGAAACACTTCGCCGACGAAATCTGACGTCACTCAAGGCACCTTGATGCCACAAGGTGCCTTTTCACGCCCGCTTTCGCGTATTAGGTCAGGTGGTAACTCAAGCACCGGGGCACCATGGCGTTTTTCAAGAAACTCAAAGATCGTCTGTTCAAGTCATCCTCGAAGATCGATGAGGGACTGGAAGCCATTGTCGAAGATGGCGGGGTTGAATCTGCACCCGAGCCGCAGCCGGATCTGACGGCACCCTCTGCCCCGGCGCCGGTTTCGCAACGGACACCCGGGCCCGCGCCCGAGCGCGATCCCTATCCACACGTTGCACCCGCGCCCGAACCGGATGCCGCGGAAGAGCCGACGCTGGATCCAGAGTCTTCGCCCGATCGCGGGCCTGCACATGTGCAGGCTTCGGACGCTGCATCATTTCCTGCCGTCAAGGCAACGCCGGAAGCAACGTCAGACACACACGCTGAACCTGTCGCCCCGAAAAAAGGCGATACACGCGCCGGAGAAAAACTCGCGCTGCCTGAACCCGTGCATTCGACGAAAACCGAGGCCACGAGCAAAGCCGCTTCTGCCATGCCAGTGGGCAAACCCGTTGCCATGCCAACTCTGTCCGAGCCTGCGCCCTCGCCTGAAGCGGCACCAAGCAAGCAAGGTATTCTGGGGCGTCTCATGGGGCGCAAGGATGCAGCCCCCGTGCTGCGCCGAACGCTCGATGACGACATGCTGGAACAACTCGAGGAATTGCTGATCGCTTCTGACATGGGGGTCGATACGGCGCTGCGGGTGACGGCAAACATGGCCGAAGGGCGGATGGGCAAGAAGCTGTCCGTGACCGAAATCAAGGAACTCATGGCCGGTGAAATCGCCCGGATCATGGAAGCGGTCGCCAAACCCCTACCGCTTTACGCGCAAAAGCCGCAAGTGGTGCTGGTTGTGGGCGTCAACGGGTCTGGCAAAACCACTACGATCGGAAAACTTGCCAGTCAGTTTCGCGCGGCCGGAAAGTCGGTGGTGATTGCAGCAGGGGACACGTTCCGCGCAGCTGCCGTCGAGCAATTGCAAGTCTGGGGCGAACGCGCGGGCGTGCCGGTGCTGACAGCCCCCGAAGGGAGCGATCCGGCCAGTCTGGCCTTTGACGCGATGACAAAGGCGCAGGCCGAAGGCGCTGACCTCTTGATGATCGACACCGCTGGACGGTTGCAAAACCGGAGTGACCTGATGGAAGAGCTGGCCAAAATCGTGCGGGTCATCCGCAAGAAAGATCCCAGTGCCCCGCACAACACGCTGTTGGTGCTGGACGCAACAACTGGGCAAAACGCGCTCAATCAGGTCAAGGTGTTCCAGGAGGTCTCGGATGTTTCCGGACTTGTGATGACCAAGCTGGACGGCACGGCAAAAGGCGGGGTGCTGGTTGCCTTGGCCGACAAGTTTGGCCTTCCCATTCACGCCATTGGCGTCGGCGAACAGATTGACGATCTTTCGCCCTTTGATCCCGAAGACTTTGCAGCGGCGCTCACTGGCCTTGACCCTGAATGACATCAGCCCCTTCTTTCGGCCAAAAATATCCCGGGGGGAGGCCGCAGGCCGGGGGGCTGGCCCCCCATTGGCAGCACACTTGTCCAAGGGAGTGCGTCCGCAATT
>CAYGQZ010000066.1:15121-18182 GCA_964352055.1 uncultured Rhodobacterales bacterium
CTCCCCCCGAACCCACCCCCCCCCTGCTTGCGCCAAAAAACACCCGGGGGGCGGCCCCCCGGCGGGGGGGGGGGCCCCCCAGGATACTGGGCAACTTCAATCGGGACATCCGGAAATCGCCCGTAAGGCGGTGCCTGCCCCGCCGACACACCCATGACCGACTGGCTGATCAGCATCGAAGGAACGCCCGCAGGCCATCAGGTGGCTTTGGGGCTCGCGATTCTGGCAGCGTTTTTACATGCGGTGTTCGGGGCCTTGCAGAAGGGGCGACACGATCCCTGGCTCACGCGCGGGGCGATTGATGCGTCTTACGGATTGATGGCGGCCCCTTTTGCGCTTTTTGTCGTACCCTGGCCCGAGCCCCATATGTGGCCCATTTTTGGCGTCGTCTGGCTTATCCACGTGGTCTACAAACTGCTTCAGGCCTGGGCCTATACCAAGGGGGCCTATACCGTGGTCTACCCGGTGGTACGGGGCACCGGGCCGCTCTTTACCGTGATTGGCGCTTATCTCTTGTTCGGCGAAACCTTCACTGCAGTGCAGTGGCTGGGTGTGGCCACGCTTCTGGCAGGGATTTTTGGCCTTGCCGCCTATAACCTGCGCTATCTTCAGACCGAGCGGGACACGCTGCCCCTTGCCCTCGGACTGGCTTTTGTCACCGGGCTTTTTGTGGCGCTTTACACGACATATGACGCCTATGGCATCCGGGCGACGGCGAACCCGTTCACCTTTCTGGCATGGTTTTTCATGATCGATGGCGTTTTCATGCCCCCAATTGCATACATGCGCTGGCGCAGGATGGCCAACCCGCCCACTGTGCCGCCGCTGATGCTGCGCGGGTTTGTGGGCGGAATAGTCGCTTTTCTCAGTTTCGGCTCTATCATGATGGCAACTCGGCTCGACAAGGTGGGCGAAGCTGCGGTATTGCGCGAGACTTCGACAGTCTTTGCCGCGGTCATCGGCTGGCTGGTTCTGAAAGAAACGGTAGGCCCGCGGAGGGTGGCGCTCATGGCGTTGATCGCGCTGGGGGCTGTGATCGTCGAGATGGGCGGATAAAAGGCAAACGATGAGCGAAGCACGTGAAATCAACCCGATCCTGAAGCAGGTCCTTGAGCTGGGCCCGCCACTGGTCTTTTTCCTGATCTATCTGCGCATTCGCGACAACAGTTATGTCATGGGCGGCGTCGAGTATTCCGGCTTTATCGTGGCCACTCTGATCTTTGTCCCGATCATGTTGATCTCGATGGCTGTTTTGTGGGTCATGACGGGCAAACTCAGTCGCATGCAGCTGTTCACAGCCTTCATGGTTGTCTTTTTCGGCGGTTTGACGGCCTATTTCAACGATGAGCGCTTCTTCAAGATGAAGACCAGCATCGTTTATGGCGTGTTTGCGTTGCTTCTGGGGATTGGCCTTTTGCGTGGGCAAAGCTGGTTGGCTTACGTCCTCAATGATGCGATGCCCATGCGTGACGAAGGCTGGATGATCCTGACGAAACGACTTTGCGCCATGTTTGTTGCACTTGCGGTTCTGAACGAAGTCATCTGGCGCACAATGTCCACGGACACGTGGGTCAAGATCGAGACCTTTGGTTTTCCGATTGCGCTGATTGCGTTTCTGTTCTGGCAAATCACAGCCCTGCAGTCTTATCTGATTGATCAGGACGCAGACAAGGGCAGCGACAAGGCTTGAACATGGCGCACCAAGGTGCGCCTTACGGAACATGCCAAAGGGTGCTGTTCGCGGGAAGCGTCAGGCCGCTTGGCAGTTTGCGTGCTGGCAAGCCTCCGAATTTCCATTAAGTGACCTTGTGCGGGCCTTGATGCATTTCGGTTTCAGATGGCAAGACCTTACGAACGTGTGATCGCGTAAGAATCCGGGGCCAGAGAGGCGCTGCACTTGTGGGCAGGGCCTGCCGCAGAGCGTGCAAGGGAACAGCTTGGGGATTGCGCAACGCGTGCGCATAAAACCGCAAGGCCCCGGGGCGCGTATAGCCTGACCAATGGCAAATCCTGCGCGACCGTGGCGCGATATGTCCGCCAAATCGCGACAGAAGCGCAAGGGTTTGCGGGCAATCCAAGTAGAGCGTTACGGCGTTATTCAGGTCAAGGCCGCGGCCCATGGCCCGGTCCCCTGATTCAGGTGGCCGCGTCAGGCGTTCAAACATGAAATCGAACGCTTCGTTTTCCCGACTAGTCACATTGATCAATTGTGCCGCCCGCCCCGCATCGGTTTGACCAAGTGCCGCACTGGCCCGGCTGACATAGCTTGCCCCGGTGAGCGTCACGATCCGGGCCACGCTGTGTGCTGGTAAACTGTGCAACGCCTCAAGGATCACTTCGGAGCCCATCGAATGGGTCACCACATTCACAGGGCGGTGCGGTGCACGATTGTGAATTGCCGTGATCACATCCGCCAGCTGTTGCCCAGCCGAACGTGCCGACTTTTGTGCCTCCCAAAGGCTGCATCTGGCACGCCATGCAAAAGCGATGGCCAGCCCTTCTTCGGGGTCGCTGCAGCCAAAGCCCAAGTGATGCAGCCATTGGACCGTGTTGTGCAGAACCGGATGTTTGGTCGTTGCAAAAATCGACTTGTGCGGCGAGTGCCAATCGCAATCGGGATCGTATTTGAAACCGTGGATCATCACGATGACAGGGCCGGACCCGGCGGCTGCGGAATTGATGGCCCTCATGGCTGACGCCGGAGACCCGTGCAAGGTTGGTCCCGCAGGTCCTGCATTCAGTCTCAGGATGGGCATCTCAGCACCTCCTACCACATCTAGTGGGGCCTCTATGGTCTATGCATATGACGTGAGAATGAAATTTGGATTACAGCACCGTGACGGTGTTGACGTGCAACAGTTCTGGGCGTAGCCCTGCGGGTGTGGCGATTTGTTACCGGATTGCGGGCCACGTCGGTGTTTTCGATAAGAATCCAATCGGCAAAAACTGCTAAAAGGTCAGGATGAAAGCCCCCCTTTCGCTTGACCGCGTTTCGGGGGTTTTTTTGTGGCCTGGCCCCATTTCAGGCCCAAATGGAGTTGAAGATGAGCGACGATTGGAA
>CAYGQZ010000067.1:0-18167 GCA_964352055.1 uncultured Rhodobacterales bacterium
GGCGAGATCCTTGAAACCACGCTGGCCCTTATGAACGAACGGGGCCGCGTCGTCTGTTGCGGCGCGATCAGCCAATATGAGAGCACAGCGCCCGTGGGCCCGCGCAATTTGCCCGGTGTTGTGGTCGTCAAACGCCTGCGGATGGAAGGGTTCATCGTGATGGACTTTGCCCAAGACGACGCCAAGGCGACCCGTGCCTTGCAGGCTTGGGTCAAAAATGGCCAGATCAAAGTCTTCGAAGACGTCATCGAAGGATTGGAGAACGCGCCACACGCCCTGATCGGGCTTTTGAACGGTGACAATCGTGGCAAACGCATGGTCCGCGTGGGTCCAGACCCGGAGCAAACCACATGACACCGATTGCCAAAGCCAAAGAGGCACTGGAGGCGCAAATTGGCCAAAAGGTTGGCGTGTCGAACTGGATCACCGTGGATCAGCCGATGATCGATCAGTTTGCCAAGACCACCCATGACGATCAGTGGATCCACATTGATCCGGAACGGGCGGCCCGCGAAACGCCCTTTGGCGGAACCGTTGCCCACGGGTTTCTGACCCTTAGCCTGGCCAGCCGCTTTGCCTACGACTGTTTCGACATGGCCCCCGGCCAAGTCATGGGGATCAACTACGGCTTCAACAAGTTGCGTTTTCTGTCACCTGTGCGCGCGGGCAGTCGGTTGCGCGGACGTTTCACCCTGACCTCCGTCACACAGCGCAATAACACGGATTTGCTGCGAGAAACGGTGCTCACCATCGAGATTGAGGGCCAGGACACCCCGGCCCTTGTTGCGGATTGGCTGGGCCTTGCCGTCTTTGATGCAACTTCGTAACGGGGTGCTGGACAGAGACGGGGCAAAGTCGCTAACACCTGTGCAACATTAGGTGAAAAATTATGACGTCCTTGCTTATCCTTAACGGCCCGAACTTAAACCTCTTGGGAACCCGCGAACCCGAGATTTATGGCGCGGACACTCTGGCGGATGTCGAGGCACGTTGCCATGCACATGGCACGGTCAAAGGCGTCACCGTCGCCTGCCTGCAATCAAACCACGAGGGGGCCCTTGTCGACGCGATTCATGCGGCAAAAGGCACGCATGATGGAATCATCCTGAATGCGGGGGCCTACACACATACATCTATTGCGCTGCATGATGCGATTGCAGGCACGCAGGTTCCTACGATTGAATTGCACCTCAGCAACGTGCACGCCCGCGAGGAATTCCGGCACCACAGCTATATTGCGCGGGTCGCGGTGGGTGTGATTTGCGGCTTTGGCGCGGCAGGCTATATTCTGGCCATGGATGCAATGATCGGACATTTGGAGGCAAAGTCATGAAGAGCTTTTTGCATCGCCTCTCGAACTGCCAGACGATCGAGGAATTGTGGGACGCGCATACCCGCAAAATGGATGACTACGGGTTTGATCGCCTGATCTATGGCTTTACCCGCTACCGGTCCAGCACGTCGCTTGGCGATCCGGAGGATTTTATCATCCTGACAAACCATTCGCGTGCCTATACCGACGTGTTCCTGGGTGAACAGCATTATGTGCATGCACCGATGGTGAACTGGGCGCTGAACAATGAAGGGGCCGGAAGCTGGGGCATGTTGGCGCAGATGCGCTCGACCGAGACGCTGACCCCGGCCGAGAAACGGGTGCTGGAATTCAATTATTCGATGGGCGTCACGGCCGGCTACACCATCAGCTTCAAGTCGGTCTCGGCCCGCTCGAAAGGTGCGATTGCGCTGACCGCCAAACCGGGGATGACCCAGGATGAGGTGGATGCCGTGTGGGACAAGCATGGCGCAGACATTCACCTGATGAACAATGTGGCACATCTCAAGATCCTGACCCTGCCCTATAACGGGCCGAATCGCGGCCTGACCAATCGCCAGCGCGAAGCCCTTGAATGGGTCGGTGATGGCAAGACGATGCAGGATATTGCGGTTCTGATGGGCCTTACGACGGCCACCGTTGAAAAGCATCTGCGCCTTGCGCGCGAAGCCCTGGCCGTTGAAACGACTGCGCAGGCCGTCCTCAAGGCGGCCTTTGCCAATCAGATGTTCATTCTGCAAGCATAAGCCGCGCTCTTGTGCATGTGCGTTTTGCATTATCAGCAATAGTACAGGTGCATTACCGGTTGTTCATTTCGGTTTCGGGACAACTGCATTAGGCGTGTGTTCGAATGCGAACCCCGAGGCCCGACATGACCAAACTCCTGTATTTGAGCCATCCGCAAGTTGTGATCGATCCGGCGGTTCCGGTCACCGAATGGCCGCTGAACGCTGTGGGTCAGGCGCGCATCGCTGCACTTTGCGAACGCGCACCGCATCTGATGTCCGGCGCCAGCGCCATCTACAGCAGCCCCGAACGCAAGGCCCGGGACAGCGCAGAGCCGTTGGCTGCAGCCCTTGGTCTGACGGTTCAGATTGCCAAAGACAGCTATGAGAATGACCGGTCGTCCACCGGGTTCCTGCCGCCAGATGCGTTTGAGGACATGGCGGACCGGTTCTTTGGAAACCCGACCGAATCCGTGCGGGGGTGGGAGCGGGCCGTGGATGCTCAGACCCGGATTGTGGCTTGCATTGATCGGATATTGGCCGACTCACCTTCGGGCGATGTTCTGGTCGTTGGTCATGGTGCAGTGGGGACTTTGCTGTATTGCGCCTTGTCCGGCACCGCGATTTCTCGCGCGCAGGATCAAGGTCCGGGTGGCGGCGGCAACATCATGATCTTTGACCGGGAAACGCGGCAGATATTGCAAAAATGGATGCCTTTTGAAGAGCTTACCTAGGGTTGCATGAACTGCCAAGCCGCGCCCGACGCGCGTCGCACCGCCCCTTTTCAGCAATAAAATCACCGGCGGCCTTGCGTCATCGGTAATATTTGAACCTAAGGTAAGGAATCCCCGACTTTATTTACCTTGGGTTAATTTGCATTCTGATCATGTTCCGTGAGTGGTGGCTTTAGCCAGGGAACATCGGATCAGATCCTTTGCAATACCAAGGGCTCTCTGATTTGACCCGGTTCTTCCGGACCCGGTTCGCCCAGATATTGGTCTCTGTGGCGGGCCGGAACTTTGTAAGCGTCCACGCGTCTCATCCCCGTGGCCAGGGACGCAATCAAAGGGCGGGATTGTGCCCAAACACAATCCCGCCAATTTGCGATTAACCCGCCAAATTCGAAACGATTGCAATTCTGTTCCTGTGCCATGCTTTGGTTTCACGGGGATCGGGCAGCTTGATCTGTGTCAATTCAAGTTGACACTTTTTGTGCAATTTTGGACGCGCAAAAAACCGGAGGAAGCCATGCGCATTTTGTTCGTCCACCCAAATTACCGTTCCGGCGGAGCAGAGATTGCAGGCACCTGGCCCCTGGCCTGGGTTGCATATCTGACGGGGCATTTGCGGCAATCCGGTTTCGACGACATCCATTTCATCGATGCGATGACGGATGGGATCACCGATGCAGAGCTTGCGCAGCAAATGGAAGCGCTTGCGCCGGACGTTGTCGGCGTGACCGCCATCACCCCGTCGATCTATCGCGCCGAAGATGCGCTGAAGGTCGCCCGTGAGATTGTGCCCAACGCCGTACGAGTCCTGGGCGGAGTGCATGCAACCTTTATGTACAAGCAGGTTCTGACGGAAGCGCCGTGGGTCGATGTCATCGTGCGCGGCGAAGGCGAGGAAATCTGTACCGCGTTGATGCTGGCCATCGAAGACGGACGTTTCCAGGCCGAACGGCACAAGATCAATGGCCTCGCCTTTATCGACGGGGACAAGATCGTTGCCACGCAGGCGGCCTCGACGGTCAAGGATCTGAGCAAGATCAAACCCGATTGGTCGGTTCTGGAGTGGTCAAAGTATATCTATATCCCGCTCGGCACGCGCGTCGCGATCCCGAACCTTGCGCGGGGCTGCCCCTTTACCTGTTCCTTTTGCAGCCAGTGGAAATTCTGGCGCGACTACCGGGTGCGTGATCCCAAGGACGTGGTGGATGAGATCGAGGATCTGGTCGAAAACCACGGCGTTGGCTTTTTCATCCTCGCCGATGAGGAACCCACGATAAACAAGAAGAAATTCGTGGCCTTCTGTCAGGAACTCATTGATCGGGATCGGGGCCTGCCCGACAAGATCAAATGGGGCATCAACACCCGCGTCACGGATATCTACCGTGACAAGGACCTGCTCAAGTTCTACCGCAAGGCAGGGCTTGTCCACGTCTCACTCGGCACCGAAGCCGCCGCACAGATGAAGCTGGATTTCTTCAACAAGGAAACCAAGGTCGAAGAGAACAAGGAAGCGATCCGCCTGTTGCGCGAGGCCGATATTCTGGTCGAGGCGCAATTCATTGTCGGGCTCGACAATGAAACCCCCGAAACGCTGGAAGAAACCTACCAGATGGCGTGGGACTGGCAACCGGATCTGGCCAACTGGTCGATGTACACGCCCTGGCCGTTCACACCGCTGTTTCAGGAGTTGAAGGATCAAGTCGAAGTCTTTGATTTCAGTCGCTATAACTTTGTCACACCGATCATGAAGCCCGCCAAGATGGAGCGCGGCGAGCTGCTGGATGGCGTGATGAACAACTACCGCCGCTTCTATATGAAAAAGGCGCTGTTTCATTATCCATGGCGTGGCACCGGGTTCCGGCGACGGTATCTGCTGGGCTGTCTCTATGCCTTCCTCAAGGCTGGGGTTGGCCGGACGTTCTATGATCTGGGCAAGGTCGGCTATACCGGGCCGCAGTCCAAGAACAAGCTCGACTTTCATTTCGACGAAACACGCACCATTGCCGAGGCGCAAATGGAAGACTGGGAAGCCTCTGCCGACAAGGCGGCCAGAGCCGCTGAACGCCGCGAAGCGTTGCGCGCGCAAGGCAAGGAACGCGCCAAGGACCGTCAGCAGGCCTTCAAGATGCCGAATGGCGCAGACGTCAAAGCCTGCGGTGGCGGCACGGCGCAGATGGACGATGTCTAGGGATATTCATGCCGGGCCGGGCGTAATCGGACCGAACGCGATCCTTCAATTGCTGCCGGTGCTCGACCAATCTGTCGGCCCTGTACGGCGCGCCGCGCTCTTGGTGGAGGCAGGTATCGTCGATGTGCCGTATGGAACCTGCATGATCCCCGAGGCGGACGCGGCCCGCCTGCATCATCGCCTGCGTGATGCAGAACCCGAAGATGCACCCGCCCTGGCGGCGCGGGCGGGTCTGGGCACGGCCGACTACATCCTCAGGCACCGGATACCTGCGCCTGCCCAATGGCTCTTGCGGGCCCTGCCAGCAGGACCAGCCGCGCGGCTTTTGTCCCGCGCCATCGCGCAGCATGCCTGGACGTTTGTCGGCTCGGGTCAGTTCAAGGTGATCGACCCGTGGACGTTTGAGATCCGGGATAACCCGTTGATCCGGGGTGAACAGAGTGACCACTGCATTTGCACATGGCATGCGGGCGTGTTTGCCCGGCTCTATCAGACGCTGGTCACTCCGGACTGTTCCTGCGCGGAAACGTCTTGTGGCGCGCAAAGCCCCGGAGGCCCCTGTCATTTTGAGGTTCGTGTGGTGCACTGAACGCCCCCCAATCAAGGGCGCCGGTTAATCCCGTGATGGCTGCCCGTGTGATCCATATTCCAACCACGCGCGGTCTTGTTGGGACAAGACGGCATCCATCATTTCATCATAAGCCGAAAGGTCCTGATCTGTCAGCGCGCCCACCCACTTGTTGCTGGTGCCGCTGGCAAAGAAATCGGAATCCGATTTGAAAAACCCTTTTCCGCCCGAAGGCGCATAGCGCGCTGCCATGGCCTGCATGTTCCAAAACGTGGCTGTTGCAACCAGTTGGTCCATGACATCCGCAGGATAAGCGACGCCAAGCAGGTTTGCGATCCGGTCAAAAGTACCGGCAAGGTCGCGCGTCATGTCGGCATAGTGCAGAAGGGTCACGTTTGGCCTGTCCGAAAGCGCCAAGGCAGACGTGTAGTGACGCAGGATGTGCGCCAACGGCATGGCATCCATATCAAACCCTTCTGGCCCGCCATCCAGAAAGCGGCGGAACGTCACACCATCCGGGTCGTCTTCCGGATACCAGTTATCAAACCAGGACATTGGAAGGTTACGCACGTGTTTGCGGTAGGAAAAATGCGCATCCAGCGGATGACGAAAGACGCAAATGTACTGGGCTTGATTGTCCAGCGGCAACCCGTCCATCGGCGTATGGCTTTTCATGCTGCGCCTGTGTGTCATGGCTTCGAGCCGGTCGGCCACCTCATCCATTTCGCGGATGCGGATATCGACCCAAGGCATTTTCACCGAAAGCTCTGTCTCGACTTCCGGATCTCCCGACAAGAGCAGAGCGACAATGGTCTGTGTCCACGTGGTCCCGCATTTCGGCGGCGTGACGACAAAGACATCATCGGGTCGAATGCGCACCTTGTCCCAGCGCCGGTTGTCGGTCAAAGGGCCGAGATAGAGTTTCCGGTCGGTCATATGTGTCGCTCCCCTTCGCTGTTGCCAACTAGAGACGACGCGCCCCTGCATCACAACGAAAAAAGGGGCGCATCGCTGCGCCCCTCACGTCTTGATCGCTTTGAAAAGGGTTAGCTCTTGCCGACTTTCGCGACTTCCGCAGCAAAGTCCTCTTTCTCGACCGCGATGCCTTCGCCTACTTCCAGACGAGCAAAGCCTGTGATGGTCGCGCCTGCTTCTTTCGCGGCGGCCCCCACGGTCAGGTCGGGGTTCACAACAAATGACTGGTTCAGCAAGGTCACTTCGGACATGTATTTTTGCATCCGGCCAACGATCATCTTTTCGATCACGGCTTCCGGCTTGCCGCTTTCGCGGGCAATGTCCATCTGGACCTGTTTTTCCTTCTCGACGACAGCGGGGTCCAGATCGTTTTCGGACAGCGAAGCAGGGTTCACAGCCGCGATATGCATTGCAACCTGTTTGCCAAACGTTTCGTCGCCACCGGTCATTGCCACCAGCACGCCGATTTTGCCCATGCCGTGTGTGGCCGCGTTGTGCACGTAGGACACAACGATTTCACCTTCGAGCGACGCCATGCGGCGCAGCGACATGTTTTCGCCGATGGTGGCGATCTTGTCGGTGATCATCGCGTCCACGGTCTTGCCGCCGACATCGGTTGCGCGCAGTGCTTCGACATCGGACACGCCCAGGGCAGCATAGGCGATCTTGCCAACCATTTCCTGGAATTCGGCGTTCTTGCCGACAAAGTCGGTTTCCGAGTTCACTTCGATCGCGATCCCCTTGCCGCCATCAACCTGGACGGCCACCAGACCTTCGGCGGCTGTGCGACCGGATTTCTTGGCGGCTTTGGCAAGGCCCTTGGTGCGCAGCCAATCAACGGCTTCGTCCATGTTACCTTCGGTTTCGGTCAGCGCCTTTTTGGCGTCCATCATGCCTGCGCCGGTGCTGTCGCGCAGTTCTTTGACCATTGCTGCTGTGATTGCCATCTTTTGGCTCTCCTCAAAATGCGAGTGGTTGCGATGCCATCGGGGCACCGCGGAATCAGGGCCATGCGGCAGTGGTTACACCGCCGCATGTATCAACCTTATGACAGGCTTACGCCTCTGTTGGGGCTTCGGCGGGCGCTTCCGCAGGCTTTTCGGCTGCAGGCGCTTCTTCGGCCAGCACTTCCTCGACGGGCGCTTCTTCCATGGCACCCAGATCGACACCGGCGGCACCCAGCTGTGCGCTCATGCCATCCAGAGCCGCACGGGCTGCCAGATCGCAGTACAGAGCGATGGCACGGGCCGCGTCGTCGTTGCCGGGGATGATGTAGTCCACACCATCGGGCGAGCAGTTGGTATCAACCACGGCCACGACAGGAATGCCCAGCTTGTTGGCTTCTGCCACGGCAAGGGCTTCTTTCTTGACGTCGATGACAAAGATCAGGTCAGGACGGCCGCCCATTTCGCGGATGCCGCCCAGCGAGGCCTGCAATTTGCCCTGGTCACGTTCCATGCCAAGACGCTCTTTCTTGGTCATGCCGCCAAAGCCCTGCTCGGCTTGCTCGTCGATCGACTTCAGGCGCTGGATCGACTTGGACACGGTTTGCCAGTTGGTCAACGTGCCGCCCAGCCAGCGGTGGTTCATGTAATATTGGGCGCAGTTTTCGGCCGCATCGGCGATAGGCTGAGCCGCCTGGCGCTTGGTGCCGACAAAGAGCACACGACCGCCCTTGGCGACGGTGTCGCGGATCGCTTGCAGCGCCTGATCCAGCATCGGTACGGTTTGCGTCAGGTCCATGATATGGATGCCGTTGCGCGCGCCATAGATGAAGGGACCCATGCGTGGGTTCCAGCGTTGTGTCTGGTGACCAAAGTGAACGCCAGCTTCAAGCAATTGGCGCATGGAGAACTCGGGAAGAGCCATGTTCGTTTCCTTTTCCGGTTTTCGCCTCGTCCGGGGGTGCAGCGCAGATGCGCCAACCGGTGGACTCGTGAGGATGTCTCCCCCACACGCCCGCCCCGGACTGCGGATTAATGTGCCGCCTTTAGGGGAAGCCGTGCAGGATGGCAAGACCGTATCGGAGCAAACCGGCGATGGCGCTGATTTACTGCGCGTGAGCCCGTGCGAACGATACCAGCCGTTTGGAGTCCTCGTCCCAAAGATGCAGGCGCGCGTTGATCAGGCTTTGGGAAATCGTCATCCGGTTGGTCTGGGCCAGATCCGCATGATCGCGCAGAACCTCGGGCAGGCGATAGAACGGAATCCGCGCATAAAGGTGATGCACGTGGTGGATGCCGATATTGGCGCTGAACCATTGCAGGACCGGGGGCAGGACATAGTGCGAACTGCCGTGCAGGGCGGATTCGTGCATATGCCAGTCTTCTTCGGAGTCCCAAAGGGTCGTTTCGAACTGGTGCTGCACATAGAACAGCCAGACCCCCGCCGTGGCCGCAAGCAATGTCGAGGGTAGGAAGATCAACAGAACAGGGGCAAGGCCCCCAAAATAGATCACGATGCCCACCCATGTGATGATGGCTGCGTTCGTGGCCATCGCGCTGACCCAGTACCGCGCCTGCCCCATCAGGCTCAGCGGGATGCGGTGTTCGACAAAGAACATATAGCCGGGCCCAAGCCCGAACAGGACGATCGGGTTGCGATAGACGCGGTAGACGAACCGGTGAAACGGGCTGCGGGCGCGGTATTCGGCCACAGTCAGCGTGTGCACGTCGCCAATGCCCCGCCGCCCCAGATTGCCCGATGCCCCGTGGTGAATCGAATGTGAACGCCGCCACACGTCGTATGGCGTCAGCGTCAAGACCCCGATCACCCGCCCCAACCAATCGCTGAGCGTACGGTTGTTGAAGAACGATCCATGCCCGCAATCATGCTGAATGCAAAACAGGCGGAGGAGGAAGGCCGCATTGACCAGTGACAGCGTGAAGGTCAGCCAATAGCTGACAGACATCGCCCACCATGCCAGCGCCCACAACAGCACGAACGGCCCCAGCGTGACCGCCAATTCGAAAGAGCTGCGCCATATGTCAGGTTCACGGTAGGCAGACAGGCTTTTGACCCACGAGATGGCCGGTTTCGGGTCGGCCATTGGCCGATCCGGGTCGGGATGATGGGACATGTGTCTGATTTTCCGTGCCAGAGTTGAGCCGCTTCATACCGCACTGTCGGCTTTACGCAACGGGAACATCCAAAAAAAGGGCTGACTCGCGCGGCCGACGGTGCGAAATGTCCTGCCGATGCTCTGATCCTGAGGGATACGAAAGCGGACGGTTCTTGGCGACATTCCATCAGCATAGGACGCGTGGTTCGGATAAGCCCTCAAGTCGTCTCTGTATCGACGCAGGGAGGGTGCCGGTAACCGATCATGATGCGGACCGAGTGACGTGTGATCCCGGATCATGCCCCATGCGCACTGCCGCCTCGGCACCTGCGGCCAACGCCTTGCGATCCGCGACGTCCGCGACGGCGATGGGATCATGATAGACCACGACCACATGCCCCTGTCGCGCCAACGCCAGAGTCGCGATCAGATGCGATCCGAACGCCATGTCTCCCCACCAGCCATAGATCCGCGCATCCGCCCCCTTTGGTGCATGGTAGGTCACCGATACGGGCTGAACGGACACCGTGTCCCGCAGGTCAGGGTCGAAAAACGCCTGAAACAGGGTGGATTTGAACGGCAGCACCCGCAGGCCATCCGTACTGGTGCCTTCGGGAAAGAACAGAAGGCGGTGCCCGGCCAGCAAGCGATCTTCGAACAGTTGGGTCTGGGACCTGGCCTCGCGAGGGTCGCGGGCAATGAACACGGTGCCTGTGCTGCGTGCGAGAAACCCGATGCCGGGCCAGCCCGCCACCTCGGACTTCGACACGAAGAAAACCTGATCCGAGGCGTTGAGCACGAAGATATCAAGCCAGCTTGAATGGTTTGCCACCACTGCCCCCTGCCCCTGCATCGGTGCGCCGCGCCGCTCAAAGGACAGGCCCATGCACAGCAGCGACACCCGGCAGACAACGCGCGTGATATGCGGTGTCCAGGGTCGGGCCAGCCCGTGCAGTCGCCCTTCGATCAGGCGCAGGGGCAACAGCAGGACAAGGCCCGCCGCGATCGTCAGAATTATGGCGAGTGCGCGCAAAATGACGCGCACCCATCCCGCCGGCCCGATCCGCGCGTTGTGGGGCGGTTCGTCGCTGTCCCAAGTGATGCTCATGAGGGCGCCCCATAGATGCGTTTTTGCCGTTCGGACATCGCATTCGTGTCCATGATGAGGCAGACATCTGTGGTGTTGAATACGCGATCGACAAAGGCCCCCTGCCCGACGACCCCGCCGAGCCGCAGGTAGGCCTTGATCAGGGCGGGCATGCGCGTCATGGCTGCGCGGCGGTCGATTTGGTCCTCCGCAATCAGGTTCATGTCGACCGCGCCAGACGCACGGGCACACACCCGCAATGCCTCGGGCGCAAGGTGGCGGTGGTGCAGCAGGGACAGCGGCTCGGCCAGAGCGGCCACATCGGTGCCGTGAAAGGACGCGACACCAAACATGATGTCGATGTTGTGCTCGGCGACATAGGCTGCAAGGCCGCTCCAAAGGTGATACATCGCAGGTCCCCCGCGATAATCCAAATGCACGCAGGATCGCCCCAATTCCAGCAGCCGCCTGCCAGAGTCGCGCAAGGGGGCAAGGTCGTATTCACTTTCCGAATAATATGCGCCCGCCGCACGCGCCTGGGTGTCGCGCAACATGCGGTAGACCCCGACCACGCGCCCCCCCGCGCCGTCATCAAACAGGATCAGATGGTCAAAAAAGGGATCGAATTCGTCTTTCTCCAGTTGTTCCTCATGGTCCACAAGCGGGCCGCCACTGCCCAGTTCCCGCACGAACACCTCATAACGCAAGCTTTGCGCGGCCCGCACATCGTGGGCATCGCGCGCCAAGGATACGCGAAAGGCGGGTTCGTGAGTCAGTGTCATCTGGGGCGGTTTAGCCATCTGCAGGTGCAAAGGCAAAGCGCGTCGTGGGTTGCGACCTCAAGTTGCATTGCTTTCAGGTTTAGTCACGTTAAGGTTTCGGAAAGGATGTTCAGGCATCAAAGACGGGTTCCAGCGCGATATGCGCGCCGTCGATCACAACTTTTCCGGCTTCGGGAAAGTTCACCGTGATGCGGCCGCCGATATTGCTTTGGACCTGACCAGTACCCCATTCCGCGTGATCGGGATGGCGCACCAACATACCGGGAGCCAGAATGGCGTTCAGATTTTCCATGACATGCCTTTCGCGAAAGGTGTTTTGCGGGGCCACTCATGGGCCAGAGTAATGTCAACCTCGCCGCGCTGATCGGCAGCCGCATTTGCCATGACCTGATATCTCCTATCGGGGCAATCAACAACGGGCTTGAACTGCTGGGCATGTCAGGCAATCACGCCGGGCCCGAGATCGACCTGATCACCGAGAGCGTTGAAAACGCCGGGGCGCGCATCCGCTTTTTTCGCATCGCCTACGGCGCGGCCAGCATTCAGCCCATGGGGCGGGCCGAGGTGGTGTCGATCATCCGCGACGTAACGCAAGGCGGGCGCCTGACCGTGGCCTATGGCCCGATGGACGAGCAACCGCGTTGGGCCGTACGCATGGCGTTTCTGGCGATCCAGTGTCTTGAGACCAGCTTGCCCTATGGCGGCCGGATTGAAATCAGTTGCGATGCGGGGGCGTGGAAGATCTCGGGGCATTCTCCCAAACCCAGTGCGGATCCGGCGTTGTGGGCGCTGCTGGAAGGTGGGCAAAGCGACACGCTCGCGCCAGCGCACGTGCAATTCGCGCTGCTGCCAGCGGTAGCTGAGGACGCAAACCGCAAGGTCACCGGAATCGTGAACGGCGACCGGTTGAGCATCTGTTTTTAAGGGACAAGGCGATCCATTGATTCAGCCGCCGCAAGCTGCCGACTCCTTTTGCAAAAAAGGTCCTGCAGGCGGACCTAGGCGCGCACCGTCCCGTCCCCGCGCACAAGATACTTGAAACTGGTCAACTGTGCCGCACCGACTGGGCCGCGCGCATGCATCTTGCCTGTCGCGATGCCGATCTCGGCCCCCATCCCGAACTCGCCGCCATCGGCGAACTGGGTCGAGGCGTTGTGCATCAGGATCGCGCTGTCGAGTTCGTTCAGGAACCGGGCCGCCGCCTGTCCATCCTCGGTCAGGATACAGTCGGTGTGGTTGGACCCATAAGTGCGAATGTGATCCATCGCTGCCTCCAGATCAGGCACCACACGCGCCGCAATATCCATGTCCAGGTATTCGCGGCCCCAATCGTCATCGGTCGCAGCCAGAACGCCATCTATGGACTGGAGCGCAGCATCCGCATGGACCCGCACGCCTGCGTCGATCAGTGCCTTGACGACTCCGCGCCCGATGGAATTGGCCACGTCCGTGTGGATCAGCAGGCACTCCGCCGCGCCGCAGATGCCTGTGCGACGGGTTTTGGCGTTCAGCACGACCCTGAGGACCTTTTCGGGGTCCGCGTCCTTGTCGATATAGATGTGCACGATCCCTTCGAGATGGGCAAAGACCGGCACACGTGCCTCGCGCTGCACAAGTCCAACCAATCCCTTGCCGCCGCGCGGCACGATCACGTCGATCGCGTCAGTCATGGTCAGCATCTCACTTACCGCTGCCCGGTCGCGGGTGGGCACCAGCTGGATCGCGTCTTCGGGCAGGTTCGCGTCTTTCAGACCCTGTTGCAGGCAGGCATGGATGGCAGATGAGGAATGAAAACTTTCCGACCCGCCACGCAGGATCACCGCATTGCCCGCCTTGAGGCACAGCGCGCCCGCATCCGCCGTGACGTTGGGGCGGCTTTCATAGATCACCCCAATCACACCCAAGGGCGTCCGCACCCGTTGGATGTGCAGGCCTGTGGGTTGGATCCAGTCGGCAAGGACCTCGCCCACCGGATCGGCCTGTTCGGCTACCGCGCGCAACCCGTCAACAATGGCGCGCACGCGGGTTTCATCCAGACGCAGGCGGTCCATCATCGCATCCGACAGGCCTTTGTCGTGACCGTAGGCCAGGTCCTTCGCGTTGGCGTCGATGATGCCTTGCCGTTTGGCCCAGACGTTTTCCGCGGCCCCGATCAGGGCGGCGTGTTTGCGTTCGGCACTTGCAAAGGCGAGCGTCGCGGCGGCTGCTTTGGCGCGCGCGCCGATGTCGGCCATAAGGCCGGGAATGTCCGAGAAATCTTTCATCCGTTGCGTCCTTTGCGAGCCGAGCACCGGGGATTTGTTGCCTCCGGCCGCGATATTTATAGCCAAAAGAAGATTACAGCGCCATATCGTCTCGGTGTATCAGCGCTGCGCGACCGGGATAGCCCAGAAGCAGTTCGATTTCGTGGCTTTGGTGGCCTTTGATGATCTGTGCTTCGTCTGCCGTGTAGCGGCTGAGACCGAGACCGAGTTGATGGCCGTCCGGCCCTTTGATCGCGACCGGATCGCCGCGCCCGAAACTGCCGCTGATCGCTTTAACACCTGCGGGCAAAAGGCTGTTTCCGTTGGCCAAGGCACGCGCCGCTCCTGCGTCTAGCGTCAGCGCACCGCGCGGTTTCATCGCCCCGATCCAGCGTTTGCGGGCGGCTTGCGGGTCGAGCGTGGCGGTGAACCACGTGGCGTTGGCACCTTGTTCGAGTGCGCTGAGCGGGCGCATCGCCGCGCCGTGGCAAATGGCCATCGCACAGCCCGCAGCCGTTGCCGTCTTGGCCGCCATCAGCTTGGTTTTCATGCCACCCTTGGACAGACCCGATCCTGCATCGCCTGCCTGCGCTTCAATTTCGGGGGTTATCGCATGGATCACATCATAGCGCGTGGCAGTAGGGTCATCGGCTGGATTGGCGGAATAGAATCCGTCCACATCCGACAAGAGTACCAATTGGTCCGCCCCGATGGTCGCGGCGATCTGGGCCGCGAGCCTGTCATTGTCCCCAAAGCGGATTTCATCCGTCGCCACGGTGTCGTTTTCGTTGACGATGGGCAGAGCGCCCAAGCCGATCAGTTGCTCCAGAGTGGCGCGCGAATTGAGATAGCGACGGCGATCGCGGCTGTCTTCCAGCGTCACAAGCACTTGTGCGGTCGTGATGCTATAGGGGGCCATTGCCTCTTCGTAAGCGCGGGCCAGCCGAATCTGTCCCACGGCTGCGGCGGCCTGGGATTGTTCCAGTGCAAGGTCAGTTGCGGGCAGGCCCAGCACGCCCCGCCCCAGCGCGATGGAGCCTGAGGACACCAGCACCAGTTGCACACCCGAACGTTTCAGCCAAGCCACGTCCTGCGCCAGCCCGCCCAGCCAGTCAGTGCGCAGCGCACCCGTCGCGCGGTCCACCAGCAGGGCCGAGCCGATCTTGACCACCAAACGCTTGGCAGACGTCAGGGACGCCATGCTTCTGTCTCTTCTTCTGGGCGCTGGCGAACGCGGTCGTCGTCGATCTGGGCGCGCAAGGATCGCAACACTTCGGTCACCCCTTCGCGGGCGACGCTGGACATGGACATGACCGGACCTTTGGACGCTTTTTCCAATTCTTTCAGGGCTGTTGCGCGCTCTTCCTCATCCAATGCGTCGATCTTGTTGAGCACTGTGATGCGCGGTTTTTCAGCCAGATCGCCGCCGTAGGCTTCGAGTTCGGTGATAATTGTCCGGTAATCCTCGGCCACGGTTTGGGACGTGCCATCGACCAGATGCAGCAACACTGCGCAGCGTTCCACATGACCAAGGAACAAGTCGCCCAGCCCCCGTCCTTCGGAGGCGCCTTCGATCAGGCCCGGAATGTCGGCAACCACGAATTCCACATTGTCCACACCCACTACACCAAGGTTTGGGTGCAGCGTGGTGAACGGATAATCCGCAATCTTGGGGCGCGCATTCGATGTGGTGGCCAGGAACGTCGACTTGCCCGCATTGGGCAGTCCCAGCAGGCCCACATCCGCGATCAGTTTCAGGCGTAGCCAGAGCGTGCGTTCCACCCCCTCCTGTCCGGGGTTGGAACGGCGCGGAGCCTGGTTGGTCGCGGATTTGAAACGCAGGTTGCCCCAGCCGCCATTTCCGCCGCGCGCCAGTTCCACGCGCTGACCCAGTTCAGTCATATCGGCGATGACAGTTTCCTGATCCTCGTCCAGGATTTCCGTGCCAACGGGCACGCGCAGCACGATGTCGTCACCATCCTTGCCGGTGCGCTGCTTGCCCATGCCACCCTGCCCGTTGCTGGCAAAAAAGTGCTGCTGGTAGCGAAAGTCGATCAACGTATTCAGCCCATCCACAGCTTCGGCCCAGACCGACCCGCCACCGCCGCCGTCGCCGCCATCGGGGCCGCCGAATTCAATGTATTTCTCGCGCCGGAACGAGATGCACCCGTTCCCGCCCGATCCGGAGCGGATGTAGACCTTGGCGAGATCGAGGAATTTCATTTTTTTGTCCTAGTACGGTTTGAGTCCGTTGCATAAGGGGTTCTGGGGGCTCTGCCCCCGGCGCGGTGCGCCTCCCCCGGGATTTTTTCAATCAGAGAAGGGTTGGGTCAGAGTTTGCGGCTATAGGTCCATGTGGGCACCGTCTTGTCCCGCGCGAGGCAGAAGCTTTCGGCATCCCCGAGGTATTTGAACCCGCAATGGGTCAGCACCCGGGCCGAGGCCGGGTTGTCCTGAAAGACGGATGCGAACATCGTGGCGTTGCCCATCGGGTTGGCGTCAACCAGCGCCTGCACCGCATCCGAGGCAAGACCGGTGTTCCAGAATGCGGGCGCGACCCAGTATCCGACTTCGGACTGGTTGCGGTCCATCCGTTCGAGCGAGATGAGTCCCATCACCTCGGCCCCGCCTGATTTCAGCCCGTCCATCGCCCAGACATCGTCCTCGCGGCTGTCGGACATGGCGCGCGCCACGAAAGCCTCGGTCATGCCCGGCGGCACCGGGTGCGGGATCGAGGTTGTCATGTGGGCGACGCGGATGTCGGACCAGTACATTTCGATCAGTCCCATATCCGATTTGCGCAGCGGGCGCAGCACCAGCCGCTCCGTCTCGATCACGGGTTGGGTCACGATTTTCTCCATCTCCACTGTCATGTTCCTCCTCCGAACAGAACAAACAGGACTGACGCCACGGTCAGTCCCGCGAGGGTGTACATCAGATAGGGTTCCGCGGCGCTTCCTGCGAGGGTGCGTGCGATTCCATCGCCTGCCAGAGTCCAGACAGGGTGCAACAGCACCTGTGTGCCCAGCAGGATGGCCGCGATCGTGGCCGTGGCGATCAGCGGATCTGTGCCGGGGGCAACAAAGCCCGTGAACCCGGCCACGATCATCGCCCAGGCCTTGGGGTTGAGCGGGTGTACGATCAGCCCGGCGCCAAAGCCGGGCGCGGCAGCCGCCGGATTGCCCTGCCCCAACCGCAGGTTCGCGACCTTCCAGGCCAACCAGATGATATAGGCCGCCGACACCCATTTGAGCGTCTCGAAGACCCATGGCGCGCGCGCGCCCAGTTGCATCAGGCCAAAACCCACGGGCCATATCACCAGTTGCTTGCCAAGCGCCACACCGGCCACAAAAGGCAGTGCCGCGCGAAAACCAAAGCGCGCGCCTGTGGCCAGCAGCGCCATGTTGGCCGGCCCCGGCGTGCCGATCTGGCTGGCCGCGAAGATCGCAAAACTGGTCACCGCGACACTCATCTCTTCAGGTCGCGGTCAAGCAGGCCAAGGATCAGGTCATCATGCCAGTGGCCGCCGATATAAGCGGATTCGCGTTCACGCCCTTCAACCAGAAACCCCACCTTTTCATAGGCTGCCGCAGCGCGTTCGTTGAAATCCAGCACCCGACAGCCCAGCCTGTGCAGGCCCATCGTGTCAAAGGCGTGGGCAGCCAGCAGGCGCATCGCCTCGGTCCCGTACCCCTTGCCCAATGCGTCCGGGTCAAGGATGCCTATCGCGATCTGAGCCCGCTTGTCGGAATAGTTCACAGTGTGCAGGCGCAGCCCGCCGATCAGCTTGCCATCCGCCACGATCACCCATGCGTGCGGGTCGTCGATATGGGACTGAACCCAGGCCTCGGCGGCTTCGGGCGTGATGTCGCGCACGGCCTTGGGATCGGCGCCGAACATGGCCTGGATTTCGGGCGTGTTGCCAAGGGCGAACCGCGCGGGCACATCCATCGGGTTGGCATCGCGCAAGGTGATGCGTGGGCTCTGCAGAACTGGTTTGTTGGTGTCGGCCATGTCAGGCCTCGCTCTTAAATGAAAAAGGGACCGGCGGTGGTCGCCGATCCCTTCGAATTTTGTCAAAACCCGTCGGTGCGGCTTACTCGGCGGCCTCCGCCGTTGGCAGGACCGAAATGAAAGTGCGATTTTTCAGACCCTTGTGGAAGGTCACGGCACCATCGACGGTCGCAAAGATCGTGTGATCCTTGCCCATGCCAACGCCGGCGGCTGGCCAGAATTTGGTGCCGCGCTGACGCACGATGATGTTGCCGGGAATGACGGCTTCGCCGCCGTATTTCTTCACGCCAAGGCGGCGACCCGCAGAGTCGCGACCGTTCCGGGATGAACCGCCTGCTTTTTTATGTGCCATGCGTCTCTCTCCTTAGCCTTTGGTCATTTCTTGGGCCTGTGCGATCCAGCCTTCACGCTCGATCCGGCCTTTGAAAGACAGTTTCTCGTCCATAGCAGCAACGTCCTC
>CAYGQZ010000068.1:0-1504 GCA_964352055.1 uncultured Rhodobacterales bacterium
CTAGCGCAGATGACCATTGCGCACTGTGCTGCCCGGTATCAGCGTGAACCCGATATCGCGGACATGGGACATCGGCTCGCCGGACAGCCGCGAAATCATCATCTCGGCAGCCACTTGGCCCAGTTTGAGGTGCGACACATGCATCGAAGTCAGACGCCTGGACATGACCGAAGCGATCGGCAAGTCCCCCCAGCCCGCAATGCCGATATCATCGGGCACCGACATCCCCTTAGACGCGCAATATTGCATCCCACCAAAGGCCATCGCGTCATTCTGATAAAAGATGCATTCGATGTCCGGTTTCGACAGCAAAAGCTGCTCTGTTCCGTAATAACCGGGGTAATAGGCTGCGGTATCGTTCAAACACAGTTGCTTTGTTACGCCGCCACCGCTGGTCTGCACCGCCTTGGAAAATCCCGCGACCCGCGTGGTCGCTGCATTGGCGGTGTCATGGGATGTGCCGACATAACCAATGTTCTTGTACCCGCACCCGACCAGATAGCGGCCCATGTCAAAGCCCGCGTCAAAGTGATTGATCCCCACACTCATATCCAGCGGACTTGAATTCAGATCCCAGATCTCGACCACGGGAATGCCGGAGTTGCGCACCATCTCGATGGCCGTCGCAGAATGGGATCGCCCCGTGAGGATCAATCCGGCTGGTTGCCAGGACAGAACTGTACGGATCCAGTTTTCTTCTTCCTCGATGGTATGTTGAGTGAGACCAAGCACAGTCTGGTGCCCGAAAAAGCCCAGCTTGCGATCGATTCCTTCCAGAACCTGCGCAAATACTTCGTTCCCCAAGTCAGGGATCGAAACACCGACAAATGTTGATGTCTGCCCCCCCGCAAACACGGTGGCAAGGCGATTCGGCAGGTACCCCAGCTGGTCGACCTTTTCCATGACCAGCGCGCGGGTTTTCTCGGAGTAACCGCCCTCACCCCGCAACACGCGGCTCGCCGTCATCTTCGAGACACCGGCAGCGCTAGCGACTTGAGAAAGGCTTATTTTATTGATTTTATTTGATTTATCGTTCAAATGGCTGCTCTTACGTTACGGGTAACTTATATCTTGACACACCTAACCTTTGTGCAAAAGAATAGCACAACGTTACGGGTAACTCAACGGGAGGGTTGAGCCGTAGCACGGGAGGATACGCCATGCAGAACCTGCAATCAGGTCTGTTCTTTGACGGCATCGAAAAGCACTTTGGCGGTACGTATGCGTTGAAAGATGTCTCGCTCTCTGTTGGGCGCGGCGAGGTTGTTGCGCTGTTGGGAGAGAATGGCGCAGGCAAATCCACCCTGATCAAGGTGCTTGGCGGCATTCATCAACCCGACGCAGGGCGTGTTCTGATCGATGGTGTTCCCTATCAGCACCGACCCGCGGGGTTTGGTGAACGCCAGAAGGTTGCATTCATCCACCAGGACCTCGGCCTGATCGAATGGATGACCGTGGCGGAAAACATCGCCCTTGCCCTCGGGTTCGCGCGCAAGGGCGGTCT
>CAYGQZ010000068.1:1604-9847 GCA_964352055.1 uncultured Rhodobacterales bacterium
GGTGTCGGCATGATTTACGTCAGCCATCGGCTGGACGAGATTTTTCAGGTGGCTGACCGTGTGGCGGTGCTGCGCGACGGTGTCATGGTCGGGATGCGCGATATCGCGCACACAACACCCGAGGAACTGGTGCAAAAAATCGTAGGTCGCAAGACGCGCGAAACGGTCAAGAACACGAACGCCCCCGGTGCCAGCATTCTCAAGCTCGAAGGCTTCCGTGTCGCAGGCGTCGCGCCGCTCGATATCGAACTGTTGGAGAATGAGATCGTCGGTCTGGTGGGTCTGCGTGGGGCTGGTCACGAGGCGATCAGCCGGGCGTTGTTCGGTCTGACATCATTCGACGGTAGCGTGAAGCTCAAGGGGACCACACCGGATTTGTCGACTCCGCAAAAGGCACTTCAATCCGGTGTTGGCCTGGTCGCAAAGGACCGGACCGAAGAATCCGTCGCGATGAATTTGACCATCCGCGAGAATACGTTTCTGAACCCGAACGGCATTGGTCGGTCTAATCTGAACATGCTCTCACCGCGCAAGGAGGCCGAACAGGCCAGCATCATCGGCGCTGAACTGGGCCTGTCGCCGAATGATCCATCACTGGCCATCGAAGCCCTGTCCGGCGGCAACCAGCAGAAGGTTGTCATTGGCCGCTGGCTGGCCACAAACCGGACCTTGCTGATCTGCGAGGACCCGACCGCCGGTGTGGACGTTGGTGCCAAGGCAGAAATCTATGCACTGCTCAACCGGGCCTTGGCACAAGGGGTTGGCATCATCGTCGTCTCAACCGATTTCGAAGAGATTGCTACGATCTGCCATCGCGCGATCGTCTTCAGCCAGGGTGCCATTGTCGATGAGCTCAGCGGCACACGACTGACCACCGAAAGCCTGATCCAATCCGCCTCCGCCGGCAACATAGCCCCCAAGAAGGACGTGCCCCATGCAATCGCTTGAATCCGGAGCGTTAGAGCCAACCAAAGCTGACCTGAAAGGCCTGTCCTTTGGCGCGCGTTTGGCACGGTTCCTGCCGGTCTATGGCCTCGTTATCCTGACCGTTCTCCTGATCGGCTTGTTTTCGGTGCTCTTGCCGAACACCTTCCCGACGATGCTGAACCTGCGGGCGATTGTGTCTGACAAAGCGATCATTGCGCTGCTGTCATTGGGGGCCATGATCCCGATGGCCGCAGGTCGGATCGACCTGACGGTCGGTTATGGCATTGTGCTGTGGCACATCCTCGCCATCAGCTTGCAGACCATTTATGGCCTGCCCTGGCCCATGGCCGTGGGGATCGTGCTGATCCTTGGGGCGGTTTCGGGGTTTTTGAACGGGCTGCTGGTTGAGGTCGCCAAGATTGACAGCTTTATCGCCACGCTTGGCACCGGAACTGTCCTTTATGCGCTGGCCCTGTGGCACACGGGCGGGCGGCAAATGGTTGGCGTCTTGCCCGATGGATTCCTGTCGATCAACGGGACATTTGTGTTCGGCTTGCCGATTACCGGGTTTTACGTGCTGACCATCACCATCGTGATGTGGGTGATCCTCGAATACACACCGATTGGCCGATATCTCTATGCCATTGGTGCGAACCAGAAAGCTGCACAGCTGAACGGCATTCCCACACGGAAATACGTGATTGGCGCTTTCCTGTGCTCCGGCACGATCACCGCGTTGGCCGGTGTCATCCTCGCCTCCAAGCTGCGGATCGGTCAGGCCTCTGTCGGTCTGGAGTTTCTGCTGCCCGCGCTTGTGGGCGCGTTCCTGGGATCCACGACAATCAAGCCGGGCCGGGTCAACGTCTGGGGCACAATCGTTGGCGTCGCCATTCTGGCGGTCGGCATTTCCGGCATTCAGCAATTCGGTGGCTCCTTCTGGGTCGAGCCGCTGTTCAATGGTGTCACCTTGTTGGTTGCGATCGGCATCGCAGGGTACGCGCAGCGCCGCAAAGGCGCGGAAAAGAAGCGTTAGAGAAAAACCAAGGGAGGAATGACATGAAGAAGAGAGTATTTCTGAATACCGTACTCGTGGGTGGCGTTGTTGCGACGTTTGCTTTGCCCGCGCTGGCCGAAGTGCCTTTTGACGGCCCAACATCCGGACCAACAGCAGCCGAAGGCAAATCGATCGTCGTCCTGGCCGGGGATCTGAAAAACGGCGGCATTCTGGGCGTGACAAACGGCGTCGAAGAAGCCGCCGCTGTGATCGGCTGGGACGTGCGCGTTCTGGACGGCGGCGGGTCGATCCAGGGTCGGACAGCGGCTATCGGGCAAGCGATGGCCTTGCAGCCAGACGGCATCATCATCAACGGTTTTGACGCTGTCGAACAACAGGCAGCGCTTGAAGGCGTCGTTGCAGCAAACATCCCGATGGTCGCCTGGCATTCGGGTCCCAAGATCGGGTGCGACGCGCCTGGCGGGATCTTTGCCAACGTGTCCACCGATGCCATGACCGTGTCCGAAGTCGCCGCTGAATGGGCGATGGAAGATGGCGGAGACAACGTGGGTGCCGTGATTTTCACTGACAGCACTTACCAGATCGCTATCGACAAGGCAGACCGGATCAAGGAAACCATCGAAGCGATGGGTGGCACTGTTCTGGAATATGTCGACACGCCCATTGCCGACACGTCAAGCCGTATGGGTCCACTGACCACGAGCCTGCTGCAGAAGTACGGCGCAAGCTGGACACATGCTCTGGCCATCAACGATCTGTACTTTGACTTCATGGGCCCGGCCCTTGCCTCCGCCGGTATTCCCGGTGATGGCGCACCCTTGGCAGGATCGGCAGGTGACGGATCCGAAGCGGCCTTCCAACGGATCCGCAGTGCTCAATACCAGGCGATCACAGTGGCCGAACCCTTGAACCTGCAAGGTTGGCAACTGGTCGATGAACTGAACCGCGCTGTGCAAGGCGAAGCCTGTTCCGGTTACATCACCTCGCCTGCATTGGTCACCCAGTACGGCCTGACCAAGATGGGCGACAGCAATCAGTTCGACCCCGATACACCCTACCGCGCGGCCTATACTGCGCTTTGGGGCAAATAGGTTTCTCCCCGGAATGCCTCGGCGCACGTCGCCGGGGTGTTTCCGGCGATTGAATACCAATGATGCAAAGCGGCCAGATCCTCGCGGGGTGAAAACGGCGCAGCTTTCTGAGGAGGAAGAAAATGGCCCAGCCCCTTGTTCAAATGCGCGGGATCAGCAAACGCTTTGGCGGTGTCACGGCGCTGCAGGACGTTGATCTTGATGCCTATGCCGGCGAAGTCCTGGCAATTGTCGGCGACAACGGCGCTGGCAAATCGACCCTGATCAAAATTCTGACCGGGGTCTATCAGCCGTCTTCCGGACAAATCTCGGTGGATGGAAAGCCTGTTGCTTTTTCGAACCATGCCGAAGCCATCGAGATGGGCATTGACGCCGTCTATCAGACGCTTGCCCTTGCCGACCACCTCGACCCTGCCGCGAACATGTTTCTGGGCAACGAACTGACCTGCAAGTTTTTTGGCATAACGATTCTGGACAACAAGAAGATGCGCGCCGAAACGGAGCGCGTGCTGCTGGAACGCCTTGGCGTCAAGCTGAAATCGCTGGATGCGCCAACCGAAAGCCTTTCGGGCGGACAGCGTCAGGCCGTGGCCATTGCCCGCGCCGTTTATCATGACGGGTTGCGTGTCTTGGTGATGGACGAACCTACGGCGGCGCTTGGTCCGCAGGAAACGGCCCGCACCCTAAAACTGATCGAAGCGGTCAAAGCCCAAGGCATTGCCGTCATTCTGATCAGCCACTCGCTCGACGACGTGTTTCAGGTCTCGGACCGCGTTCACGTTCAACGGCGCGGCAAATGCGTGGGCGTCATCAAGACCGCTGACAGCAATACACAGGAAGTACTCGGCATGATCGTCGGTGCCAAGGAGGACGCCGTATGAGTACCGCACGTGTGACAAACGACAAAACCCCGCTGAGCGAACGGCTTGAGCCTTACATGGCTGTCATTGCGCCGATGGCGATGATTGCCGCCATCTTCCTGTTCATGGCCATCGCATCGCCTGATCGGTTCTATCGGATCAGCAACCTGGAACTGATCCTGCAGGACGCCGCGCTTTATATGCCGATGGCAATGGCGATGACCTTTGTCATCACGCAGCGCGGCATTGACCTGTCGGTTGGGTCCGTGGCCGTTCTGTCGGCCATCATCATGGCGTTTCTGGTCAAACAATACGGATTTTCGATCTATGTCGGTATTCCGATTGCGCTGACCATCGGGGCGCTTCTGGGCCTGATCAATGGCCTGGTGATCACACGTTTCAATGTGCCGGATCTGATCGGGACGCTGGCCATGGACCTTGTCTATAAAGGTCTGGCCCTTTTGCTGGCCAAGGGTCTGGTGCTGGCCCGTTTCCCTGACGTCCTGACCGAAATCGGGCGCGGGCAGACGCCATTCTTTATCCCTACGCCTGCGGTCATCGGAATGCTTACCATGGTTGCGGGATACCTCATCCTGAAGCGTACGCATTTTGGCCGGTACACGGTGGCTATCGGGTCCAGCCCGGAATCGGCGGAACTGACGGGGATCGGCGTAAAGCGTCACAAAGTCTATGCCTATGTACTGTGCGGGGCCTGTGCAGCACTTGCGGGTCTGATGCTGACCGGCAAGCAAAATGCGATTCAAGCGACGATGGCGCCGTTTTTCAACCTGCACGTCATCGCGGCGGTGGTTGTGGGCGGCACATCTTTGTTCGGAGGACGCGCATCCATCATCGGGTCGTTCTCGGGCGTGCTGTTGCTGGCCATGATGCTGAACGCTTTGGTGACGCTGCGCATCGAGTTTTTCTGGCAACCCGTGGCATCGGGCTTTGTGATCATCAGCTCGGTCGCACTCTATGCCTGGATCCAGAAGAAAGACCGCGACGGAGCGGGTGGCTTTTTCGCTGATCTCAAGACAGCCGAAGGTCAGAAACTGATGCGCTTTTCCGCGCTTCTGATTGGCGTCCTGATTGCCTTGTTGGCCATCGGTGGCGTCTTTGCCGTGACCCCGACAGCAAGCGGGTAACGGCACCACGAGGTGCGTCGCCGGGGTGATCTGTTCAAAGAGCACTCTCGCGGCACACAAATTCAAAACTGGGAGGAAACCTAATGAGATTCATGACTACAACAGCATTGGTCGCGTCGTTTGCCGTTGGCACCGTCGCATTGGCCGACGGCCACGCCACGCTGCCGCTGAAGGAACTTCCTGATATTGCAGAGCGCGACTACTGGGTGCCTGACGAGGTGAACGCCGAGGGCAAGCTGGAAGCCATGCAAGCCGTCGTTGGTGCCGAGGCAGTGGCGTTCACCGGCACGCAGAACGCGCCCATTCAGATCGCATTGATCTATCCCTCGTCCGATACGTCCGACTTTTGGGCGCGCAACTACCTGGCCATGACAAAACGCCTTGATCAGCTGGGTATCAAATACGAGACAACAGAATTTGCGTCTCGTCAGATCGAACACTCGTTGCAGACGACCTATGCAAATCAGGTGGTTCAGGACAAAGACCTCTATGACTACGTGATCTTTGGCCCGTCGGAACTGGCCATTCAGGGGGACAATATCGCCAAGCTGGCCGAAGCGAAGGACGACCTGACCACCTATGTCTGGGCCTTCCACACGCCGCTGAAAGATCTTGAACATCAGCCAGCGGCCTGGTTCGACTTTTCGTCAGCCGCCGGTGCCTTGACCATGTGCGACTACATGATCGAACGGTTGGGCGAAGGTGTGACCATGGCGATGAACCGCGGCATCCCCGGTATCACTGACAACCAGCGCTCGGGCGATTTCAAAGCCTGCGTCGAAGAAAAAGCGGGTTGGACCACAGTCTACGAGCACTACGGTGAGTATCAGCGCGAAGGCGGTTTTGCCGGCACATCGCTGATTCTGCAGTCGTATCCCGAGGCCACGGTCATCCACAACGCCAATACGGCGATGGCAATGGGTTCGGTCGAAGCACAGATATCCGTCGGCAAGGAGAAAGAGGTCTTCTCGACAGGGTGGGGCGGTACAGGCCTTGAGCTGGACGCAATCCGTCGCGGCGAGTTGGACGCCACGCCGATGCGGATGGGCGATGACGTGGGTGCCGCCACGGCCGAAGCGATCAAGGCAGATCTTGAAGGCCGCGCGGATGAACTGCCATTTGTGTTCCTTGGACGGATCACCGTGGCCCACGACCAAATGAGTGCTGAAGAGATAGACGCACTTGAACAGGAAGCGTTCCGTTTCTCGGGAATTGGCGCACTCGACCGCTAAACGCTTGAAACCTGTGACACCTTGATCCAAATTGTGACCGATCACAAAGAAGGGTTCAAGGTGTCACAATCCGACCGCAAAGGTTCCAACGTGACCATGCGGGATGTCGCACGGGCGGCGGGTGTGTCCCGTATGACAGTGTCTCGGGCCCTCAAGAAAAACAGTCCCATTTCATCGACGACACGCGAGCGCATCCTGAAAGTTGTGCGCGAGATGAATTATGTGCCGGATCAGATGGCAGGCAGCCTTACAACAAAACGGTCCGGCTTTATCGCGGTTCTGGTCCCGTCCCTGAACAACCTGCACTTTGCGGAAACTGTTCAGGCTCTGACCCGGGAACTTGAGGTGATCGGTCAGCAAATCCTGCTTGGCTACACCGACTATTCAGTAGAACGCGAGGAACAGTTGATCGAGACAATGCTGCGCCGCAGACCCGAGGCCATTGTTCTGTCCTATGACGGGCACTCGGATCGCAGTGTCCAGTTGCTGAGTGAAGCGCAGGTGCCTGTAATCGAGTTGTGGGAACGGCCAGAAGAGCCGATTGCGCATACGGTTGGGTTTTCGAACTTCGCTGCTGCCGCCGACATGACCCGCGCCTTGATCAAACGCGGCTATCGCAACATTGCCTTTCTGGCCGAGGGCGAAGATGACTGGACCCGGGGGGCAGCCCGACGCAATGGTTTCATCGCTGCCATGCGGTCAGTCGGGTTGTCGACCCATCGTTTGATGATGGTTGGAAAACCACCTTTGTCCATCGAGGACGGTGCAGCAGCCGTGCCGGAACTCTTGCGGCAGTTTCCGGACACTGACTGTATCTTTTGTGTCTCGGACTTACCCGCGTTCGGCGCATTGACGGCTCTCAAGGCGATGGGACGTTCCGTTCCTGACGACATCGGTGTCGTTGGGTTTGGCAATTTTGAAGTTTCACGGTTTTCATCCCCAACGATCACGACTGTGGTCGTTGATCCAAAGGCCATCGGAACAGCGACCGGTCAGATGATTGCAGACCTTCTGGAAGACCGCGATTCGATACCCGGCGCAGATCGCCATGTCAGTGTTCAGGTCGAGTTGAAATTTCGCGAAAGCACGCGGTAGTCCAAAAATATTCGGTTTTTCAGTTCGTTACAGAAAATAACAAAAAACTTGTGTTACCGGTCACACTTGCTACTGTGACCGGTAACAGAATTCATTGGAATGCCTCATGCCAACCATCACTCTGGACAACCTGATCAAACGCTATGGTGACGTCGAGGTGTTGCACGGCATCAATCTTGAAATGGCTGACAATGAATTCACCGTTCTGGTGGGGCCGTCGGGCTGCGGGAAATCAACCACCCTGCGCATGATTGCCGGGCTCGAAGACGTCAGCGAAGGCGAGATTTACGTCGGAGGCAAAGCGATCAGCCATCTGGAGCCCAAGGATCGCGATCTGGCGATGGTGTTTCAGGATTACGCCCTCTACCCGCACATGAACGTTGCAAAAAACATGTCCTTCGCGCTGCGCCTCCAAAAAAGACCACAAGCGGAGATCGACAAGAAGGTACGTGACGTCGCAGAAACCCTGGGACTCACCGATTATCTGCATCGCAAACCTGGCGAGCTGTCGGGCGGACAACGCCAGCGCGTCGCCATGGGCCGTGCGCTGACCCGCGACGCGGGCCTGTTCCTGTTTGATGAACCCCTTTCAAACCTTGATGCAAAACTGCGCGGTCAGATGCGGGCAGAACTGGCGTTGATGAGCCAGCGGGTTCGGAAAAACATGATCTACGTGACCCACGACCAGATCGAAGCGATGACTTTGGCAGACCGGATCGTGGTCATGCATGGCGGCTATATCCAGCAGCAAGGTTCGCCCGAAGAACTGTTCAAGCGCCCGGTCAACAAATTCGTTGCGGGCTTTCTTGGCATGCCGCCAATGAACTTCCTTGATGGCGAGATCGTCGAGGGTGCCGATGGCGTGCACATCCAGGGTG
>CAYGQZ010000068.1:9947-14061 GCA_964352055.1 uncultured Rhodobacterales bacterium
AGGGTGCCGATGGCGTGCACATCCAGGGTGACGGGTTTTCGGTGAGGCTGGGGGACGAAAAGGCGCAAAAGGCCAAGGCCCATTCAAACAAGCAGGTCACGCTGGGCATCCGTCCGTCCGATCTGATCTATGACGAAACTGCAGATGCGGACAGCGCCCTGCAACTGGACGTGCTGGTATCCGAATATGTCGGGGCGCAATCTGTCCTGCTGTGCACCTGCGGCAGCACCAAGATGATGGTCGAGATGAATTCCGAGACACCCGTAGCACTTGGCCAGACCCTGAAATTCGCGATCAATCCAAACGGGATCCACCTGTTTGATCGCAAAAGCGAAGTCGCGATTTAACGCGCAACAAGTTCAATGGGAGGAACTGATGTTTATTAAAGGACTGAAATCCACAGCTGTCGGTCTGACAGTCGCGGCACTGATGTCAGGGGCGGCTTTTGCCAACCCCTACGCAGACTATGCGGGAACCACTTTGATTGTGAACTTTCCCGCCCACCCGCACTATGACGCGGCGATGAAAATACTGCCCGAGTTCACCAAGGAAACGGGCATCGAAGTCGAGGTGGATCAGCTCCCGTACCTCAAGATGCGCGAACGCCAGACGCTGGAACTCGCTCAGGAAGAGGGCGAATATGACATGATCGCTTATGTCGTATTTTCCAAAGCCGATTATGTTTTTGCGGACCAGTTGGAAAATCTTGCCAAGTATTTCATGAACCCCAAGCTGGCCGACCCAAGCTATGACGCCGAAGATCTGATTGATGGCTATGTCGAAAACATCGGCGTCGCAGGCGGAACCAAAGGTTATCTGCCAGGCAAGACAGGCTCGCTTTTCGGGATCCCATTTGGATCCGAAACATCCGTGCTGGCCTACCGCAAGGACATTTTTGAAAAGCACGGAATACCGACGCCGGAAACCTATGAGCAGTTGCTGGATGCGGCCTGCAAGATACCCGAACTTGAGCCCGGCATGGGCGGCATGGCATCGCGCGCGGCCTCTGGCCATCAGGCAAGCCATGCGTTCCTGTTGCATCTCGCCCCTCTGGGTGGTCGTGTCTTTGACGAAGCATGGAACCCGATCATCAACAATGCCGCCGGTGTTGAAGCTGCCAATGCACTGAAAACATTTGTAGATTGTGGACCTGAAGGCGCAATGAGCTTTGGCCCGTCCGAAGCTGCCAACGCCTTTTCGAATGGTGACGCGGCCATGTTCCTCGACTCTATCGCCTTCATGCCCGGGTTCGAAGATCCTGACCGCTCCAAGGTCGTGGGCAAGGTCGGCTATGCCATGCACCCCGAAGGTGTGCGTCGCGGCAGCCAAACTGGCGGCTTCGGCATAGCAATCCCCAAGAACGCCGAAAACAAAGAAGCTGCCTTTCTGCTGATGCAGTGGCTGACGTCGAAAAAGGGCGATCTGATGGTGGCCATGGAAGGTGGGAACCCATCGCGCTTCTCGACCTACCAGGATGCCGGCCTGAACGAGAAATATCCCTTCTCGGCCACGTTTGGTGAAGCGCTGAAATACGCCGACCCCGACTGGCGTCCGATCATCCCCGTCTGGGGCAAGATCAACGCCGATATTGGCACGACAATGTCCAAAGTGTTGACCGAAGGTCTGGACATTCAGGAGGCGTTGGACGGCGTAGCCGAACGATCACGCCAAACAATGGACGAAGCCGGGTACTACACCTGGAGCAACTGATCCACGCCCAAAGCCAATGCTGTGCAGGTTTGATTGGCCTGCACAGTCTCCACTGATCCCCCCAGCAAGGAAAGTCCTGGCATGTCGCGCGCACTCGCAAACCGTATGACGCCGTATATGTTTATGGCTCCCGCAGCGGTTATCATGGCAATCGCCCTGATTTATCCACTGGGTTACATGATCTGGGGCAGTTTCAAGGACTGGAATCCAAGCCAGACAATCGGCGAAGCCGAGTTTGTCGGCCTCAGGAATTACGTCACGCTGTGGAATGACCCGAACTTTCACGAAAGCCTTGGGGTCACGCTCAAGTTCGCGTTCTTCGTCGTCACGTTTGAAATGCTGATCGGTGTAGGTTTGGCCTTGCTGCTGGATCGCAACATTCGCGGCATGTCGGTGCTGCGCACATTGTTCATCCTGCCGATGATGATTGCGCCCGTCGTTGTGGGCCTGATGTGGCGCTATATGTATCACCCGACCGTGGGCACGTTTAACCGCTTTCTCGAAAGCATCGGTTTGCCAAAGGTCGATTGGCTGGGCCAGCATGCCCTTGGTTCGATCATTATTGCCGACATCTGGCAATGGACCCCATTCATTTTCATTCTGTCTCTGGCAGCCTTGCAGTCCCTGCCCCGGTCCGCACTTGAGGCGGCGCGCATTGATGGTGCCACCGGCTGGCAGCAGATCATCCACATCAAGCTGCCGCTGATGATGCCTGTTCTGATCGTGACCTGCCTTTTGCGCCTGATCGATGCCTTCAAGGTGCTTGAGGTGATCTTGGTTATGACTCAAGGCGGCCCGGGCTTGTCGACCGAAATCCTCGCCTTGCGCATTTCGCGCACGGCCACCGAATTCCGGGAACTTGGGGTTGCAGCCGCCATGTCCAATTACCTTCTGATCCTGCTGTTGGCGTTCACCGTCGGCATGTTTGCATTCACCCGCCTGCAAGAGGCCCGCGCCGCACGTGTCCGTGCCGCTGTTGATGAGGACGCGTAGATGAGCACCAAACATGAAAAACAGAATCCCACGTTCTATGTGCTGATCGCCATTCTGGTGTTCATGTCCGTGGGTCCCGTGCTGCTGATGCTGGTCAACTCGTTCAAGCTGGACGTGGACATCATTGGCGGCACCACCGGATTGTTGTTTCTGCCCACGATCCAGAACTACGAAACCGCTCTCTGCGATGTTTTGTGGTACGAGCCCGAGCATCTGGACTTTTGTTCCCTCAAATTCGGCGGCGCCTTTATCAATTCGATCATTATCGCCCTGATATCCACCATTCTGACTCTGGTCATCGGCTGCATGGCCGCCTATGCGCTTGTCCGCTTCAGGTTCATGGGGCGGGATACTGTTTCGTTGACCACCCTGATGGTACGCATGGTGCCTCCCGCCGTTCTGCTGGTGCCTGTCTTTGGGCTTTGGAACAACGAGTTTTGTCTGGACCGCGATGGCCTGATTGGCGGTATGATCCGCGACACCTTCGGCGGTCGGGGCGATGTCTGCCTTGCGGGCACGCACTCCGGGATCATCCTGGTCTATGTCGCGATGAACCTGCCCTTTGTCATCTGGATCCTGCAAAGCTTTATCGTTCAGGTGCCCCGCTCACTCGAGGAAGCGGCGCGGGTTGATGGGGCAGGCCCGTTTCAGGTGTTTTTCAAGGTTGTGTTGCCGCTGATCAAACCCGGCCTTGCCGCAGCGGCCATCTTTACCTTCCGCATTGCCTGGAATGAATATCTGCTGGCCTCAGCCCTGTCTGACCGCGACACCAGGACCGTTCCCATTCTGATCGTGAACAACATGTCGGAATTCAATGTGGAATGGGGTGTCATAATGGCCACTGGAATGCTGCTGGCTGTTCCGCCCATCATTTTCACGCTCTTCGCGTCGCGGCAGATCATCACCGGAATGACGGCAGGTGCGGTCAAAGGCTGATGTGGGAGTGGCTTCTCTCTCCTATTGATCCAAGCCGTTCGCATGAGGTTGGCTTTGCCATCTCGTGGCACGCGCGGTCGATGGTCCTTGGGTGGGGGGTTTTGGCACCATTGGCCGTGCTCGTCGCGCGATTTTTCAAAGTCATGCCCCGACAGGACTGGCCGCGCCAGCTTGACAACCAAACCTGGTGGCGCGGCCATTGGATGGGGCAAACGATCGTTCTTGGGTTGAGCGTGCTGGGGCTTGCTCTGGTCATGCCGCCGAACTTTTCCGAGATGACGTTACATCGCTGGATGGGATACTCTGTTCTGCTCGGAGTGCTGGCACAGGTCGCGCTGGGCTTGGCGCGCGGCACAAAAGGCGGGCCAACGGCCCCTGCGCCGGATGGCAGCCTGCACGGCGACCATTATGACATGACCATCCGGCGTCGCGCGTTCGAGTGGGCCCACAAGTCGCTGGGCTATGGCCTGCTTGG
>CAYGQZ010000068.1:14161-18024 GCA_964352055.1 uncultured Rhodobacterales bacterium
GTGGTTTGCAGCCGGGCGCTACTTGCTATGGTCCGACATCCCCAACAACCGGATCATGCGATTTGACGAAACCGACGGCAGCGTGTCGGTCTTTCGGGATCCGTCGAACAACAGCAACGGCCACACAATTGATCGTCAAGGCCGCCTGATAAGCTGCGAACATCTGGCACGTCGGGTCACCCGGACTGAGCATGACGGTTCCATCACCGTCATCGCAGACAGCCATGACGGAAAACGGCTGAATTCGCCCAACGACGTCGTCGTTAAGTCCGACGGGTCAATCTGGTTCACTGACCCCTCTTACGGCATCATGATGGACTATGAAGGCGACCGCGCAGAAAGCGAAATCGGCGCTTGTCATGTCTACCGCGTTGACCCGGACACCGGAGACATCAGCATCGCTGCCGATGACTATGTCAAACCGAATGGACTGGCATTTTCACCGGATGAAAGCATGCTTTATATCGCCGACACTGGTGTCACGCATACACCCGGTGGCCCGGCTCACATCCGGGCCCATACAGTTGGTTCTGATGGCTCCCTTTCAGGCGGTGACGTCGTGGCGGACTGTACCCAAGGTGTCTTTGACGGGTTTCGCTGTGACCGCGATGGTCGGATCTGGACCTCTGCTGCCGACGGGGTCCATTGCCTGACGCCCGATGGCACTTTGATCGGCAAAATCCATATCCCCGAACTGGTCGCCAATGTCTGTTTTGGCGGGCCAAAGCTGAACCGTCTTTTCATCTGCGGCACAACCTCATTGTATTCGGTCTACCTGAATGTGAACGGTATATCGCCTGTCTGATCTTTGCCATTTTTCCAACCCAACCAAGGACCTGACATGACATATACGCGAAAATCAATTGAGTTGACGCATGTTGCAGCCCTGGAAATGCTGGCCGCCGGGATCGCCGAAGCGGACAGGATCGACCAACCTCAGTGCATTGTGATTGTCGACAAAAGCGGCGAGACACTCGCATCCATTCGTATGACAGGCGCCAAGTACCTGAGCCTGCTCAGCGCCAAAAGCAAAGCCCGAACAGCCGCGTCTATCGGTGCGCCCTCTGGCAATATCCCGGCCCCGGTTGCGCCCCTTATTGCTGCGGCGACACAAGGTGAGGTAACTGGATTGGGCGGCGGGTTGCCGATTTTTTTTGACGGTATTCTGGTCGGCGGTGTCGGTGTTGGATCCGGCAGCCCGGATCAGGATATCGCCGTCGCAGCAGCCGCGATTGCGACAATCGGGGCCACAAGCACACCCTGACGCTGTCTTTCTGAAAATGCCTGAAAGGTCCAAATTGCCGGTTGGCTGGCAAACGGTTATCGCCCGCGAGGCACAGGTCACCCGAAACAGTGCGGATTTTTGCCTGAGTTAGTACCCAATGCGTCATCTCCAATTGGAAAAAGTTTTGTTGCGTCGCTTTTTGCCGTTATCGTAGCGGAACGTTTACGTAGTACTCTGCGCCGCCTTCCGAAGTCTGGCGCATTCAATTGGTAGGAGAAGACATATGGGCAAACGGGACGATCTGATCGCGCAATATGCGGATGATTTGAAAAACAAATGCGGCATGACGCCGGATCTGGATTTGCTGACAAAGGTAACTATAGGCTGCGGTCCGGTGATATATGACGCCGACGCTGCGACAGTCGCCGCCAGCGATGCCTCGGAGCTTGAAACCGTCAAGAACAATTTCCTTGTCAAGAAACTGGGTTTGCCAGACGGCCCGGACCTGATGGACGGTATCAACAAGGTCATTGAGGTATATGGCCAGTCAGAGCGCAAAAAATACCGCGCGGTCGTCTATTACATGCTGACCAAGCATTTTGGCCGCGAGTCCGTTTACGGATAAACACCCGCTGCACTTCAGGACCTCTTTCAACACCCGCTGGTTAAGCGGGTGTTGCTGTTTTGGATCGAATGATAGGCATCGTTTTGTTGAGTTTTTGAACTGGTGCGGATACGAAAGACTTGTCAGATCAGAAGGTCAGACCCGAATTTTTTTACGGTGGTGCGGTGGCTCTTGGGAGTGCGCATACGGGTGAGAAAGGGTTCTGCGCCTTCGGCTCAGAACCCTTTTTTGTTTATCAGAACAACGACAGAACCGCGCCGATCACGGTACAGCCAAATGTGGCATAGCCGCCATTGATCAGTGTCAGTCGAAAGGGTTGTCCTCCGAACCCATTGAACGTGGCGATCCATGGCGTGACCAGAAACAACCCGATCCCAAAACCGGCGACAAGGCCTTCGCCGAAGGCGTCAATGCCGCTCAGCGCGAAGACATGACGCATCATGCCGGCCACCAATATCGCGCCGATGATACTCGTGATGTAAGGTACGGGATCGGACCGGTTCGCAGGTTGCCCCTTGTCGTCCAGCGCAACACCAGACGCGTCCATCCAGGGTTTTGCCAAGACCGTGTACCACACGGCGCCGAACAGGAAACCGGCAATTCCAGCGACCAATACTGATAACAGTTCCATCTGATCCTCCTGCGTATGATCTCAACAGAATGGCAGGTTTTCGGAAAAAAAGCGCCCTTTTTTGTGGTCTTGCGTCTTGTGGCTGGTCGATCAAATTCGGCTCGGATCAGGCTCCGGCCCATATTCATAAAAACCCTTGTCCGTGTAGGTTTGTAACCAAAGCTCGGCATCCATCGCTGCGGTGAAGGAAATCGACATATCCGGTGCGCCCGCCTTGGCGCGATCAATCAACGCACGCCACGCGTCACCATCAACCCAACCGCGCGCAACCAGTTGGGGTGCGCGGGTCATGAGGTCATACCAGCGATCACTTTCGAGCAGGTGAAGCTCGCGCAACTTCTGTGACGATCCTTTCGACTTTCTAATAACGATTTGGTCAGGCACCAAACCGTCAATCACGGCACGCTGCAGCTTGCGGCCCGGTCCAAATCCGCGCCGTACAGCAGGTTCCAAAGCCAGAAGGAATTCGAGCAACGGACGGTGATACAAGGGGTGAACCATTTGCGCAGAGAACAGGCGTTCCGGTGTGTTGTTCTCTGCCGCCGCCGATTCATAGACCGATTCCCACAGGAATTGTTGCGACGGCAACGGCAATCCCGAGATCCTCAGAGGATATGGTGTATCAAGCAACCCGGAGGCCTGGACAAAGCATTGATTGATCCAAGACGGCACCGCAAAGTCCGCCTCCTGAAACAGGCTGCGCCCTTTCCAATGGAGACGCGCAAACGGAACCGCAACAGTCTGCAAATAGTGTAACGTGGATCGATAGTTTCCATTGGAGTCTGCATAGCGCCGTGCGTCACGGATCATCGCAACCGGGTTTAGTTTATGCACGGAGTCGGCGAGGAAGACGGGTGTCAGACCACTGTAATCAAATACGATATCACCAGCCGAACCCGTCAAAAGAACATCGGCGCACCCTTTTTTCAGCACACGGTCTTGCCCATCAATGGACTCAACATAAAGCTCGGCTGACGGCTCGCCGACGACAAACGGTCGCGTCCAGCCGACAATTCCATAAGCGTCAGGGTCAACAACGTTTAGCTGAATACCGAGGTGGTTGGTCAGAAGCGTCGCAAACTCTATGTCATTGCCGGTCATTCCCCGGGAAGATGAGTAGATGATGGCCTCGGGCGCAGCGCCAAGCTTGCATGCTGTGGCGACGACCGTGCTTGAATCCAGTCCGCCAGACACTTCTGCCATGGCGATCCCTTGCCTGGGCAAGTAGGCCCGAACAGCCTCATCGATCAGCACCCTGGCTTGCTCGACAGCTTCATCATCGGTCAACTTCAGGTGGGCTTTTCCCGGGACCCATGGCCTCTCTCTGCGGCACCCATCAGGCGTGTGAACCTCAAGCAAACCTCCGTTCAGAGCGTATGCCG
>CAYGQZ010000069.1:0-3159 GCA_964352055.1 uncultured Rhodobacterales bacterium
AGATGGGTCAGGTATCCGTCGCCCTGGCGCGCGATGTCGATCAGTTCGGCAACAACAGGGGTGCCATCGCCGTCGGTCAGATCCAGATGATTGCGGTTGATCATCCCGGTCTGGCGCGGATTGACCAGATTTGTACCGTCATAGTCATAAACAAAAAAGAACCCTTCATCGCCGTAGATCATCGCGGACAGAATCTGGGCGACCTGATCCTTGGCCTCCTGATCATCAGGTGCGGCTGAGCCATAAATGAAGTAAAAACCGTTCCGGGCTTGTGTCACGTAGTTCCGCAACTCGCGCTTTTTCGCCTCGATCAGTTGCGTTTCCAGCGCCTGGATTTCGCGTTCAGCCAGCGCACGCGCCTGTACGCCCACCAGAACGGCAATCGCCGCCACCGCCAGAATCAAAGGGATACCCGCGACAAGGGAAAGTTTTTGCCCGTAGGTCAGGCGAAAGGGAGGCAGAACGGATTTCACCGTGATTCGATACGATGAAAGTACGGCGAATCAAAGGGTCAGCTGCGACAGTTGAGGCGCTAACATCGCATCATCCGATTTCACAAAGCCTCGATTTTCAGCTTTAACTGAACGAAAACCCGCATTTGGCTGCATTTCTACGCAGTAGTAGGTATTTCAATTAAAAGACCCATCGCTAGTGTGGCGACACTCGAAACGATCCGCCCGTCCCTCACTCGGACGGGCATCATAACTGGGAGGAATAACTCTATGGATCGTCGTTCTTTTTTGAAGACGTCAGCACTGGGTGGCACAGCCGCCGCCGCGACAACTCTGGCTGCACCGGCCTATGCGCAAGGCAAGCGTACTTTGACAATGGTGACATCCTGGCCACGCGGTTTTGCCGTTCTGGATGACGCGGCCAGCTATCTGGTCGAATTCACCGAAGCCATGTCCGACGGTCAGTTGACCATCGACAAGAAAGCCCCGGGCGAGCTTGTGGGCGCGCTGGAAGTGTTTGACGCCGTGTCGTCCGGCCAGGCCGACATGTATCACTCGGCCGACTACTACTTTATCGGTCAGCACCCCGGTTACGCCTATTTCACAGCCGTTCCCTTTGGTGGCACCGCGCAGGAAGTGACCAACTGGTACGAGCATGGTGGCGGTCAGGAGCATCACGATGCTCTGGGCGAAATCTTCAACCTCAAGGGCATGCTGGCCGGCAACTCCGGTTCGCAGTCCGGTGGCTGGTTCCGCAACGAGATCAACTCGGCCAATGACTTTAACGGTCTGAAGTTCCGTATGCCGGGTCTGGGCGGTAAAGTTCTGGGCAAACTGGGCGCATCAGTTCAGAACATCCCCGGTGGTGAACTCTATCAGGCGCTGTCTTCCGGTGCTCTGGACGGTCTGGAGTGGGTTGGCCCGATGGCGGACGAGCGCGCCGGCTTCCAGGAAGTTGCGAAAGTCTACTACACTGCTGGCTTCCACGAGCCGGGTTCGGCCCTGTCAGCCAACGTCAACCTGGACGTCTGGAATGATCTGACGCCGCAGCACAAGGCGATCCTGCAAGGAGCCAGCCGTGCGACAACCTACTTCCAGTTGTCTGAAACATTGGCGAACAACGGTGCCGCGCTGGCGCGTCTGCAACAGCAGGGTGTGAAAACACTGCAGTTCTCGGACGATGTCTGGGATGCGTTTGGTGCTGCTTCGGCTGAAGTCATGGACGAAAACATGGGCGACGAAATCTTTGCGGACATCCGCAAGTCGTTCGAAGAAAGCCTCGCCACATCGGCAAGCTGGATCAACAAATCCGACGGCTTCTATGTCGAACAGCGCGTTCGCGTGCTGGGCGGCTGAGCCGACGTCCACTAAAAATGAAGGCCCCTCATCGCTGGGGGGCCTTTTTCTAATGATAAAACAAAAGTCTGCTGTACAGTCAAACCTGTGAGCAAGACTTGACGGGGGAGCCTCATGGAAAACGAAGGTGCCGTAACATTCGGTCAGCTGCTATCTGGCCTGGGCGGAGGTGTCGTCTGGGTGGTGCAGCAACTGGCCATGGCATTTTTCAACATTGCCTATGCCATAACCCATCCGGGCCTGTGGCTGGACTGGTCCAACAAAGAAGCCATCATGCGCTTTGTCTATTATGGCGGATCGGTGGAGTTCTTCTTTGCCATCATGGCGGTTTTTCTGGTGGTCACCGTCGTCGGCATGTTCCGGAACCAGTTCCTCTGGGGCGTTGTGCGGGTGCTGGAAGGCATCGCAAACGGCGTGGGACGGTTTTTTGCCTGGGCGGGCCTGCTCATGGTCCTGCAACAGATCATCATCGTTTTCATGCAGCGGATTTTCACCCGGCCCGACATCTCTTTCGGCTTCGGTATCCCGTTGCAGTACGATATTTCTTGGTTCGCGGAAGAGTTGAAACTGTATAACGCGATGGTCGTTTGCCTGTGCGTAACATACACCTTCGTGCAAGGCGGCCACGTCCGCGTGGACCTGATCTATTCGGCGGTCAGTCACCGGACCAAGCGGGTGATCGACATGTTCGGGTCGCTTTTTTTCATGATGCCAGCGGCTGTCCTGATCTGGTTGTATGGCTGGTTCTTCCTGTGGCGTCACCTGATCGTGCCGAACCCGTCTGCCTCTGACACGCTGGATCGGTTGCTGTTGAAATCGCGCGCCCTGCGCTGGAATGTCGAGACAATCGGCTTCAGCCCCAACGGGTTCACGGCCTATTTCCTCTTCAAGATACTGCTTGTCGCCTTTACCGCGCTGGTCTTTCTTCAGGCTATTGCCTTCTTCTACCGCTCGTATCTGGAGTGGAAGGAAGGGCCTGAAAGTGCGGGCAAATACCTCGATCGTGACAGTCTGGGTGAAGGCGAAGAAGCTTACGAGGGCACGCACTGATGATCCGTCACAACAGCACAGCAGGGCCAGACATGCGGCCCACACTCAAAGACAAGAAGTAGGGGCAGTATACCATGTTGTTTGGACTTGATGGCGTCGAAGTCGGCCTGATCATCGTATTCGTCTGCCTTTTCGGAGGCATCCTTTCAGGCTTTCCCGTGGCGTTTGCCATTGCGGGTGCAGGGGTCATTTCCTTCGGGATCATCGCGGCGCTCGACAGCGCGGGCTTGTTGATCCACCAGGCGATTGACCAATCCAGTGCGGCCTACCGCGATCTGGTGAACTCAGGCGTGAAATCCGA
>CAYGQZ010000069.1:3259-9490 GCA_964352055.1 uncultured Rhodobacterales bacterium
CAATCCATCGAAACGCTGCTGGCGGTTCTGATGTTCGTTCTGATGGGCATCACGCTGGAACGCTCAAAGATTGCGAACGACCTGCTGACCACCATGGCCCGTGTCTTTGGCCCGCTGCCGGGTGGTCTGGCGGTCTCCATCGTCGTGGTGGGGGCGTTCCTTGCTGCCTCGACAGGCATCGTGGGTGCGACCGTGGTGACCATGGGTTTGCTGGCCTTGCCGACAATGTTGCGCGCCGGGTATTCGCCAGAGCTTTCGACCGGGGTCATTGCGGCCTCGGGCACGCTCGGGCAGATCATTCCGCCCTCGATTGTCATCGTCTTGCTGGGCACGCTGGCGGGGGATTTGTACTCTGCGGCCCAGGAAGCCCGGGCACAGGCAGCGGGTTGTACCGACGCGCTGACCTATCTGGGTGAGCCTGCGGTGGTTTCGGTGGGCACGCTCTTTCAGGCGGCGTTGTTGCCGGGGATCCTGCTGGCCTTGCTCTATGCGCTCTACGCCTTTTGCTTTGCCTTGCTGAACCCTGAAAAAGCACCCGCGGTGCCGATGGGTGCCACAAACGCCGAACCGATCACCCGGGGCGAGGCCTTTACGTGGTTCCTTGGTGCGCCGGTTCTGATCATTGTGGGCACCATCCTGCTGGGCAATCTGAATGTCGTCGGATCGCAATCCACGACGGTCTCGGCATTCTCCGACATCGGCGAAAGCGCCAGCCTGCGCACGAATGTGGGGCCGGAATGCAAGGCGGCGATGATCGAATTGCATGGCCAGGACGCCTGGGATGTGGCCATCGCGCAGGAAGACGCGATTTCGCAGGCAGGCGGGCTTCAACAGTCCGAACGGCTGAGCGAGGAAGAGTTCGCCGCAGCCGTCGACGCCAAGATCGCATCCGCTGCGCCGATTGGAACGGGCACTGCGATCCTGCTGATCATGCTGGGCCTGATCATGACAACGGCGCGCGGCGTTGCACCCAGCCTTGATCCGCGTCCCTTGCTGATCGGCGGGGTCGGTGTGGTGCTTGCGCTGCTTGTGGACATAGCGCTCTTGCGGCCAACCACGTCGGCGGGGGCATATGTCGTTTTGATGATCATTCCGTTTGCCCTTATTATGTACGGGACAATCGAAGGCGTAAAACGCTGTGCCAAAAACGAGCTGATCCGCGTGGTCTTTCCGCCGCTGGTTCTGATTGTTGCGGTTCTGGGATCGATCCTTGGCGGGATCACCAACCCGACGCCCGCTGCGGCGCTTGGGGCGGGTGGTGCGATCATGCTGGCGGCTTACCGCAAGCTGACGGATCAGGATCGCAGCCCGAAGATCATCATCTGGTCCACTCTGGCGATCATCGTCTGCATCCTTGTGGGCGTGAACTTTGATTTGCGGATCAATCAGGATGGCGTCACGGTGCAGTCGTGGATCGCGTTCTTTGTGGCCTATGCCGCCTATCTCTATGCGCTCTTCGGTCTGCTCTTCAGCTGCTACATCCTGTATGTGTCCGGCGTTCTGACCCCGGTGGTGCGGGAAACGGCGAAAGTGACGAGCATGGTATTTACCATCCTCATCGGGTCGCAGTTGCTGAACCTCGTGGTGATTTCATTCGGGGGCGAGCATTACATCCAGCAATTCCTGAAGTCGTTCGACAACGAGTTCACGGTCTTTCTGATCGTGATGCTGGTTCTGTTCGTGCTTGGGTTTGTGCTCGACTTCCTTGAAATCATCTACATCGTGATCCCGATCGTGGGGCCGGTCATCTATGGCGGCACCTTTGATCCCAAATGGGTGACGATCATGATCGCGGTCAACTTGCAGACGTCGTTCCTGACGCCGCCCTTTGGTTTTGCGCTGTTCTATCTGCGCGGGGTCGCGCCCAAAGAGGTTACGACGGGCCATATCTACCGCGGGATCATCCCGTTCGTGTTGATCCAGGTGGCCGGGCTCGGCTTGCTCTGGACCTTCCCGGGTATTGTGACATTGATTCCGGATCTGATCCCGAACTGATCCGGTTCTCTTGAATCATAAGGGCGGCCCTGATGGCCGCCCTTATGCGTTTGAAGAAGGACAAATGCGCGTGTCCTTGATAGGCCGTTCTTGAGTATTTTTTGGAACGCTGAAAGCACAATCACGCAAGAGGCAAGGGCGTTGTGCGCCCTTTCTGATCGTTCCGGCGTTTGGCCCGAATGTCAGGTGGTTGGGCGTATGTCGGGCAGCGAGATGTTTGCCACCTGTTCCGCAATCGGATCCGTGGACAGCGGATGTGTGTCCGGGTGGAAGTTCTCTGGGTCAGTCATGCTTTGCCAACGTCCACCCAGATAGACCTCGAGCCCCGAGAATTTGGATTTGTAACCCATCTTCTGGCTGCCCGGCACCCAATACCCCAGATAGACATAGGGCAGATCGGCTTCCTGCGCGATCTTGATGTGGTCGAGGATCATGTACGTGCCAAGCGATCTGCGCGGTTCATTCGGGCTGTAAAAGCTGTAAACCATACTCAGCCCGTCGCTGAGCACATCTGTGAGGCTGACGCCGATCAGGTCGTTTGAGCTTTTGTCGGTGTATTCGATGACACGGCTGCGAATGGGTGTTTCTTCGACCATGGCTGCAAATTCGAACACATCCATATCCGCCATGCCGCCATCCGCGTGCCGACTGTCGAGATAGGCGCGAAATAATGCATATTGGTCTTCGGTGGCCCAGGGAGACGTGGCCCGACGGTCCAGATCGTTGTTGCGATTCTCGGCCCGGCGCTGGCTTTTGGTCGCACGAAAGGCTGACACGTCGATCCGCGCCGAAAGGCAGGCCGAGCAATCCGCACAAGAGGGACGGTAGAGCACATTCTGCGAGCGCCGAAAGCCTTGCTGGCTGAGGCTATCATTCAGTTTTTCCGCATTGTCGCCTTGCAGTGCTGTAAACAGCTTACGCTCCATCCGCCCGTCCAGATATGGACAGGGCTGCGGCGCAGTCACGTAGAACTGCGGTGCAAGGGGAAGCGAATGGCGCATCAGGGTCCTGGGAAATTTCGACCTATTTGGACAATGATATCAAGAGAAAACCAACTGGCAAGAGTGCATTCATCACCCTAGGCGCGGGCGCGCCGATTGAGTGCGGCACTTCCCATGACCATGTCGGTCAGCCCCTGACCACGGGCGGATGTCGCCATCAAAACGATCGAAACCAATTGCAGCGGCGCCACTGCCCAGCTGATCGTATACCCCAAAGTGTGCAGGAATGCGCCAGACAGGTCGAGCCTTGCGCCGGATGCGTCGCGGATCTCGATGGCCATCAGCCGCATGCCCCAGGTCGCCGAGCCTGTCGCGAGGGTGATTGTGCGATACACAAAGCTGACAACGGCGAAGAGCCCGACAAAGAAAAACAGCGCTACAAATGCCGTGAAGGGCACAACGACCATGGACATCATCAGGATTACGATCGTGTCTACGATCCAGGCAAGCAATCGCTTGCCTGCCACGTCCTTGTAGAATTGTGGCTGGGTGACCGGGTCGGCGAGGTTCATCTCAGAGGCTCCGAAGGAAGGAAAATTGGCCCCGGATGTCCGGGGCCATGGGAGGGTTTATTGGTTTTCGGATTTGGCAGCTGTCGCGCGCTCATCCATGAACTGGTCGAATTCCGACTTGTCCTTGGCTTCGCGCAAACGCTCAAGAAAAGCCTCAAAGCTGTGCTGCTCTTCTTCCAGGCGACGCAATGTGTCGGCCTTGTAGCTGTCAAAGGCGGCATTGCCCGTGGACCGCATCGTGGTCATGTGACGCCCCATTTGGCGGGTGCTGCAGGATTTTGAAAACATGCGTTTGCTCCAGATCATGTAGAACAGAAGGGCCAGCCCGACGGGCCAGAAGAAGATGAAACCGAGAACCATGGCTGCGATCCAGGCGCCTTTGCCTTTCTCGTCGAGCCAGTGTTCGGCCTTGGAAAACCAACCACGCGCGTTGTGCTGTGCCGGGGCGGTCTGGGACATGGACGTCATTTCTGAACCTTTCGATGATTGGGGGTGATTGCCCCGGTGACGGTTTTGGATGTGAATGTCGTTCACATTACCTAGATCGGCACTTGTCTCCTGTTTCGCAAGGGGTAATGTGAACGATTTTTACATAAAATCAAATAATGAAATTAAAACAATATATTGGGCGGAATAAAATCTGCCCGACCGAGGGCTTGACGGCAGCGTTATCGTACGCAAACGGTGTAGGGAAACTGAAAATCAGAGGATGTACCCGCCGAACCCAGCCGATTTGCCGGCACCCAAGCGCAATGTGTCGCGCGTCGTTTGCTGATGTGCATCATCTGGCGCACCACAAGGCTTTTTATGACCAGATACCAATGTGCCCTACAAGAATGGCCGCCAGTATGATCTCCAATTGCGTTGCCAACTCTTGCACATCGGAATGATCGGGTGCGAAAAGAGCGCGCACCACAAGGCAAATCAAAAGCAACCAGATAAACGACCCGAGCAACACACCTGGTAAAATCCACCAACCATTCGGAAATTCTTTAAACATGCGTGGGAACTCAACACCTAAAACCTTGGGACCCACCTCATATCTTTGGCGCATGCTTTTAAGGGCCATAAAACCCGTCAATTATGGCGGCAATGATCTGACCTCACAAGAGGCATTGACGCCGAATGGAAGCACTCGGATGGTAGGGCATGAGTTTTGCCCGCAATCTGACCAGACTGCCCCGCCCGTTCAACCCTGAACGGGGAACGGAGGCCGCAGAACTTGTCCCTGACCTGTCGGGCGACCTGCGTGCACTTGTGATGGGGGCGGCGGGGTGCAGCCCGTACCTTGCCGGACTTGTCCAGCGCGAGGCCGCGTGGTTGCCTGCGGCACTGGACGACCCGGATGGCGCTTTGTCTGTCATACTGACCCCGCCGGACCCGGATGTGCCTGACCTGAAAGCGACCCTGCGTCAGGTCAAACGCCGGGCGGCTCTTTTGGTCGCATTGGCCGATCTGGGCGGCGTCTGGAGCCTTGAGCAGGTGACAACCACGCTGACGCAACTGGCGGACATGGCGACGCAAGTGGCCCTGTCTGCCGGGCTGGCCACTCAGGTCAAGCGCGGCAAACTGCCGTCACAGGATGTGGGTCTCGTGGTTCTGGCCATGGGCAAGATGGGCGCGTTCGAATTGAACTATTCCTCGGACATCGATCTGATTTGTCTGTTTGACGAGACCCGGCACGATCCGGACGATTTCATGACCATCCGCAAGGCCTGCGTCAAGGCGGTGCAGGATATGTGCGCCATCTTGAGTGACCTGACGGGCGACGGCTACGTGTTTCGCACGGATCTGCGTTTGCGTCCCGATCCGGCTGTGACCCCGGTCGTGCTGTCGATGGGGGCGGCAGAGCGGTACTACGAAAGCCTTGGACGGACGTGGGAGCGGGCTGCTTTCATCAAAGCCCGCGCTTGTGCCGGAGACATAAAGGCCGGTGAGGCGTTTCTGACCGAACTCAGCCCCTTTGTCTGGCGGCGTCATCTGGACTTTGCCGCCGTGCAGGACGCGCATGACATGCGCCTTGCCATTCGGGCGCATAAAGGCACCGGGGGGCCGATCACGCTTCCGGGTCACAACATGAAACTTGGCCGGGGTGGCATCCGCGAGATCGAGTTTTTTACCCAGACCCGTCAGTTGATTGCAGGGGGGCGCGATCCGGGCTTGCGGGTGCGTGGCACGGTGCCGGGCTTGCGCTGTCTGGCCGAAAAGAGCTGGATTCCGGATGATCTGGCTGCTCGGTTGAGCGATCATTACCGCTTTGCCCGCACGGTTGAACACCGGGTTCAGATGGTGCGCGATGCCCAGACCCATAACCTGCCCACCAGCACAACAGGGTTCGAACGGCTGGCGGCGATGATGGGAACCGAACGCGCAGCGTTGGAGGCGGACCTCAAGGCGCGCCTCGAAGAGGTTCATGCCGAAACCGAAGGGTTCTTTGCGCCCGGCAGCGCCGAAGCCGTTCCCGAAGTGGTAGGATTAGACCCCGCGATGCAGGCCCGGTGGCGCAGCTATCCTGCGCTGCGCAGTGAAAGAGGGGCCGCTCTTTTTGACCGGATCGAGCCGATGCTGCTGGCGCGCTTTGCCGAGACGGCCAAACCGGTTGAGGCACTGGCCGCCTTTGATGGGTTTCTGTCCGGCTTGCCTGCGGGGGTGCAGTTGTTTTCGCTGTTTGAGGCGAACCCGACACTGGTCGATCTGCTTGTGGACATCGTGGGCACATCGCC
>CAYGQZ010000069.1:9590-11846 GCA_964352055.1 uncultured Rhodobacterales bacterium
GATTTGCGTGACATGCGGGCCCGGATCGCGGCGGCCAAAGCCCCGCAAGGCGTGTGGGACGCGAAACTGGGACCGGGACGTTTGCAGGATATAGAACTTCTGGCACAGGCGGGGCTGGTGCTGCGGGGGGCGTCCGCGCGTGACGTTGAGGCCGGGCTTGAGGCGGCTGTCGCTGCGGGACTGCTGAACGCCGCGGATGCGCAAACGCTGATGCAAACCTACGCCATGATGTTCCGCGTACAGATGGCGGCGCGGTTGTTGACGGTGGGCCCGGTCAATCCGCAGGACGTGGGCACAAGCGGGCAGGCTGTCTTGGTGCGTGCCGTGGGTGTGGACAGTATCGATGAGGCCGAGGCGACCTTGCAAAACATGGCGGCAGCGTCAGGTGGGATAATCAGCGCGGCAGTGGGCGCGCCAGGTCAGGATGGAACGCCATGATCCAGAAGGGCAGTGCAGACGATCCCAAGGGGTTGATCTTTGAGGCTTACCGCATAGATGGCATCACCAAGCCGGAGTGCCGTACGATTTTCCTTGATTGGGCGCTGAGCCTGCCGGACGGGCGCGATGCCGTTGAGACCATTGCCGATATATTGACCCGGTACAGCGCCGACCATCCGGAGCATCCGATGACGCAGGTGTTGCAGGAAGGCCGGGACCGTATGGCCAAACCACGCCGTCGCGGCGGTTGGCGGTCGCGCCAAAGACCAAATTGACCCAGTGTTTGAGTGAGCTGTGCGCGCCAGGTCATTGAAAGAGTGAGGTTTCTGTTCCCATGACATGTGCCGCGCCTGACACGCCACGTCCGACCCGGGTTATCCGAACGCCCTGCGTTTATGAAATACACCTGGGTGCACCGAAACCGGAAACCCGGCTGCCTTTGCGCAATCCGCCAATTCTGCGCTTTCGCAGACCTTCTGAACGAATTACAGGAATGCGTTATGACAGCCCCCCTTCCTTCGTCAGATGACGCCCGCCCAATCATTCGCATGCGCCCCAAGACCGATGCGCGTCGTATCCGTCACGGCTTTCCATGGTGCTACGCCAACGAGATCGTGACCGACCGGCGCACCAAGAAGCTGCCTGCCGGCGCACTTGCCGTGCTGGAGGACGAAAACCGGAACCCGCTTGGGCTGGTGGCCGTCAACCCGGTGTCCAAGATCCTTGCGCGCATGATCGACACCGACCCGGAGGCGCAGGTGGATCAGGCATGGTTTGCCGCACGGCTGGCCCGCGCGCTGGACCTGCGGGCCCGCTTGTTTGATGCGCCGTTCTATCGGTTGGTGCATGCCGAGGCGGACGGTTTGCCGGGGGTGGTGATCGACCGGTTTGGCGACACTTTGGTGGTCCAGCCCAACGCGGCCTGGGCTGATGAGCGGATTGATATGCTGGCCGCTGCCGCAGCAGAGGTGACGGGTGCGACCTGCGTCATCAAGAACGCGAGCGGGCGCGCGCGCAGTCTTGAGGGCCTTGATGACGTGAGTGTGGTGGTTCTGGGCGCAGCACCTGACGGGCCGGTTCCGGTGCCCATGAACGGGGCCATCTATATGGCGGACCTGATGGGCGGGCAGAAAACCGGGCTTTATTATGACCAGCGGCCCAATCATGCCTTTGCCAGCAATCTCGCCAAAGGATCGCGCGTGCTGGATGTGTTTTCCCATGTGGGCGGCTTTGGGCTGGCGGCATTGGCGGGCGGGGCATCTTCGGTGCTCTGTGTCGATGGATCTGCGCCTGCATTGGATCTGGCCGCACATGGGGCCGCTTCCATGGAGGCCGCAGACCGGTTCGAGGCCCGGCAGGGCGATGCGTTCGACGTTCTGACCAGTCTGGGCGAGGACGGCGCGCAGTTTGATCTGGTGGTTTGTGATCCACCTGCCTTTGCGCCGGCACGGCCTGCCCTGGATGCGGGATTGCGCGCCTATGAACGGGTTGCGCGCCTGTCGGCTGCACTGGTGGCCGAGGGTGGCATTCTGGTGCTGTGCAGCTGTTCCCATGCCGCTGATCTGGAAAAGTTTCGCGGGGCCTGTTTGCGCGGGATCGGACGGGCAGGGCGACGGCCTGCCCTGATCCACACCAGCTTTGCCGGGCCGGACCATCCCTTGTTGCCGCAACTGGCCGAAAGCGGCTATCTCAAGGCGCTGTTTTTCCGCCTATGAAAATACTGATCGACGCCAATGTGCTGTATCCCACGGTCATGCGCGAAGTGGTCTTGGGTGTGGCGCGGGCGGGGCTCTTTGAGCCGCAATGGTCCGTGCGCAT